>DASYGJ010000274.1:0-2972 GCA_035999915.1 Leifsonia sp.
CCCATCATGACGTCGTCGGTCTCCCTGAAATTGACCTCCGGATTGCGCTCGACGAGGGCGCGCAGCGGAATCGCCGCGAGGTCATCAGCCCTGATGTCCCTCAGCGTCCCCTTAATCGCCCGCCCGATCGGCGTGCGGATGGCATCGACAATGACCGCTTCAGACATGATTGCTCCTACTTGACTTCGAAAGGGGGTTAGGTCTGGATCTCGACCGAGCGAGGACCTTGCGGGCCGGTCCTGGGGGCCAAATGGCTTGGGTCGTGGCCACGGAGTGCTACACCGCCTGCGCGACCGGCACGACCACGCGCTGTGCGAGATCGACAAGCCGGCTCGAGTAACCCCACTCGTTGTCATACCACGCGACGACCTTCACCTGGGTACCGTCGACGACAGACGTCAGCGCCGCATCGAAGATCGACGAATACGACGACTTGACGATGTCCGAGGAGACGATCGGATCCTCGGTGTAGGCGAGGATCCCCTCCAGCGCTCCGTGATCGGCGAGGCGCTGGAAGGCCGAGTTGATTTCTTGGGCGCTCGTCGCCCGGTGGGTCTCCACGGTCAGGTCGACGATCGACCCGGTGGTCATCGGCACGCGCACGGCAAAGCCGTTCAACCGGCCCTCGAGCTCGGGGATCACGAGGCCGAGCGCCTTGGCCGCGCCCGTCGAGGTCGGGATCAGATTGACCGCCGCCGCGCGCGCACGACGCAGATCCGTGTGCGGCCCGTCGAGCAGGTTCTGGTCAGAGGTGTAGGCGTGCACAGTCGTCATCTGCCCGTGCTCGATCCCGACGGTGTCGTGCAGGACCATCGCGACCGGGGCGAGGCAGTTGGTCGTGCACGATGCGTTCGAGACGACGTGATGCGTTTCGGGGTCGTAGACCTCGTCGAAGTTCACGCCCAACACGAGCGTGGCATCCGGCGGCTCGGCGCCTTTTGCCGGCGCTGAGATGATCACCTTCCGGGCACCGGCTTCCAGGTGCTGGGCGGCGGCGGCGCGGGTGCGAAGCGCTCCGGTCGACTCGATCACGACGTCGACTTCGAGCTCCTCCCAGGGCAACGCGCGGGGATCGGTCTCCGCCAATGTGCGCACCTTTACGCCGTCGACGACGATCCCTCCCGCCGCAGCTGCGACCTGGCCTGGGAACCGGCCGTAGACGGAGTCGTACTTGAGCAGATGCGCCAGCGTCGCGGCATCGACGAGATCGTTGACGGCGACCACCTCGATGTCGGCACCTTGCTCGTGGGCGGCGCGCAGCACGCTCCGGCCGACGCGGCCGAAGCCATTGATGGCTACTCGTACTGACATGAGAATCTCATTTCTTGGTGGACATGCTCGGGTGAATCAGAAATCGTGCTCACACTGCTCCGGCCATGACGCTCGCGGCGATGTGACCGTTGGAGCTCGGATCGCGCTCGCTGCCTTGGAGCACGACTTTCAGCGCGTTGGTGGACGCTGCGTCGGCGAACGTGTCGTAGGCGCTCATCGTGTCCCCGAGCGCGAAGCGGTGGGTGGCGAAGACCGTTGGATCGAGGCGGCCGCTGGCGACCAGCTTCATCAGCCGCGGGATCGTGTACGTGTCGACCAGTCCGGTCGTCACCGTGACGTCGCGGATCCACAGCTTCTCGAGGTGGAGCGTTACCGGCTTGCCGTGCACGCCGATGTTCGCCACGCGTCCGCCGGGGCGGATCAGTTCCGTCGCCAGCTCGAATGTCTGGGGCACGCCCACCGCCTCGAAGGCGACATCGGCGCCGAGGCCTTCGGTGAGCTCCATCACCTGCGCACACGCGTCCTCGCGGCCGTTGTTGATCGTCGTGTCCGCGCCGAACCGCATGGCGCTCTCGAGCCGGCTGTCGGCCAGGTCGATCGCCACGATCCGCATCGGCGTATAGAGCGTCGCGGTGAGGATCGCCGCCAGACCGATCGGCCCGGCACCGACGATCGCCACGACATCGCCCGGAGAGACCATGCCGTTGAGCACACCGACTTCGTACGCCGTCGGAAGAATGTCCGCCAGGAACAGAACCTGCTCGTCGCTGAGCTCGTCCGGAACCTTGTAGACCGAGTTGTCCGCAAACGGCACGCGCGCGTACTCGGCCTGCAGCCCGTCGATCAGGTGCCCGAAGATCCATCCGCCTCCACCCAGGCACTGGCCGTAGCGGCCCTCCTTACAGAACCGACAACGCCCGCACGAGCTCACGCACGACACCAGCACCCGGTCACCGACGACCACCGTGCTGACATTCGCTCCAATTGCCTGCACGGTTCCCACGGCCTCGTGACCGAGTACGGTGCCGGGTGTCGTCTCGGGCACATCTCCCTTGAGGATGTGCAAGTCCGTGCCACAGATGGTCGAGCTGTCGATCCGGACGATGATGTCCGTCGGATCGATGATGGTCGGGTCATTGACTGTGTCCCAGCCGCGCTGGCCCGGACCGTGATAAACGAGAGCCTTCATACACGTCGCCTTGCCTTTGATTGATCGGGCGACACCCACCGGGTCTGGTGGACATCACCTCGCCGCGCCACGAGCGGGGTCAGCTCTGCCGGGGCGATCATCCCGGGTGCTTCCGCAGGGCGGTGCATGAACTCGGCTCCTGACGCGTAAAGAGAGTGCGTTGACCGTGAGGTCACGCCGACGCCGGCCGAACGTTAGAGCCGGAACAACATTGCCCGCCGAGGAATTGAGGCGAAGCTGACAGTCATGCTACACCTTCCCGACGCGGGCGTGAAAAGGCTTAACCCGGCGCCGGTGGAGCGTCGCTTGTCTCGCCGCCTGCCCCGCCTGCGCGAGCACGCGCGGCCTCGAAGTCCGGCGGGCGCTTCTGCAGGAAGGCCTGTATGCCCTCGCGGTACTCAGGTCCGAAATAGGCGTCACGGCGCAGGCCGTGGAGCCTCTCGTATGTGCTTGGGCTGATTGTCACCGCGTCGCTCAGCTCGTGTATCGCCTGCTTGGCGGCCGCGACCGC
>DASYGJ010000287.1:0-9108 GCA_035999915.1 Leifsonia sp.
GCCGCCGTCGGTGATCTCGGCGATCTCGGCCGGGGTGGAGAGGCCGGCCGTGAGCACCACCTCCGCGCCGACCGTGCGGGCGAACTCGAGCGCGGCGGGATTCCGGTCGACGGCAATGACCCTCGCTTCGAGCGCCGATGCGACCATCACCGCGCTGAGACCGACGCCGCCGACGCCGTAGACCGCCACCCATTCGCCGGGCTGCACGTTCGCCCGCGATCGCACGCCGCGGTACGCCGTCGCGAATCTGCACCCGAGGCTCGCGGCGGCGTCGTCGGAGAGGGCGTCCGGTATGGCCACAGCGTTCAGGTCGGCCGCCCGGATCGCGACCAGTTCGGCATGCGAACCCGGATGCGTGAATCCCGGCTGGGTCTGGTTCGGGCACACCTGCGACTGCCCGCTCCGGCACCAGTCGCAAGCGCCGCATCCGTTCACGAACGGCGCGGTGACTCGATCGCCGACACGCCACTTGCGCACGCCTGCGCCGACTTCCGCGACCGTTCCGGCGAACTCGTGCCCCGGAATCTGCGGCAGCCGCACGCTGTCGTCGTGCCCGGCCCACGCGTGCCAGTCGCTCCGGCAGAGACCCGACGCGCCCACCCGCACCACGATGCCGCCCTCCGGCGCCATCGGATCGGGGACCTCCCGCACGGTGACAGCCCCGCCGAACTCTTCGTAGACCATCGCGCGCATCCCCCCATTCTGCGGGTTCGCGCCCGCGATCTCGCTGCTTCGTTTGTCGCTGACTGTCGCCTCGGGTCGCCAGAAACGACAGTTCGTGACAACTCATGCCCGGGCCTGTGCAGAGATTCTGCGGCACGGGATCGGATCGGGCAGGGTCGAAGGATGCGAAAGCCTCACCCTCTGCCGTCGTCCGTGCACGGCGAGCGTTCTCGGTGCACGACGGTCGCGCCGCGGGCATCTCGGAGCGTCGGATGCGCGCGAGCGACCTGCGCACACCAGTGCGAGGAGTGCGCGAGAGCGTCCACTCCGAGCCCGATCTGTGGTCACGATGTCTCGCATTGTCCGACCGGATCCCGGAGGGCGGCGCCTTCAGCCACGGCACCGCAGCAGCGCTTCTCGACCTCCCCGTGCCGTCGAACCTCGCGAGAGCCGACCGGCTCCATCTGGCGGTTCCCCCGCCGCGCCGCGCGTCGAGGGCTTCCGGGATCGTCGGGCATCAGCTGGCGCTGGCGGGGGCGGATGTCGTCGAGTTGGGACGGATCCGGGTGACCAGCCCCCGGCGTACGTGGGCCGATCTGGCCGCACACCTCGAGCTGGGCGAACTGGTCGCGCTGGGTGACGCCATCGTTCACTGGCGCTCGCCGCGGGCATCCATTCCCGAACTGGCCGCCGAAGCCGCCCGACTGTCCGGACGGCCGGGGGCGGGGACGGCCCGCGCGGCAGCCGGTCTGCTCCACGAGCGTTCCGAATCGCCACAGGAGTCGCACCTCCGGGTAGCCCTGGTGCGTGCCGGCTTTCCGCGTTTGCAGGTCAACGTCGATCTCCGCGATACGGACGGGAGGTTCGTAGCACGACCCGATCTTCGCTTTCCCGATTATGGCGTCATCGTCGAATACGAGGGTGACCACCACCGAACCGACCGCGCGCAGTGGCGTCGCGATCTCAGCCGCACGGCCGAGTTGCAGGCACTCGGCGAGACGGTCATCCGCATCGCTTCCACGGGAGCGCCGACGCTCCGCCTCATCCGCAGAACCTTGCTTCGCGCCGGATGGTCACCCATGTGACGGCTGACGTCGTTCTCAGTCAGGCGAAGCGTCGTGACGCGACAAACGGCGGCGTGCAGTCAGGGCGTGCACGCATCCAACACGGCGTCGGCGACATCGGCGAGGTGCTGCATGTCGTCCCGGACGCGCGTGATCTTGTTCGTGAGATAGGCGAAGACGATGCGCCGGTCCGGGTCCGCCCAGGCCATGCAACAGTTGCTGCCGTTGTGGCCGAACGTTCGCGGGCTGCTGTGCATCCCCATCGGAGTGATCGAACCCGGCACGTGTCGTGGCCCGCCCAGCTGAAATCCTTCCGCCCAGCGGATGGGCGTGCGGGCGAACCGGTCGATGCGCCCTTCGCTGCTCGGCACCAGTGCCGCTTCGAGCGTTGCGGCCGAGAGGATGCGCTGACCGTCGGCGGTGACGCCTCCGTTCAGCAGCATCTCGTAGAAGACCGCCACATCCCGGGCCGTGGTCGAAAGGCCGGCCGACGGGATGACCGCCGCCCGAGTCGCGCGCCGGTTGACCACCGCCCGCACGGGCCGGGCGGCGTTCAGCGGAACATGGCGAGGCCACTGATCGGCCGGCAGTCCGAGGAAGGTGTCTCGGACTCCGAGCGGTTCGAGCAGCATCGTCGACATCAACTCGGGCATCGGCACTCCCGTGGCACGCCGGGCGACCTCGCCGAGGATGAAGCCGAAGATCACGAACTGGTAAGCCGGAGCCGTGCCGGGTGGCCACACCGGACGTGCCCGTTCGATGCGCCGAAGGGTGCGGGACCATCCGGTCATGGCCAGTGCGTCGCCCACCGCGCTGCCCGCTGTGGCGAACCCGGAGCGGTGACGCAGCACTTGCCGGATCGTGATCGACTCCTTGCCGTGGGCAGCGAACGCCGGCCAGTACCTCGCCACCGGTTCGTCGAGGTCGAGGATGCCGCGCTCCGCCAGCGCGAGGATCAGGACGACCGTGTACGGCTTCGCGGCCGAGAAGGTCCAGAACAGGTCGGACGGTTGGCAATCGAACGTGCGATCGATGAGGGTGACCCCTTCGCGCCGCACCACCAGCTGCGCCTTCGCGCCGCGCGCTCGCACCAGGTCGAGCGCATCCCGCAGCTCCGCCTGTCTCATGCAGCCATCTTCGCCCCTCCGGGCCCCGTCGGGCAGCGTCGTTTGCCCGTTGTTGTCGGTCTGGTTACCTCAGTGCGCCATCAAGGGGCGAACGAAGGAGCGCGGGAGAGGATGCGCACCGCCGGGAGGTCGGGGAGCGCCCACTCCAACGCGCCGAGGCCGGCCGGGGCGATCCAGCGCATCCGATCGTGATCGGTGCTCACTGTGGGCGCCTCGGCGGTGAGGCGGGCGCGAAAACAACTCAAGGCGATGGCGCGGCCGCCGACGTGGGTGACCGAGCGGTCGACGAGCTCGCCCACGACGATGTCGACGCCGAGCTCTTCGCGGATCTCGCGCCGCAGCGACTCCTGCGGTGACTCGCCCGCCTCGACTTTGCCGCCCGGGAACTCCCACCGCCCAGCCGCATCCTTCTGCTGCGAGCGGCGGCAGGCGAGGACGCGGCCGCTCGCGTCGACGATAACCGCCGCCACCACCTCCAGCGGCAGTGGTGGCATGGCGGAGGTCGCCCTCTGCGGGTTCTGGGTCACCCCCTCATCCTCGCGCAAGCGTCGCATTCGCGGGGCACACGGCGGGCAGAATAGTGCCGTGACCGACTCTCTCGACGCCCACGCCCCGACCGCGCTGCTTGTCATCGACCTGCAGAAGGGAGTGGTCGACGGATGCTTCGATTCCGTCGGCGTGGTGAGCCGGACGGCGGCGCTCGTCGACCGGGCCCGCGCATCCGGGGTCCCCGTCGTGTGGGTGCAGCAGGAAGACGAGGGGCTGGAGCGCGGAACTGCAGCATGGCAGTTGGCCGACGGGCTGGTTCGCGCCGACGGCGAGGCGCTGATTCACAAGCGGTACCGTGACTCTTTCGCCGACACCGACCTCGATGACGTTCTGGAAGCTCTGGACGTGACACGGCTGGTCGTGGCGGGCGCCCAGTCGGACTTCTGCGTCCGCACCACCACGCAGAGCGCCGCAGTGCGCGGATTCGACGTGACGCTGGTGAGCGATGCGCACACCACCACGGACACCGAATGGGACGGCGTCGCCATCACCGGCGAACAGATCGTCGCCCACACCAACCGGTACTTCTCGGGTCTGCGCTATCCCGACCAGCGGTTCGGGATCGCTCGGCACGACCAGGTGGCGCTCTGACGAAAGCGTTCAGCGCTTGGAGGTGCGCACCTGTTCGTGCAACTGCTCCATCTTGCGGTCCAGGCGGTTGGCGGCATCCGCTGCCTGTGCCAGCTCGGCCTTCAGGGTTTCGGGCACCGCACCCGCGTACTTGTAATAGATCTTGTGCTCGAGGCTCGCCCAGAAATCCATAGCGATGGTGCGAATCTGGATCTCGACGGGCACCCGGATCGCCTCCCGAGCACGGAACACCGGGATCTCGACGATGAGGTGCAGGCTCTGGTAACCGTTCTCCTTCGGTGACGCGATGTAGTCGCGCTCGGCGAGGAGGGTCACGTCTTCCTGGCCGACGATGGTGTCGCGGATTTTGTAGATGTCTGCGATGAAGCTGCACGTCACGCGCACACCGGCGATGTCGAGGATGTTCGCGCGGACGTGGTCGAGCTCCCACCGCTTATCGAAATGCGCGTGCTTGCGGTCGAGCTTCTCAAGGATGCTTTCGGGCTTCTTCAACCGGGAGTTGATGTGCTCGATCGGGTTGTATTCGTGGTCGTTGTTGAAGTCGTCGCGCAGGATCTCGATCTTGGTGACGACTTCGGCGATCGCGAACTTGTAGTTGAGCATGAAGTCTGTGAACCGCTCGCGTCGAGCGCGGTCGACCTCGTCTTCATCGGTGAGAGGAACGAGCGTCCTGCCGGGTTCCGGGGGTGTGCTCGTCGTGCCGATGACGTGAACCGAGGTCATGCCGTCAGCGTGTCAGGTTCCGCTGTGAAGTTCGGCAGAACCGCCTCGGCGTCAGGTGATCGGCGTCGGATCGGGATGTTCGGGGCCGTGAGGATGCCGGCGACGCGAGCGCCGCGCAAGACCCGACACCGCGAATCCGGCGGCGACGATGGAAACGGCCGAGCCGAGCAGCACCGCGAGCGTTCCCTCACTGCGCACCAGCTCGCTGCCGGCGAACGCGAGCTCGTTCATCAGCAGCGAGACGGTGAAGCCGATGCCCCCCAGGGTGCCGATCGTGAGGAGAGCGGGCAGCGGGATGCGCCCCCGTTGGGCCTTCGGCCGGGTGAAGGAACCGAGCCAGCCGCCCAGAGTGATCCCCACGAGCTTGCCAACGGGCAGTGCGACGAATATGCCCCAGAACGCGGGCGAAAGCTGCGAAGGCGCCACCGAAGGGATCACGACGAGTGCGGCCGAGAACGCGAACAGCGGGAGGATCACGCCGTTCGACCACGGCTCGAGCGCATGGGCGAGCCGGCCGGCCGGCTTTCGGGCCATGACCAGTCCGAGCGCCACGCCGGCGATCGTCGCGTGGACACCCGAATCCCAGACGAGCCACCAGGTGAGGCCCGCGACCAGCGTCATGAGCACGCCGATGGGCCAGCGCATCCGGCCCCGCAGCAGACGACTCAGGATGCCGAACACGGCGACCGTGATCACGGCGAGCCCCAGCTCGAGCAGGTTGGGGTCCGCGGTGAAGAACACGGCGATGATGACGATCGCGATGAGGTCGTCGAGCACGGCCAGCGCCAGTAGGAAGACGCGCAGACGGTTCGGCAGACCGCGTCCGAACACGGCGAGGACGCCGAGGGCGAACGCGATGTCCGTCGCGGTCGGGATGGGCCAGCCCTCGGCGAGGTCGCCTCCGGTCGTGAACAGCAGATAGATCAGCACCGGGACGATGACGCCGCCCACGGCCGCGATCGCCGGGTGCACGGCCTTCTTGAAACTGTTCAGCTCGCCGGCGACCAGTTCATGTTTGAGCTCGACGGCGACGATGAAGAAGAAGACCGCGAGCAGGCCGTCGCTGATCCAGTGCCCGACGCTGAGTTTGACACTGCCGAGTGCGAGGGGCGCGTGCTGCACCTCGAGGAGGTGTGGTCCGGCGCCGGTGTTCGCGAGCAGAAGGCCGAGCGCGGCGGCACCCAGGAGCAGACCGGCGGCGGTGCGCTCGGAGCGGATGATGCTCATCTAGCTGAGCGGCGGGACGAGGGGCGACACGAGGCAGAGGATGTTGCCGTCGACGTCCCGGAGCACGGACTGACGTTCGCCCCACTCCTGGTCGGCGGGTTCGTCCACGACCGCGGCGCCGGCTTCGACGGCCGCGGCCGTGGCGGCGTCCACATCTCCGACGGTGAAGCTGGCGGCGACTCCGGCGTCACCCGGCGTGGGCGTCCGCTGGTGCAGGAGCACTTCGGTCGCTGCTCCGGCGGGGGCGTTCTTGTCGGTCGTCAGCATCGACAGGCCCTCGATCGTGTACAACTCGTCGAGACCGATGACATCCCGGTAGAGAGCGAGTGCGGGAACCAGGTCGTTCACCGAGATGGTGACGCGGGCGATTCGTGTTGCCATACGGCCAGGCTAGCGCTGCGCGCGCGGTGAGAGGATGGACACGACGCGAGGAGAGGGCAGATGACCGACATGAGCTTCTCATCCGGACCGGTCGGGCAGCAGCCGACACGGCTCGACGAGCTGGTAGCCGTGATGACCCGGCTGCGAGGCCCGGGCGGATGTCCGTGGGACGCCGACCAGACGCATGAGTCGCTCGTGCAATATCTGATTGAGGAGACGTATGAGCTCATCGACGCGATCGAAACAGGCAACCGCGAAGATCTGATCGAGGAACTCGGCGATGTGCTCTACCAGGTGCTGTTCCACTCGGACATCGCGGCGCACACTCCGGGGGAGGAGTTCGACATCCAGGACGTGGCCGCCCAGATGACCGCGAAGATGGTGGGCCGTCACCCGCACGTGTTCGGCGACCGCAAAGCGGAGACGGCCGACGATGTCGTCGAGTTCTGGGAGGACCTCAAGAAGACCGAGAAGCCGGAGCGCACGAGCGTGCTCGACGGCATCCCGCAAGCCATGCCGTCTCTGGCGCTGGCCGACAAACTGCTCGGCCGCGCCGAGAAGGTCGGACTGCTCGAGGTCGACGCTGCGGGCGGGGTCTCCGTGGCGTCGGAGGATGAGCTCGGCCCGCTGTTGCTGGCGATCGTCGCCTCGGCGAAGGCGAAGGGCCTGAACGCGGAACGCGCTCTCCGTTCCACGCTCCGCGACCTTCAGGGGGAGATCCGAGAGTACGAGGCGGAGAGTGCGGATGCGGGGATCATCGGGCTTCCGGCCTCCGAGATCTGACGCCTGACGCCTCGCTGACGCAGATCCTGACCGGTCAATCCAGCGGCGCGTAGTGGACGACGGCCGGGAACGGGTCGTAGTGATGGTGCAGCAGCGCCCGCCATTCGGCGTACTCCGGCGAGCCGCGGAAGCCGACCGTGTGCGCTTCGAGCGTCTCCCACTGAACCAGGAGCAGGTAGTGATTGGGCTGTTCGACCTGACGTGACAGGCTCAAGCCGAGAAAGCCGGGCATCGCTGAGATGAGGGGCCGGGCGCGCGCGAAGTCGGCCTCGAAAGCCTCCTCCTCGCCCGGGATGACGGGGAGAACCGCGTGCTCGACGATCATCCGACCACTTTGGCACAGCATCCGCTACCCAGGTGGGAGGGGGAGGGGGAGGGCCGGCGGTGCGATCGCAGGGTGGGTGCCACCTCGACCATTCGGGTGAGAGCGGTACCGCACTCCTGGCGTCTGCACTCACGGCGTTTGGCGGTCGCGCCGTCGGCCTCTTGTGTCTGGCAGCGAGCACCGTGCCGTGGTCGGGAACGGATGCGACTCATGCCAGGTCCACTGGGACACCACCGAGCCGGACGTGCCCGACCGTAGGGTGGCAACACCCACATCTTACGACCCGAGGCCCCCGCCGCTCCACCCTCGAGTACACGAATTCTCCGCGTACTCGATGGTTTTCGGCCGATTTCGGGCGTACTCGCGTGGTGGTTGGTGCGTAGTCGGGGAGGTGGGGATGCGGGAGGGGAGCGGGGGCGGCGCATGGAAGAATCGGGGGCATGGCTTCACCCATCACACCTCCCCGCGGGATGCGCGACTTCCTCCCCGCCGAGAAGGCTCGCCGCGAGCACGCCCTGCGCGTCATCCGCCGCAGCTTCTCGGCCCACGGTTTCGACGAGATCGAGACCCCGGTGATGGAGGATGTGGCCCGCCTGCATTCTGGCGTCGGAGGCGACAACGAGAAGCTTGCTTACAGCGTTCTGAAGCGCGGCCTCGACGCCGACGACCTCACTGCGGCGATCGAGTCGGGGGACATTCTCGGCCTCACCGATCTGGGCCTGCGCTTCGACTTGACGGTTCCACTGGCGCGCTTCTATGCCACCCACCGAGCCGAGCTGCCGCCCGTCTTCCGGTCGATCCAGATCGCGCCGGTCTGGCGGGCGGAGCGTCCGCAGAAGGGCCGCTACCGCCAGTTCGTGCAATGCGACATCGACATCATCGGCGAGGAGGGCCAGCTCGCCGAGGTCGAACTGATCACGGCGACCGCTGCCGCATTGGATGACTTGGGTCTCGAGAATTGCACGATCCGTATCAACGACCGACGTCTTCTCAACGGGCTGCTCGAGTTCTGCGGCTTCGCCGAGGCGCGCTGGCCGCAGGCGCTGATCTCGATCGACAAGCTGGACAAGATCGGCGCCGCCGGCGTGGTTGCCGAACTCGCCGGCGAGGGGGCCGACTCCGCAGCGGTGCTCGGCGGCATCCTGGAGAACCTCGAGCCTCACCTGGCCGACGGCGGTGTCGAGCTGACCGTCGAGGCGATCACCGGCATCCTGCCTGACGGGGTCGACGCCGACGCGGTCGCGGCGCTGGAAGCGCTCGCACACTCCCTCGACACACTGCCCCCGGGTGTGACGCTGCGGTTCGACCCGACGCTGGTGCGCGGCATGGGCTACTACACCGGCACGATCTTCGAGATCGCGCACCCGGGCTCCGGCAGCTCGGTCGGAGGCGGTGGCCGTTACGACGGCATGATCGGCCGCTTCCTCGGCACCGACGTGCCCGCGTGCGGCTTCTCGATCGGCTTCGAACGCGTCGTCGACCTGATCGAGGTTCCGGTCGACGAGTCCGTTCCCGCGCTCGTGCTGGTCTACGACCCGGCCGTCCCGCTCGACCGGCTGCTCGGTCTCAAGACCGCACTCATCGCATCCGGTCGCCGAGTGAGGCTCGAGCGCAGGACCAAGAACCTCAAAGCCGTGCTCGACCGCGCGGCGGCCGCCGGCTTCGCGGAGTTCGC
>DASYGJ010000303.1:0-4510 GCA_035999915.1 Leifsonia sp.
ACGGCCGGGCCGACGTCAGGAGTGCAGGTAGTCCAGCACGTGTCCCCATTCGGCTGTGATGAGGTCGCCGCCGTTGCTGGCGCTCCGGAGCTTTCCGTTCGGGAGCCGGGAGCCATAGAAGTGGGCGTCGGTCGTGGTGGCGTAGGGGTCCATCTTCCCGTACAGGACGAGAGCCTCGGTCGCGGCGGAGAGTTCCTGCAGCCCCGTGTCCTCGAATGCCCGGCGGTCGATCGTTACGCCGGTGTCGCCTTGGACGTGTGCGTCATCGAGCATGCGCTGCACCCGGTCTCGGTATCCCGGCGGCTCGGCCCCGACCCCGAGGAACGCGTGGACCGTGTCGTCGCCTTGCCCTCTCGCGGCCTTGGACGGCTCGGGGACACCAACGAGGACAAGCTTGTCGGTCAGGTCGGGGTGCCGCGCGCACAGCGCGGTGGCGAAGATCCCTCCCTCCCTCCACCCGATCATGCTGATTTGTTTGTAGAGGGTGTGAGCGGAGGTGTCGCTCGCCGTGCTTTTGACCCGCCGCAAGTAGGCGGCGATGTCGTCGACCCAGTCGTTCACTGTGATGTCGTCGGGCTCGCTTGAGCCGTAGCCGGGGCGGTCGAACGTGATCATGTGTACCCCGGATGCTGAGGTGATGGTGGGGTCCGGATCGAAACCGGATGCTCCCGGTGTCGGGTGAAAGAGCACGGCGAGATGGTGCGCGGCCGGGTCTCCTCTGCCTGTCATTCCGGCAACCCGGCCGCTCGGAAGCTGGACGTATCGGTAGGCCATGTGCTCACTTTCCTTCTGATCGTTGTTCAGACATCGGTGAGCTCTTTCTGTGTGTCGATCGGGATGCGGTCCTCGGAGGTTCCCGCACTGCCCGACAGGAGATGGAACGCGCTTCTGACCAGCGCAAAGTGGCTGTACGCCTGCGGCATGTTGCCCAACTGGCGTCTGGCTCGCGGGTCGTATTCCTCGCTTAGCAGCCCGACATCGTTGCGCAGCTCGAGGAGCTTGCCAAAAAGCTCCTCGGCCTCCTCCCTGCGCCCGGCGCCGATCAGTGCGTCCACCAGCCAGAACGAGCACGCGATGAAGACACCCTCCGTGCCGGGTAGACCGTCGTCGCTGTCCTCCGGGCGATACCGCAGAACGAGGCCCTGGTCGGTGAGGTCGCGCTGGATGGCTTCGATCGTGCCGACCACTCGTGGGTCGTCCCCCGGCAGGAAGCCGACGCGTGGGATGAGCAGCAGAGAGGCATCCAAGTCGTGTGAACCGTAAGACTGGACGAACGTGTTTCGCTTGGCGTCGTACCCGTTCTCCAAGACGTCCCGCCGGATCTCGGCGCGCAGCCGCTCCCAGCGCCGGACAGGTCCCGGCAGGCCGAACCGGCGCACGCCGGTGATCATCCGGTCGACGGCGACCCACGCCATCACCTTCGAGTGAGTGAAATGCCGCCTGGGGCCGCGCATCTCCCAGAGGCCATTGTCCGGATCGCGCCAGACCGAAGCGAGGTGCTGGAGGAGAGCGCATTGGAGGTTCCAGATGTCGCCCTCTCCGGCTCCGATGGTCGACCGGGTCAAGGCGAGACCGTCGAGGACCTCTCCCCAGACGTCCAGCTGCAGCTGGTCGGCTGCGGCGTTGCCGACGCGCACCGGCGTCGAGCCCTCGTACCCGGGGAGCCAGTCCAACGTCTCCTCGGGCAGTCGCCGGCGTCCGTCCAGGCCGTACATGATCCGCAGCTCGGCGGGGTCGCCGGCGACCGCCCGCAGCAGCCAATCGCGCCAGGATCGTGCCTCATCCGTATAACCGGCGCTGAGGAGGGACTGCAGCGCGAGTGTGGCGTCCCGCAGCCAGCAGTACCGGTAGTCCCAGTTTCGCGGGCCGCCCAGTTGTTCGGGGAGGGACGTGGTCGGTGCGGCCACGATTCCGCCGGTGGGCCGGTAAGTGAGCCCCTTCAAGGTGATCAGTGACCGCTGGATGGCATCCCTGTTCGGCCCGAAAGCCGTGCTCTGGTCGCTCCACCGCTTCCAGAACTGCTCGGTCAGCGCGAGCGCCGCATCGGGGTCCGCGGGTGTCGGCTCATCCTGCTCGCTGGGGTACCACGTCAGCGCGAAGCGCACCCGGTCGCCTGCTCCCACGGTGAATTCCGCCACCGTGCGCATGTCCCGGCCGGTGAGGGGGATGTCCGCGGTGAGCAGGACGGCGTCGCCGCCCGCGATCGCCCGGACCCCTCCGTCCCTCCGCGTCACCCAGGGCGTGATGTGCCCGTAGTCGAACCGCAGCACGAGCTCCAGCTGCATCGGAACCGAGCCGGAGAGCCCCTCGACGATGCGCACCAGGTCGGCCGCCTGATCGCGGATCGGCATGAAGTCCGTGATCCGTACGTGCCCGGTGCTCGTCTCCCACTCGGTTTCGAGGATGAGCGTGTCGTCACGGTACCTGCGTCGGGTGCAGGGCCCGGCGCCGGTCGGCGCGATACGCCACCGCCCGGCCGAGTCGTCGCCGAGCATCGCGGCGAAGCAAGCAGGAGAGTCGAACCGCGGAAGGCACAGCCAGTCCACGGACCCGTCGATCGCGACCATGGCGGCGGTATGGAGGTCGCCGATGAGCGCGTAGTCCTCGATCCGGGACGCACTCACAAGCCCACGCTGCCTTGCAGGATCCCACCGTCGACGGATGTTGTTGTCGCGGGCAGATAACTCGCGGCGTCGGAGACGACGAAGGCCACTCTTCCGCTCAGGTCCAAGGCACACCCTTTCTGTTGTTCACGGTCATTTGCCCCCATATAACGCCTCAATTGCGCGATCGCAATAGTTGTAGGAGCGCACTTGCAGGGGTTTCATGAGAAACATGGATTTCCGGTCTGGATCACGGTCCGATCCGAACCCTGCCGGCAACTGGACGTCCGCGGTCCTGATCCAAGCCATGCCGCTAGCATCGAAACGTGAGACGCCCAACCCTCCCAGCGACTCCTCGCTGGTTGCTGCGTCTGGCGGTCGTAACTCTCCTGGTCGGGTTGGGGGCGGGAGCTGCAGGCGCGGCTGTCGCGGCCGGACTCCATCTGGTCCAACACCTCGCATACAACTACTCCGAGGGAACCTTCCTCGACGGGCTGCTGAAGACGCCACCAGTCACCAGGGTCATCGCCCTGTCTGTCGCGGGCGTGGTAGGCGCGATCGGCTGGTGGGCGATGCGGAAATGGGGGCAGCCGTTCGTGTCCGTTGAACGCAGCGTGGGCGGCAAACGGATGCCAGCGGCCGTCACTCTCGTCAACGCCGCCTTGCAAGTGGTGATCGTCGGCCTTGGCGCGTCGATCGGTCGGGAGGTGGCTCCGCGCGAGTTGGGTGCACTGGTCTCCGGCTGGTTGAGCGACCGCGCCGGGGTGAGCGCCCGCGAACGACGAATCCTCGTCGCCTGCGGCGCCGGTGCCGGACTCGCCGCGGTCTACAACGTGCCACTCGGCGGCGCCGTATTCACTGTCGAGATCCTGCTCGCTGAGATCAGTTTCGCCACCGTGCTCCCCGCGGTCGCCACCGCCGCGATTGCAACCCTCGTCGGACACCTCACGGTCCCAGCCTCCGCTCTCTACGCGCTCCCCAAGTTCACATTCACCCCCTCCATCGTGATGTGGTCAGTGTTGGTCGGACCCGTGATGGGATTCGCCGCAATCGGGTTCGTGCGGCTAGCTCAATTGGCGCAGACGCATCGACCGAAGTCGTGGGGCATCCTTGTCGTGATGCCCCTCGTGTTCGCGAGCGTCGGGTTGCTCTCGGTCTGGTTCCCGGCGATCCTCGGCAATGGGCGCTCCCTCGCCCAGATCGCATTCGATGCGACCATTTCGGCAGGCTTGCTGGCGGCGCTTCTCGTGTTCAAGGTGGCGGCGACGGTCGGCACCATCGGTTCAGGAGCTGCGGGCGGAACCCTGACACCGTCTCTGGCGATCGGCGCCGTCTGCGGTGCGTTGGCCGGAACCGCTTGGGACCTCGCCTGGCCAGGGGTCCCGCCGGCCGCATTCGCACTGATCGGGGCGGCAGCCTTCCTCGCATCCTCGATGCGCGCACCATTGACCGCGCTTATTCTCGTGCTGGAATTCACCGGTGAGGGACCCTCGATGATCGTTCCGATGATGCTCGCAATCGCCGGCAGCGTCGCCGTCGGCTACGTGTTGGGTCGGCGACGATTCACCGGCGTCGACTGACCAACGAACAACGAGGGTCCCCACAACGAGGGTCGATGGGCATGTGCCTCAGACGTTCGCGGGCAGCAGTTCGGCGAGCAGGGTCTGCACTCGCTGCTTGATGTCGTCACGGATGGGGCGGACCTCGTCGACCGGGCGTCCGGCGGGGTCGGTGAGGTCCCAGTCCTCGTAGCGTTTGCCGGGGAAGATCGGGCAGGTGTCACCGCAGCCCATGGTGATCACCACGTCAGACTCCTTGACCGCCTCCGTGGTGAGGATCTTCGGGGCGTTTCCAGCGATGTCGATGCCCTCTTCGGCCATGACCTGCACCGCGATCGGATTGATCTG
>DASYGJ010000199.1:0-4346 GCA_035999915.1 Leifsonia sp.
GCTTTCCATCGTCAGCGCGCTGGCGGGGTCAGCCGGAGGGAGCGTCGATCTCGCGAATGCGGGCGGTGGCGGTCTCGTTGTCACGGTGGTGCTCCCGCGGGTCGGCCCCCCGCGCGCGCCGGCTCCGACGGTGTCACTCTAGGACGGCGATGAAGGTCTGATCGGACGATCCATCGCATGCGGCCATGGACAGAGGCCCGAACGATGCGGGAGCGGTCAGACACATCCCGGTGGCATCGTTCACCAGCTGAAAGGTGCCCGGCGAGACAAGCTGAGGTTCCCATCTCTGCGAGGGATCAGACGGATCGGATGTCTGCACCGCAGGGCCCCCGTCGGGTCCTACCCCCACGAGAAGGTTCGAAACGCCGCTTCGAATACCGACAAGAGAGTCTGCGAGCGGGTCGAAAGTGAACAATTGGTCAGCAGAGCCTGCCCCCAGGCAAGAATAGGTGCCGATGCGCGACCCGGGAGCCGCGTCCGCTCCGTCCGTCACATCGACACAAGCGGCCTGACCTGACGGCATGAAGCTGTACCAGGAACTACTCAAGGTCGAGGCTGGATATATCCAGGCACTGGTCACGTGCGAAACAGACGTGACAGACGCGCTGAACGCGTGCAGAACCAAACGTGCAGTAGCGCTCGCTTCGAAAGACTGTGCTCCCCCGCTCGTCGCCGCCGATTGACGCGACTCCAGGGAACTGCGAAGACAATACGTTTGCGTGCCACCTGCGGCCAGTTCGTCCGTTGTCAGCGTGACGGGGCTTGCCCACTTGCCCGCAAAGGCGCCGGCACCGGGTGCGGCAAGGTCAGTACACTCCGCCGGGCTCAGCACCGGCCAGACGACAACGTTCGTCGCGGCGGCCAGCGGACTGTCGGTCGGCCCGGAAAGTGTGAGCTCTAATTCGGCCCCCGGCGCGCCGGCACTGGGCGTCGTGTTCGAAACGCTGAGGGATGCGGTCGACGTGAGCGTTGAATTGATGAAGGTCACCGTCGGAAGCGCCCCGACGAAAGCGACGGAAAGACTTCCGGCACTCACCGACCCTGTGGCCGTCACACGCGCGCTCCAGGCGGCCATCGCGGAAGAACTGCTGGCCAGCGCTGACAAAACAAACAGCGATGCCAGAGATAACGACAGCATCGAGATTCTGCGACCGTTCGTCTTCATCTCATTTTCCCTTCGAACTGCGTGACTCCCGTGACACTGAGGCAACGCGAATGTCTTTCCATGAGAGAGGTACGGGTGCCTTTCGAGCCACACTCACTGCGGTGGGATGTGAGCGTGCGAGTTCCGGAAAGACCGGGCTCACAAGCCGGCGGTCGGCACTCCCCTTCCGGCCGTCGGCTGCACCCATTCGAAGCGAAGACCGGGCTATCCGGGGGAGCCATCGTCTTCCGACTCCCGAACTCGCCGCACCCGCCGCACTGATGCCAGCGCTGCAACAGCGACTCCGTAGGCGAGCAGCGCCCAGCCCGCAACAGTCAATGCTGTCGATCCGATGCTGGTGTTCCGCATCGTGGCCATCCAACCGACAAAGGGAATCGCGTACCAGACCTTTCCCTTGATCTGGGCCGTTCGTACGGCGTCCGGATCGGCAACCGCATTGTTGTCGCCGCGCGTGATGAACGTTCGCGAGTTGTCGGTATTGACTCTCACCTGCACAATTCGATGCGTGACGACGGCCGGCTTGCCCGACGCCAGCTGGTACGTGATGACGTCGCCAACACGAAGGTCGGCCGCATTTTCGCGTTCGACCACCACGAACGTTCCCGGGGGAAGGTGCGGCTTCATCGATGACGTCAGGATGGTGTACGTCGCCGAGCCCGTCACCGCAGGCACCACAACAGCAAACACGCCGACCAAGAGAACACTGGCCAAGAGCGCCGCCGTCAGAACGGCCCAGAGCACGCGCAGGGTAAGTCCGGAATCATGGGAGCGATTAGGCACCATTCGAGCCTCCCCTCGGCATCTTCGATCGGCGTCGCCCCGACCACACGGTAAGAGCGCCACCCACGCCCACCAGCAGCACTGCAATACCGCCGACACTGGCAGCCACGGCGAATCCGGTTGCGGCGAGGGTCGCACCTGGCTCGAATGGCGCCGATTGCGAAACCGGGCAGCCTGCTTCGCCGCGATCGTCACTCTCAGACAAGAGAATCTGAAGCTGGAACTTGATCGGGACGCCCTGTCCTGCTGTTGCTGTCAGGTCTCCGAGCGCCAGTTCGGAGACAACAGGCACGCTCTGTCCCGGCATCAGCTGCTGGCCCTCCAGGAGTGTTAGACACGGTCGCACGACGGAGACCGGCAACATCCTGCCCGGATGGTCCGGCGTGCCCGCCGAGATCGTCAGAGCATGAAAGACGTCACGATTCGGAATGTCGACCGTCGCGAGAATGACTCGGAGGAATCCGCGACTTCCGCCGTCGTTCTTCACAACGAACGTATCCTCTGCTTTTCCTCCAGGGACAAGAAGCCGGCCGTCGAAGAGTCCGCTGTAATCGCGATGGTAGACAACGCCGTCCCGCGACACTTCGACGACATCGGACGATGGATGCGACCCGGTTGCCAGGGCCGGTGCAGCGGGAACCATCAGCGCAGCAAGTGCCGCAACGCTCACGAGAGCAACCCATCGACGCTTCATGCGCCGGCTCCCGACGTCGCCTGATTCGCCGTGAGGAAGAGAGTGAACGCGCTCACTATGGTCGTATTCTGCGCGCTCGCCGGTATTTCAGGCGAAAGGGTCACCGACAGGCAATACGTGACCGCCTGCGATGCAGATTGGGTTTGCCCAACTGGCGCGGGCGTATCCGTCAGAGTCTGTTCTCCCGTGCCGTCCCCGGAACACGGCGCGGGCCCGACACCAATCACGACGAAGCCATTGCTCGCCGAAGCCGAGTCGAGTGATGCCTCGAGTGCAAATGGTGCCGTCCCCGTATTGGCGACGGTGAACGTGGATCGCCGTGTTTCGCCGGGCAGCATTCCTGACCATGTTCCCGGCGGGAATTCGGCGGATGTGCTCTCTGATGACGCCACATCCCCAACGGCTACGGTGGCCGTCAATGTGCCGGAGACGATTGTTGTAGAAGTAATCGGGGCCGCCGCGTTCCAGAGGGCGAAGCTAGCGCGCGTGAACGTCAGGATCGATAGACATATCACTGCGAGCAGGAGGGTGGCGCGCATGATCGCCGCACGAGAGGGTCGCAGCAGAGCGGATGAACCGCGACCCCCTTTCAGCGATGATGGCCCCGCAAGGCGGTTCATCGTGTTCGCGGGGTTGTCAGGCGGCGACTTGATCGAGCACGAATTGCATCCCGCCCAGCTGGACTGTCTGGCCTTGCGCAACCGTGCCTGTGACCGAATCCGCGGGGAACGTCACGGTCACCGTCACAGGCGCTGTAATCGGCGTGCCAGATGTGGGGTTATCGGGCGCGACGTCGTAGACGTTGCTTTCACCGGCCACAGGTGTGAGCGTGCCGCCTGTCGGCGTACCGAATGTAAGTGAGATTTCCAGCGCTCCCAGCAGTTCCGGATCGCCTGTGATTGAGCCGGGATCGATCTTGACCTGTGAGGCGAGATTGTCGCCCTGTGCGACGATCGAGACCTCGGCCGTGTACGTCTCGGTGTCGCCGGGGACCCATTGCTGCAGTTGCTGTGTCCACGCGCCATTGGCTGCGTTTATCGTCAGTACACCAGAAGCCACGCTTCCGG
The DNA here is from genome assembly GCA_035999915.1 of Leifsonia sp. Classification (GTDB taxonomy): domain Bacteria; phylum Actinomycetota; class Actinomycetes; order Actinomycetales; family Microbacteriaceae; genus Leifsonia. The sequence continues at coordinate 3,707 of DASYGJ010000199.1, forward strand.
CGTCGACAGTCGCGGCATCGTTCCATAGCGCTAAAGAACCGGAGGTGCCGATGAGCAGAATCAGCCCGCTACCCGAGGCGACAAGCGCCGTCGTCAGTTTTTTCATGTGAATCTCCATTAGTGGTCGTCGGTCGCTCGTGCGACGGGTGGGTCAAATCTCCCCTTTGACCCGCACGACTACAGATGAAGCAGTATTCAATTCGGACAGTATCCGACAGTTCTTCGTTATGTCAAGGTGTCGTCCCTAGCGAGCCTTGCGCGTCGAATCGCGGCAGACACGCTCAGATCAGCCCTTCCGACAGGTGCGAAGGGTTGCCGAATCTGTGGGCCGTGATGGAGATGGCTTGCTCGTGCAGGAACGGCAAGAGCTCGATCCGCCCCGATGGTGTGACGGGGTTCGCGTAGATCGCCACATCCGGCGTCCCCCCGAGGGCTGCAGAGAGCGCTGAGGGGTCGCCGCCGATCAACCGGATCCGGTGGGTCTTCACGGCGCCCGACGCGATGCGTTTGAGCCACTGCTCGTCGTTCTCCACCGTCACGTCCACCTCCCGTTCGCGCAGCACCTGGCCCACCGCGCGCGGCGGCTTGATCGCGCTGCTGACGGTGAATGGCGAGCGCGCCACGGTGGCTGCGGCCAGGA
>DASYGJ010000315.1:0-3727 GCA_035999915.1 Leifsonia sp.
GATGCCGGGGCGATCATCGATCATCTGCAGCCACATGCGGTCGACATGATGATCGGGGCGCCGCAACACGAGCGCGCGGTGCTCAATGCGGCTTTTCTGGTCGATGAACGTCGGATCGAGCGCTTTGATGCCGCCGCCGATGCCATCGCTCGCAGCCAGGCCGAGCGAATGCGATTTCGCTACACGGGTCCGGTTCCACCGTTCAGCTTCGTCGAGCTCGAGGGGAGCACCGCGTGGGGTTGATCACGGGACTGCTGACGCTTCCACTCGCGCCTGTCCGGGGGACCGCCTGGCTCGCCCAGCAGATCGCCGAAGAGGCCGACCGTGAACTGTTCGACGAGGACAGGATCCGAAGAGAGCTTATGGAGCTGGATCTTCGCGCAGACGAAGAGGGACTGTCCGATGAGGAGCGCGCACACTTGGAAGACGATTTGCTGGCCCGGCTTGACGTGGCTCGCCGCCGGCGCGCCGAAACGTTCGAGCAGGGTTTCTGATGCCTGAGGCCCCTCGCCGGCGCGCAGCGGCCCGGGGTGAGGCGCGACGGCCGGCCTCGCGTCCCATTCGGGCTCAGTCCTCGGAACGCCAGACGGCTGGCGCCGAGGGTCGGGACGACGCCGCGCGGTCGGACCGCCATAGCGAGTCCATTTCCGACCGTGCAGTGCCAGTGAGGCAGCTGGTGGCCTCGGCGCGCGGGCAGCTCGAGGAAATGATCGGCCGTCCGGTAAGTGCCGTGCTCGGCTTCGAGCCCAACGAGGACGGCTGGCAGATCACTCTAGAGGTGGTCGAACTCGAGCGGATCCCCGACACCACGAGCATCCTCGGCTGCTACCGCGCCTACCTCGACGAGGATGGCGAGCTGACCGAATATCGGCGCATTCGCCGTTACAACCGCAGCCAGCCCGACGAGGATCACTGATGGCTGATCTCGAGCATCGCCCCGGTCGTCCCGTAGGCATCCCGCCGGCCCCGCAGCCGGGCAATCTCGCAGACATTCTCGAGCGGGTGCTCGACAAGGGGATCGTGATCGCCGGTGACATCCAGATCAACCTCCTTGATATCGAGCTTTTGACGATCAAGCTCCGCCTCCTCGTCGCCTCGGTCGACAAGGCAAAGGAGATGGGCATCGACTGGTGGGAAAGCGATCCGGCGCTATCGGGGCGAGCACAGAAGCTGCAACAGGAGAATGAGAACCTGCGGGCGAGACTCGACCGTCTGGAGGAGCGCGCTGGCCTTCCGCCGGCGCGGGAGGCCGATGGATCCGACTCCTGAAAATCTCCCCGAGGGCATCGCCCGGGCGCTGGACGAGCTGGCCGCCGAGGACGCCGCCGACGTGCTAGCCGCGGCGCGCTCCGGGGCGAGGGCGCAGGCGCAAGCGGTGCTCGAGCGCGCTCTCGTCAACAGACTGCTAGTCCGGGCTTGCGCTGGCGAGCACCCAGAGCAGCCACAGCAACACGCCCACGGTCGCCGTGTGGACGACGGTCGGCTGGAACTGGACGAGGACGGCGGCGAGGCTCTGTATCTATATGGGGTTGTTTCCGCCGACGAACTGCCGACGACGACGATCGCGGGGGTCTTTCCGGGCGCCCCGCTCGAGACGGTAGTCTGCGATGGCCTCGCCGCGGTGATCAGCCGGGTCCCGCTTTCTGAGTTTGGAGACGAGCACCTCAAGGAGAACCTCGAACGGTTGGCCTGGCTTGAGCGGACCGCTCGCGGGCACGAGGCCGTTATCGAAGTCGTTCGGACTCAGTCCACGATGATCCCGATGAGGCTGTGCACGCTGTTTCGGAGCCAAGAGGCGATCTCCGAGATGCTCTCGCGAGAACGAGAGCCCCTCATGGAGGCGCTGGAGCGTCTGGCAGGCCGCAGCGAATGGGGCGTCAAGGCGTTGGCCGACCTCGCGCGGATACAGCTATCGCTCCCGCGTGCCCGTGAGACGCAGGCCAATCAGGGGGATGTGGCTGCGGGGCGAAGCTACCTGCAGGACCGGCAGGCGGAGCGTCGCGTAGCGCGCGAGGTCGACGCATGGGTGCGCGGAGCCGTGCTTGAGGTTCATGACACGCTTACCGCCGCGGCCGGCACAGGGCTGCGAAACCCTGTGCAACCGCGAGAACTCTCGGGCTCCGAAGATGAGATGGTCCTCAACGGCGTCTATCTCGTTCGCGAACTTAAGCTGGACGAGTTTCGCAACTGTTTCGATGACCTCAATCAACGATATGCCTCAACTGGCCTGAGACTTGAGCTAACCGGACCGTGGCCACCGTATAACTTCGTGTCGACGTCGGCGACCCGATGACGCACCGGAGTCCTCGGGGCGAGGTGGCTCAGAGAGCCGTCGTTGTCTCGGATCGATGACTATCCACTCAGAACTCGAGCCGAGCGACGATTTCGGTCGCCAGATCACCCTGCTCGAACTCATCGATCGCCTTGTCGGTAAGGGCGTCGTGCTTCACGGAGACATCACCCTGGCGGTCGCGGACATCGATCTGATCTACGTCGGCCTGAGAGCACTGATCTCATCGGTGTCAACCCTGGAGGAGCAGGAGACCGCGAGCCGATGATCTGGGTGTATGCGTTGACCGATCGTCCCACCGCGGTGCTGCCGGACGTAACGGGGCATGACTCGCGTCGGCTAGAGCAGACCTGCACCTCAGAGTTTGCTGGTGTTTGGTCGAATTGGTCCTGCCAGCAAGCCCCCCGTCCAACAGCAGACGATCTGTGGTGCCAAGAGGCCGTGGTGGAGGCCCTGATGACTGATCGGACCGTGCTGCCCATGCGCTTCGCCACCGTGCTCGCCGACGCGGACGAGCTCGCGACCGCCATGACGAGTCGCAGCGACTCGCTCCGAACCGCTTTAGATCGCGTTCGAGGGTGCGTCGAAATGGGAGTGCGAGCGAGATTCGAGCCGTCAACCAGCTCGAGCGGCCGTGGGCGCCTTTCCGGTACGGACTACCTACGCAGCCGTGCTGCCGAGCGCGGGAGGGCGGACGCTATCGCAGCAACAGTTCATCAACGCCTGGCGGCGGCCTCGACCGGGGCAGACAAAGCCGTGCGGCGCGGAATCATGCCTGTACTGGTCGGAGCGTATCTCGTGCCGGAGCCCCAACTCGACCGCTTCAGAACCACGGTCCGCGAGCTGGCCGCCGATAACCCGGACCTGTCGATCGCGTGCACCGGACCGTGGCCCCCGTATTCGTTCGCGGAGCCGGGAGGGCTTGACCCATGAGCAGCGCGCGTCGGTCAAAGCTCGTGCACAGTGGGCATCAGCCCATCGAGCTGTTTGGCGATGAACTGGAGCGGCTGCGCAGCGGTCTGCCCACCCGCATCAACGCTGATCCCGAGAACGCCGAACGAGGCCTCGCGCAGCTGGTGCTCACGCTCGTCGAGCTCATTCGCCAGCTGATGGAACGTCAGGCACTTCGGCGCGTCGAAGCAGGAGGTCTCGACGACGACCAGGTCGAGCGGTTGGGTCAAGCCTTCATGCGATTGGATCAACGCATGAAGGAGCTACTCGCAGAATTCGAGCTAACCGAACAAGACTTGGCGCTCAACCTGGGTCCGCTCGGCGACCTGATGTAGGCCAGGCAGTATCACGCCTACGGACGGCTACTGCACCCGCGCGCGCGGTCCTCGGCGCATCGTCGAGCCCGTCGAGCTTGTGTCCGAGTCGCCCCGAAACCGACCCTGAAAATCGGCAAGGTCAAGGTCCCCTTCCAAGAAGCTCGCGACG
>DASYGJ010000372.1:0-9762 GCA_035999915.1 Leifsonia sp.
GCAGGGCAATGACGTCAGTCGTCGACGTGAGCATACGCAGCGATGTCGGGATGGTGCGTCACGTCAACGAGGACAGTTACCTCGCGGCTGACCCCGTCTTCGTGGTCGCGGACGGGATGGGCGGCCACGCGCGCGGCGACGTCGCCAGCGCCACCGCGGTTGAGACTCTCGGGCGTTTGCTGCCCGCCGGAACGGTCCCGACGCCAGAGGGTGTCATCGCGGCGATCGACGCGGCGAATGCGGCCGTCCGTGCGCTCTCGGGCGTCGACGAATCGGGCGCAGCCGTGGCGGGCACCACCCTCACGGGCATCATCCGGGTGCGCGAGCCGGAGATCGACGACGGCCAGGCCGCCGCGGACCAGTGGATGATCGTCAATGTCGGCGACTCCCGTGTCTATCAGTGGGACGGCCGGACGCTCGAACAGCTGAGCACCGACCACTCGGCTGTGCAGGAGCTGGTCGATGCCGGGCTGATCACAGTGGAGCAGGCGGCTGTGCATCCGGAGCGCAACGTGATCACCCGGGCTCTCGGCGCGGAAGATTTCGTCGACACCGACACCTTGCTGCTCCCGGTGGCCGGGCGACAGACGTTTCTCCTCTGCTCGGACGGGCTGACCAGAGAACTGGACGATGCCCGCATCGCCGGCATCCTCACCGACCACAAGGGCGCAGACCGGGCGGATGCCCTGGTCGAGGCCGCGCTTGCCGCAGGCGGACGAGACAACGTCACGGTCGTCGTCGTCGAATCGGTGTCGCGGTAGCCGACAGCCGGGGCGCTTCGAACGGGTGATACCCTGAAATCGTGTTCTACGGTGCGCTCCTCCTTAGCTGCCGCGACGGGTCCTAGTTTCCAGGCCTCCCTCGTCGCGGAGTTCGTCGTTGGCTGACCACCGAAGCAAGCAAGGAGTTACGACCCCCATGAATATCGATCCAGAGCGCACAGCCCTGACGCTCGCCGAGAAGGTCTGGCGCGACCACCTGGTGGTCAAGGGCGAAGACGGTTCGCCCGACCTGATCTACATCGACCTGCACCTCATCCACGAAGTCACCAGCCCGCAAGCGTTCGACGGGCTGAGGATGGCCGGTCGCCCGGTGCGGCGACCCGACCTCACGATCGCCACCGAAGACCACAACACCCCGACCCTCGGCATCGACAAACCCATCGCCGACCTCACCAGCCGCACGCAGATCGAGACGCTGCGCAAGAACGCCAAAGAGTTCGGCATCCGGCTGCACTCGCTCGGTGACATCGAGCAAGGCATCGTGCATGTCGTTGGCCCGCAACTGGGCCTGACGATGCCCGGCATCACGGTGGTCTGCGGTGACTCGCACACATCGACTCATGGTGCGTTCGGTGCGATGGCGTTCGGCATCGGCACCAGCGAGGTCGAGCACGTGATGGCCACGCAGACGCTGCCGCTCAAGCCTTTCAAGACCATGGCGATCACGGTCGAGGGCGAGTTGCGCTCGGGTGTCACCGCCAAGGACATCATCCTGGCGGTCATCGCCAAGATCGGCACCGGCGGCGGTCAGGGCTACGTGCTCGAATACCGCGGCAGCGCCATCCGCGCGCTCTCCATGGAGGGCCGGATGACGGTCTGCAACATGTCGATCGAGGCGGGCGCGCGCGCCGGTATGGTCGCGCCGGATGAGACGACGTACGCCTACCTGAAGGGTCGTCCGCATGCGCCGGCCGGCCAGGACTGGAACGACGCCGTCGAATACTGGAACACGCTGGCCACCGACGAAGACGCTGTCTTCGACGCCGAGGTCTTCCTCGACGCCACCGAGATCGAGCCGTTCGTCACCTGGGGCACCAACCCCGGTCAGGGTGTCTCACTCAGCGAAAGCGTGCCGAACCCGGCCGACATCGCCGACGCCAACCAGCGCGCGGCCGCGGAGCGGGCCCTGGAGTACATGGACCTTCAGGCGGGAACGCCGATGAAGAGCATCCCGGTCGATGCCGTCTTCATGGGCTCCTGCACGAACAGCCGCATCGAAGACCTGCGCGCGTTCGCCTCGATCATCAAAGGCCGTAAGAAGGCCGAAGGCGTTCGTGTCATGGTCGTGCCCGGCAGCGCCCGCGTGCGGATCGAGGCTGAAGCCGAGGGCATCGACAAGGTCGTCGAGGAGTTCGGCGCCGAGTGGCGTTTCGCGGGCTGTTCGATGTGCCTCGGGATGAACCCCGACCAGCTCGCGCCGGGGGAGCGTTGTGCCTCCACCTCCAACCGCAACTTCGAGGGCCGGCAGGGCAAGGGCGGACGCACCCACCTCGTCTCACCACTGGTCGCGGCGGCCACCGCTGTGCGTGGGACTCTCTCCAGTCCGTGGGACCTCGACAGCGACGAAGGCGGCGACACGCCGAGCGATGGCTTCTCGGATGCGCACTCAGGAGAGAAGGTGGGCGCCTGATGGAAAAGATCTCGACCGTCAGCGGAGTGGCCGTGCCGTTCCGCCGATCCAACGTCGACACCGACCAGATCATCCCTGCGGTGTTCCTCAAGCGCGTCACCAAGACGGGCTTCGACGACGCCCTGTTCTACGCCTGGCGGCAGGACCCCGACTTCATCCTCAACCAGGAGCCGTACAGGGCCGGAAAGGTCCTCATCGCTGGCGCCGACTTCGGCACGGGGTCCTCGCGTGAGCACGCCGTCTGGGCGCTTCGCGACTACGGATTCTCCGCGGTGCTCAGCCCGCGGTTCGCCGACATCTTCCGCGGCAACGCGGGCAAGCAGGGCCTCCTCGCAGGTCAGATCAGCGAAGAGGACGCCGAACGTCTCTGGACGGCCATCGAGGCCGATCCGGGAATAGAGGCGACGGTCGACCTGGTTGCCAAGACTGCAAGCGTCGGTGTTCTCACAGTCTCGTTCGAGATCGACGATTACACTAGATGGCGTTTGCTCGAAGGCCTGGACGATATCGGCCTGACCCTGCGTGACGAGGCGCACATCACAGAATTCGAAGCCCGCCGCGAGAGTTGGCGGCCTCAGACGTTACCGGTGAAACTTTGACATCACTCCTTCAGGACGCACAGGCAGCAGGAGCCAGCGTGGGGCTTAAAGGCGATCGCATCGCGATCAACGGCGGCATCCCCCTCCGCGGCCGAATCGAACTGAAAGGCGCGAAGAACCTCGTCACCAAGGCGATGGTGGCGGCGCTTCTGGGCGAGGGCCCGAGCGTGCTGCGCGACGTCCCGGACATCAGCGATGTGCGGGTCGTTCGCGGTCTGCTCGAGATCCACGGCGTGAAGGTCACCGACGGCGCTGACGAGGGCGAGCTGCTGCTCGACCCGAGCAACGTCGAGAGCGCCCACATGGCCGACATCGACGCGCACGCGGGCTCCAGCCGCATCCCGATCCTGTTCTGCGGGCCGCTGCTGCACCGCCTCGGTGAGGCGTTCATCCCCGATCTCGGCGGCTGCCGCATCGGCGACCGCCCGATCGACTACCACCTCGAGGTGCTTCGCAAGTTCGGTGCGATCGTGGACAAATTGCCCACAGGCATCCGGATGACGGCCCCGAACGGCCTGCACGGCGCCAAACTCGACTTGCCGTACCCGAGCGTGGGAGCGACCGAGCAGGTGCTCCTCACGGCTGTCCGGGCGGAGGGCATCACCGAGCTCAAAGGCGCGGCGATCGAGCCCGAGATCATGGATCTCATCAACATCCTGCAGAAGATGGGCGCGATCATCACGGTCGACACCGATCGCGTCATCCGCATCGAGGGCGTTGACAAGCTCGTCGGCTACAGTCACACCGCGCTGTTCGACCGCAACGAGGCCGCCAGCTGGGCTGCGGCCGCGCTCGCGACCGGTGGCGACATCTACGTCGGCGGCGCCCGCCAGCCGGAGATGCTCACGTTCCTCAACGTCTTCCGCAAGGTCGGCGGTGCGTTCGAGATCCACGACGACGGCATCCGCTTCTTCCACCCGGGCGGGGAGCTCAAGCCGGTCGTGATCGAAACGGATGTGCACCCCGGCTTCATGACCGACTGGCAGCAGCCGCTCGTGGTCGCCCTCACCAAGGCGAACGGTGTCTCGATCGTGCACGAGACCGTCTACGAGCAGCGGTTCGGCTTCGTGGACGCGCTCGTCGAGATGGGTGCGACCATCCAGATCCACAAAGACTGCCTCGGCGGACACCCGTGCCGGTTCGGCCAGCGCAACTTCAACCACTCGGCCGTCATCTCCGGCCCGACGCCGTTGCACGGCGCCGACATCGTCGTTCCCGACCTGCGCGGCGGCTTCAGCCACCTCATCGCCGCGCTCAGTGCCGAGGGACGTTCCACGGTCAGCAACGTGGGCATCATCAGCCGGGGGTACGAGAACTTCATCACCAAGCTCGAACTGCTGGGAGCCGACTTCGTTCTCGAAGGATAATAGGGACGTGTCCCGACCTTCTTCAGAGCAGAAGCCTGCGCCCACGTCTGTGAAACCGCCACGCAAGGAGACGAGCCGTCCGTCGGTCTTCTGGGTTCTCGCCGGCATGGTCATCCCGATCATGAGCATCGCCGTGCGGTTCAAGGTGATCGACGGCGAGAAGCTGCCGCGACGGGGCGCCTTCATCGTGTCGCCGAACCACTACAGCGAAATCGACCCGGTCATGATCGGTATGGTCAGCTGGCACCTCGGGCGGATGCCCCGGTTCCTCGCGAAGGGCAGCCTGTTCAAGGTGCCGGTCGTGGGCTGGCTGCTGCGCAAGTCCGGTCAGGTGCCGGTGCAGCGCGCGGGCGGACGTGGAGCGGCACCGCTGAAGGAGGCGCAGCAGATCGTCGACGATGGCCGCATCGTGATCATCTACCCGGAGGGCTCGCTCACCCGCGATCCCGAACTGTGGCCGATGCGCGGCAAGACGGGCGCCGCGCGGATGGCGCTCGAGCATGACATTCCGGTGATCCCGGTGGCACACTGGGGCACGCAGGCGGTCATGGCGCGCTACGCCAAGAAGATCAGCTTCTTCCCTCGCAAGACTGTGACCGTGAAGATCGGCGATCCTGTCGACCTTTCGGCGTTCCGCGGACGCAACGTCGACTCGGCGACGCTGAGCGAGGCGACTGCCGCCATCATGGACGCCATCACCGAACTGCTGGAAGATCTCCGTGGCGAGAAGGCCCCCGAGGTGCGATGGAATCCCTCCGAACACGACCAGAAGGAGACGGGCCGCTTTGAGGGCTAGTTCGAGAAAAGCGCCTGTGATCGCTCCCCGCCGCGTGGCGGTGCTCGGCGCCGGCAGTTGGGGAACGACATTCGCCAAGATCCTCGCCGACGGCGGTGCCGACGTGAGCCTCTGGGCCCGCCGCCCGGAACTCGCGCGGGAGATCAACGAGGTCAAGCGCAACAGCGACTACCTCGAGGGCATCAATCTGCCCCGCAACATCCGGGCCACCAGCAGGCTCGGCGAGGCAATACAGGATGCCGAACAGGTCTTCATCTCCATCCCCAGCCAGACGCTGCGCTCCAACCTGGAGGCGATCGCCCCGTTCCTGGGCCCGTCGACCGTCGTCGTCAGCCTGATGAAGGGTGTCGAAAAGGGCACCGGGCTGCGAATGAGCGAGGTCATCGCCCAGGGACTGCCGATCGAACTCGAGCGCATAGCGGTGGCCTCCGGCCCCAACCTCGCCCTGGAGATCGCGCGCGAGCAGCCCACCGCCGCCGTCGTGTCGTCGGTGAGCCTTGAGACAGCGCAGGCCGTGGCGATGGCAGCGACCAACCGGTACTTCCGCAGCTTCGTGAACACCGACGTCATCGGCACCGAGTTCGGCGGTGTGCTCAAGAACCTCATAGCGGTGGCCATCGGTATCGTCGACGGCGTCGGCTATGGCGAGAACACCAAGGCCTCGATCATCACCCGCGGTCTCGTCGAGATGACCGACTTCGCCGTCGCGTACGGAGCCGAAGCCGTCACGCTCTCCGGCCTCGCAGGCCTCGGCGACCTGATTGCGACCTGCGAGTCCTCGCTCAGCCGCAACAACACCGCGGGGCGACTGCTCGGCAAGGGCTACAGTTTCACCGACGTCGTGAAGCAGATGAATCAGACCGCGGAGGGTCTCGCCTCGGTGGCGCCCATCCTCAAGCTCGCCGAAGCCCGCGGCGTCGAGATGCCGATCGTGCGCCAGGTCAGCCAGGTGCTGGCCGGTACGCTCGACCCGAAAGACATCGCCCCGCACCTCACCACAGACTCGGACGAGCCCCAGGGCGAAAGGACATCGGATGACGGACAAACTCGTGGTCGCTCTTCTCTTCGGGGGGCGTTCAAGCGAGCACTCGATCAGCTGCGCAACGGCGGCGGGAGTGCTCGACGCGATTGACCGCGACAAGTACGACGTCATCCCGGTCGGGATCACCCGTGAGGGCGCTTTCACGCTGCAACCCGACGACGCTTCGCTGTTCGCGCTGAACGCAGAGAAGATGCCGACCGTCCCCGACAACGGGTCGCGCATCCGCTGGCCCGAAGACGCCCGGTCACGCGAGTTGTGTGTCACGGAGGCAGGGGAGACCCGGTCGCTCGGCACTGTCGACGTGGTCTTCCCCATCCTGCACGGACCGTGGGGCGAGGACGGCACTGTGCAGGGGATGCTCGAACTCGTCGACCTGCCCTATGTGGGCAGCGGTGTGCTCGCGAGCTCCCTCGGCATGGACAAGCACTTCACAAAGAGCGTGCTGCAGCAGTCGGGCATCCCGGTGGCCCCGTGGCGCACCGTGACGACGTTCGAGTGGCGCACGGACCCGGATGCGGTGCGGGCTGCTGCCGCCGAACTCGGTCTTCCCGCCTTCGTCAAGCCTGCCCGTGCCGGCTCGAGCGTCGGCGTGAGCAAGGTGAAGCAGGCCTCCGAACTGGATGCGGCCATCGACACCGCGCTTGCCGAAGACGATCGCGTGCTGATCGAGTCGTCCGTTGCCGGCCGCGAGGTGGAGATCGCGGTGCTCGGCGGGCGACCCGGCGAAGCATCCCGTGCCTCCGTCGCCGGCGAGATCATCGTCACCGGACGCGACTTCTACGATTTCGCCGCCAAGTACTTGGATGCGCCCGGCATCGATCTGGTGTGTCCGGCCGATCTCACCGCCGACGAGCTGGCCACGATGCAGGCGCTCGGCGTGAAGGCGTTCGACGCGATCGGCGGCGAGGGCCTCGCGCGCGTCGACTTCTTTTTGACGACGGACGGCTTCGTCATCAACGAGATCAACACGATGCCGGGCTTCACCCCGATCTCGATGTTCCCGCGCTGCTGGCAGGAATCGGGCCTGTCGTATCCGGCCTTGATCGACGAGCTCATCACGGTCGCCCTGGCCCGCGCCGCTTGACCTCCTTTCCCCGAGCCATACTTCGACCCCTTCGCCCGTCGGAGATTTCGTTCTACCGACCCGGGATATCCGTCCTGCCGGATATTTCGTCGGCGTGCCGGCTGTATTCTCCGACGGACTAACGCGTCGGTGTCGGTGTCGGTACAGGCGTCGTGTTCGGATCCGTGTCGAGCGTCGACAAGCACTTGTCGGTCTGCTTGATGGTCGCGATCGCGCCCGAGAACACGGGAAGAACCTCCGTGTCCGAAACGCCGGACACATGGTCGATGATCACTTCAGTGGCCGGGATGCGCCCGAACGTCTGGTAGACGATCGTCTTGGCCAGCGGATCGGTCATCAGCACCCAGTCGATGCCGTTCACGTTGACGCAAGGCTTCGTGGTGGGGCCGATCGGGTTCACGCCGCACCGCAGCAGCACGACGGCCGGCGTGCCCCACGCGCCCGTCGCCTGGGCGTCCGTCTCGCGCTTGGCCTTGTTCGCGATGGTGTCGGGAAGGCGCACACTGATCTGCGCGCAACCCGGATTGTTCGCATCCGGGGCGGCGTCGAGGGCGACGATGGGTGCGCATCCGGTGAGCACGAGAACGGCGGCTGCGAGGATCGCCGCGAGGGCGGCGTGGCGTTTGGACATCGGTTTCAGGCTACCGTTTGATGCATGACGATGTCTGGGAGCGCCACCGCCGGAACGACCTTGGGCGAGGCGTCGGAGCGGGAGACCCTCAAGCAGATCTTCCCGCGTCTGCCCGAGTCGTCCGCGACGATCGTCGGTCCCGGCGACGACGCCGCCGTGCTCTCTGCACCTGACGGCCGTTACGTGGTGACGACGGACATGATGGTGCACGGACCCGACTTCCGTCGGGCCTGGTCGGCACCTTATGACCTGGGCTGGAAGGCCGCCGCGACCAACCTCTCCGACGTCGCCGCGATGGGTGCCGTCCCCACCGCGCTCGTCGTCGCCATCGCGGCCCCGAGCGTGACACCTGTCTCCGACCTGCTCGCCATCGCCGACGGCTTGCGGGATGCGTGCCATGAGCTCGCGCCCGGCTGCGGCGTCGTCGGCGGAGACCTCTCGGTCTCGGCCACATTCACCATCGCCGTGACGGCGTTCGGCGACCTTCAGGGCCGTCGCCCGGTTCTGCGGAGCGGTGCCGGGCCGGGAGACATCGTCGCGGTCAGTGGCGATCTCGGTGTGGCCGCAACCGGTCTGCGCCTGCTTTTCGAACGGGCGGTGGATGTGCGTGGTGAGCCCGATCGCGCGCAATTCGAGGGGGTGCTGCGCGAGTATCCGGATGCCGTCACCGCTCAGCTGCGTCCGCGGCCTCCGATCGAGGACGGTCCTCTCGCGGCGGATGCGGGCGCGACGGCAATGCTCGACCTCAGCGACGGCCTGGCTTTGGACGCCCGCCGCGTCGCCGAAGCGAGTGGGGTCGCGATCGACCTCGACCCGTCGGCGCTGGGTGCCGACATGCACGCGGCGTTGATCGGCGGCGAGGACCATGGCCTGCTGGCCACCTTCCCTGCGGACGCGATTCTGCCGGGCGGCTTCCGCCGCATCGGCCACGTCGCCTCGGGCTCAGGCCTTCTGGTCGCCGGCCGCCCGTTCTCCGAACGCGGCGGCTGGGACCCGTACGTCGGCTGGGACGGTAACGCGGGCTGAGGCTCCGACGAGCCTCTCGCCGCGTCATGCCGCTCAGGTGGGCGAGAGCCAGTACAGGGCAGTATCGCCGTAGTCTTTGCGGCGGTCCAGCGTGAGCCCCGCCGGGATGAGCGGCTCGGGGGAGCGGGTGCTGCGCTCGAGGCAGATGGTGGCGTGGGGTGCGAGGCGATGTTCGAGGGAGGCGAGCGCGTCCCGGAGCTCATCTTCGCCGAGGTCGTATGGCGGGTCCATGAAGACCAGGTCATAGGTCGAGCCGGAGCCCGCGAGGAAGGTCTGCACGGCCGTCGAGCGCACCTCGATCTTTGGTTTCCGATCCTTCGGCGCGGCCTTGAGGAGGGCGGAGATGTTCTTGCGCACGACAGCGGCCGCTTCAGCGCTGCGCTCGACGAGCATCACGGTTGCCGCTCCGCGGCTGGCGGCCTCGAGGCCGAGGGCGCCCGATCCTGCATAGAGGTCGAGCACGCGGGCGCCGCGGAGCTCCTCGCGGGCCTCGAGGGCCGAGAAGATCGCCTCGCGAACCCGGTCGCTGGTCGGCCTCGTGCCGCTGCTGGGCACGTGGAGGGCGAGCGAGCCGGCGAAACCGGCGACGATTCGTGTCATGGTGCCTCCGAGCCTACGGCCTGCGCTTCCCAGGTCGCGCCTCGGACATCTAGCGCGAGCGCGTCCGGACGACCAAGATGGGCACTGTGGACGAACGACTCGACCAGTCCGAGCTCGACGCCCTGTGGAACTTCGACGACCCGATAGCCTCCGCGGACCGTTTCGCGCAGGCTGCAGCCGAATCCGACCGCGCCGAATTGGTGCG
>DASYGJ010000004.1:0-5045 GCA_035999915.1 Leifsonia sp.
GGGTCATGGACATCGAGGTCGTTCCGGTCGCTCCGTCGGAGGACGGAATGCTCACCGGCGACGACATCCGGGCGGCACTGGAGGAGCACGGTCCTTCGGTGTTCGCGGTCGTCGCAACGGCGGGCTCGACCAACTTCGGCATCGTGGACGACATCGCCTCGATCGCGGCTCTCAAAGACGAGTTCGGATTCTGGCTGCACGTCGACGGTGCATACGGCTTGGCCGGGATCCTGTCGCCCCTCGCGCGTGCACGCTTTGCGGGAGTGGAGCACGCGGATTCGGTGATCGTCGATCCGCACAAGTGGCTGTTCGCCCCGTTCGACGCGTGCGCGCTGATCTACCGCGACCCGGAGGCCGGCCGGCGTGCTCACACGCAGCACGCCGAATATCTGGACACGCTCACCGAGACCGCCGAGTGGAGCCCGTCGGACTATGCCGCCCACCTCACCCGTCGCGCGCGCGGCCTGCCGCTGTGGTTCTCGCTGGCCACGTATGGTGCGGGGGCCTACCGGGATGCGGTGACCGCATCCTTGAAGCTCGCCCAGGACATCGCCCGCGAGATCGAGTGGCGGGCCGGATTCCGCTTGGTGCGCGACCCGCAGCTCTCGGTCGTCGTGTTCGAACGCGACGGGTGGTCGCGAGCCGACTACGCCGACTGGTCTGCGCGACTGCTTGCCGAGCAGCGAGCGTTCGTCACGCCGAGCTCGCATGCGGGACGCCCGAACACGCGGTTCGCGATCCTCAACCCGATGACGACGTTCGACCAGTTGATCGGCATTCTCGACACGATGGAGTGAACCCGGCGCCCGGTCAGGTGCGCTGCAACAACAGGAGCCTCTTGTCGCTGCGCCGCTGGAACCCGAGCCGCTCGTACAGGGAGACAGCGCTCTCGTTCACGCGTTCAGCATGGAGGAACGGCTGTTCGCCTCGGGCGAGGACGCCCTCGATCACCGTGGACATCGCGCGGGCGGCGAACCGGCGGCCCCGGTAGGCGGGGTCGCTGCAAACCGCGCTGATCTCGCACCAGCCGTCCGGCCGCATTCGCTGTCCCGCCATCGCCGCCAGGCGACCGTCGACCCGCACACCGCGATAGCCGCCGAACTCGAGGGTCCGCGGGAGGAAGGGCCCCGGCTTGGTGCGCTCCACGAGGTCGAGCATCTCGGGCACGTCGGCGTTTCCGAGTTCGATGACAGGCGTTTCGACTTCGGCCGGCGGAACGATGGGTGGCCGGTCTCCCAGGTAGACGAGCTGCACGGCGTCATAGGCGACGACGGTGCGCCAGCCGGCGGGCGCAGCGGGAGCGAACACGCCGATCACCTCGCCGGGCTCGACCGACTCCGCCAGCTCATCCCAGGCTCGGGGATCCTCGGGGTCGGCGACGGCTGCGAGCGGCGAGACGTCCGGGCGGTAGCGTTTGGCCCGCTCGCCGCCGACGGCGAAGGAACGGTGCGGGCCGGTCAGTGCGTGCCAGGCCGTGTTGTCGAGAACGTGCATGGTCCCAGGTTGGCACACACCGATCAGGCCTCGAGGGTCAAGCCTTTCGCGAGCAGGTCGATGCCGTAGCCGAACGCCTGCTCCACGTCGCCGCCCAGCTGGAATCGGCCGCTGAGCTCGAGGAAGAGGAAGCCGGTGGTCCAGGCTGTGACGGTGCGCGCCGCATCCAGGGCTCGGTCCTGTCCGACGAGGGCGGCCGCCGCCTCCAGCACCGGCCTGCTGGCGCGTTGCAGCGCATCCTCTGCCACCAGGGGGAAGGCGGCGGGCTGCGCGAAGACGAGGCGGTAGGCGTTCGGGCGGGCGTGCGCGAACGCGCGGAAGGCGGTGATGAGAGACCGCAGTTCGTCGCTGGGGTCGGCGTCGAATCCGCCGCGGGCCGAGTCCAGCCGGTCGGTGAGCTCGTCGAGAGTTCGTTCCGCGATGAGCCCGATGAGGTGATCACGGCTGCGCACCCGCTTGTACAGGGAGGGGGCGCGTACGCCCACCTGCTCGGCGACGGCCTGCATGGTCAGCCGGTCGAGACCGCCGGATTCGAGGAGGGCGGCACCCGTAGCGACGATTTCGTCGAGACTGGTGCGTTCAGGGGAGGGCATCGCGGCCTTTCCGACAGAGACTATGAAAATCACGAATGGCTATTGACGTTAGCCATGAAGGCTAGGTATCGTAGCCATCGTACCCGATCATCCGGTTGGGACCAACGACTCGAAAGGCGTCCCGATGCAAATCGCCCCCTCCATCCACCGCGTCGGCAATGACCTGATCGCCGCGTACCTCGTCGAAGACGAGACCGGAGTGACGGTCATCGACGCCGGCCTCGCCGGACTTTGGCTCGCGTTCCGCGAAGAGCTGCGAGCCATGGGCCGCACGGTCGACGATGTGCGCGGCCTCATCCTCACCCATGGCGACTCCGACCATGTCGGGTTCGCCGAGCGCCTCCGTCGCGATCACGGCGTTCCCGTCTTCGTGCACGACGAGGATGCGGCGCGAGCCCGAGGCGAAGTCAAGACTTCGCCTCCCTGGGGGC
The DNA here is from genome assembly GCA_035999915.1 of Leifsonia sp. Classification (GTDB taxonomy): domain Bacteria; phylum Actinomycetota; class Actinomycetes; order Actinomycetales; family Microbacteriaceae; genus Leifsonia. The sequence goes on from DASYGJ010000004.1 coordinate 2,519, forward strand.
GGATGCGCTTCGGTGCCACCCTTGGCTTCCTCTGGTACACGGCGCGCAAGGGAGGTCTGCACACGACCTGGCTCGGTGAGGTCGTCCCGGTGCACGACGGCCAGGTGCTCGACCTGCCGGGCTCGCCGCGGATCGTCGCGATGCCGGGGCACTCGCCGGGCAGCATCGCCGTCTTCGTCCCGAGCGTCGACGCCGTGTTCGTGGGTGATGCGCTGACCACCCGTCATGTGCTCACCGGGCTCAAAGGGCCGCAGCCGGCGCCGTTCACAGACGACCCGAAAGAGGCGCTTGCTTCGCTCGACCGGCTCGCGACGATGGCCCCTGCCACCTGGGTGCTACCCGGCCACGGCTATCCGTACGACGGCGGCGTGGCGGCGGCGGTCGCTGGGGTGCGGAAGGGCTGAGCTACCGCAGGACTTTCTCCCTGACGTCCTCGGCTCAGGGGACCACGTTCACGGAGTAGGTGCTGAACTTGACGGTGATCGGTGTCGCAGTAGCCGACGCCGAGAGGTAGCTTCGCAAGCCGATCGTGCCGGACGCTTGGAGTGTGGCTGTCGAATCGGTCGCGCTCGCCTGCCATGCGGCCGGCTCGGTCTGACCTGTCGCCCACACCTTCGCCTGAACGGTCGTGGGCGATGTCCCGAAGACCTGCAACCGGAGGGTGAGCTGCTTGCCCGCTGCATACGTGAGGCCACTGATGTTGACCAGCTGGAGGGCCGTCGAGCCCTGCAGGAGCTGGAGTTGGACGACGCCGTTCGCCTCGAGCAGCGCGCGCGCCTCATAGTCGGTTGTGCCCACCAGCCGCCCGATCACTGTGGCGAACGCGCCGCCGCCGGTGGCGGCGATGTCCGTCGTGAAGGTGACGGTCGAATCAGTCCGGGCCGCCGAGACGCCGTTGAGCGTCTGAGTCTTGGTGGAACCGGCCGGATCCACGATCTGCCCGGTGCCGCCTGCGACGCTGTATGCGGAGGCGACGCCCGCTCCTGTCCAGGCGCCGCCCATGTCGGCGGACCCCCAGCCGTTGCTCGTGGTACGCCCGAATGTGTCACGCGCCAGCGCGTTGCCGGTGCCGGTCGTCACGGTCACGGATCTGGTGGTCGATCCGGTGGCGCCCTGGTTATCCGTCACAGTGAGACCAATCGTGTACGTACCACTGGCCGCGTAGGTGTGGCTTGACGTGGATCCCGTCGCCGTCGCCGCGTCGCCGAACGTCCACGCGTACGACACGACCGTGCCGTCGGGGTCGCTCGACGACCGCCCGTCGACCGCGACCACCGCCCCGTTCACGGAGGTTGTGAAGGATGCGCTGGGCGGCTTGTTCCCCGACGTTCCGGCGATCGTGACCGTATTGCCAAGGACCGAGATCTGGTTGCCGTCGGGATCGGTCACGTACAGCCGGTAGGAGTGCGTGCTCCCCGCCGCGAGTCCGGTGTCCAGGAACGACATGGCGGGGCGCTGGTAGAACCGGGAGATCTGGGTGGTCTGGTACACCGGGCTGGCGGTGTTGCCGTCGCGAACCAGCTTGTAGCTGAGGTTCACGTTGTCCTGATCGTAGGTCGCCGTCCACGAGACGCGCGCCTGGCCTGCGGCGGGGGAGGTGGCATTCGGGGTGAGCGCCGTGTTGGAGTTCGGGCCGAGCTTGCTCTTGACGACGCTGTCCATCGCGTACCGGACGAGGCCGTACTGGGCCACGCCGTTGACGTAAGGGAACTCGCCACCGACCGCCAAGTAGTTGCCGTTGCCCGAAACCGACCACGCCGCTTGTCCCTGCCCGGTGAAGGAGCCGGTCACATACTGCGGGAACCAGTTGAGCAGCGTTGGCGAGGGCTGGCCGGTGAAGTTGGCGTATGAGCGGTTGCCGTCGTTGGTGAGGTGGCCGGTCTGCGCCTTCGAGAAGGCGATGGTGTGATGGTATGTGCGCGGGTTGGTCTCGGGGAATCCGCCGACGTTGCCGCAGTAGTGCGGGTGCCCGGCCAGATAGAGGGCGTTGTTCATCGGGAAGACCGAGTATGTGTCACCGTGGCAGTCCTCGAGCCAGACCAGGTTGCCGTTTGGATCGGCGGAGAAGCTGCCCTCGAGGTTGCCGCCGGAGCCGAACACATACCCCGAGCCGTAGACGCGGTCACTGGTGGCGACCAGGGACGTGATGCCGGCCTGCGTTCCCGCATCCCGCACCACCGAGTTGGCCGGGAAGGGCGACTTCGCGCCGTTGGTGCCGGTGAGGAGCGCGAGTCCGTAGCTCGCCGATCCGTTCATGTTCTTGAAGCGACCACCGGCGTAGACCTTGGTGCCGTCGGGACTGACCGCGAGGGCGTCGACGACGTAGTCGGCGCTGGCCTTCCAAGTCGTGTCGAGGGAGCCGTCGGTGGCTCTGATCCGCGCGATGTATCCGGTGGCGGTGCCGTTCACGGTGGAGAAGGTGCCGCCGGCGTAGACGGCGGTGTTGGTGGCGGCGAGGGCGCGGACTTCGCTTTCCATGATCGGCCGGAAGGAGCTGATGATCTGGCCGGTGGCGGTGCTGATGGCG
>DASYGJ010000027.1:0-21044 GCA_035999915.1 Leifsonia sp.
CACGACCATGCCGTGCTGCTGCCCGGCGATCGAGATCGCCGCCACCTCGTCGAGGCCGCCGGCATCCGCGAGGGCGGACGTGAGCGCCGACCACCAGGCGGCCGGGTCGACTTCGGTGCCCTCCGGATGCGCGGCGCGCCCTGTGCGCGCGACCTGTCCGGTCTCCAGATCGCGCACGACCACTTTGCAACTCTGCGTCGACGAATCGACTCCGACCACCAGCGTCATCTGCTGCGGACCTACCGTGCTCCGAGGAGGTGCTCGAGCGCGAGTTGCTGCAAGCGCACGAAGCCGAATCCTTTGCCGCCGAAGTAGGCGTCGGTGTCGAAGTCCTCGTAGGCCGAGCGGTCCGCGAGGAGGGCGTCATAGGACTCGCCGTCCGACAGGGTCGGCACCGAGAGCTGCGGAACGCGGGACGCTTCGAGCGCCGCCTGCACCTCGGGGTCGGCGCGGAACGCCGCGGCGCGCTCCTTGAGCAGGAGGTAGGTGCGCATGTTGGCGGCAGCGGAATCCCAGACGCCGGTGATGTCTTCTGTGCGCGACGGTTTGTAGTCGAAGTGACGCGGGCCTTCGTATGACGGTCCGCCGTTGGGGCCGCCGTTCTCGAGCAGGTCGACGAGTGCGAAGGCGTTCTGCAGGTCACCGTGGCCGAACACGAGGTCCTGGTCGTACTTGATGCCGCGCTGGCCGTTCAGGTCGATGTGGAACAGCTTGCCCTGGTAGAGCGCCTGGGCGATGCCGGCCGCGAAGTTGAGGCCGGCCATCTGCTCGTGCCCGACCTCCGGGTTCACGCCGACGAGTTCGGGGCGCTCGAGCGTCTCGATGAAGGCCAGCGCGTGACCGACCGTCGGCAGCAGGATGTCGCCGCGCGGCTCATTGGGCTTCGGCTCGATGGCGAACTTGATGTCGTAGCCCTTGTCGGTCACGTACTGACCGAGCAGGTTGACGGCCTCGCGGTAGCGCTCCAGCGCCGCGCGGATGTCTTTGGCCGCGTCGTACTCGGCGCCCTCGCGGCCGCCCCACATCACGAATGTCTTGGCTCCCAGCTCGGCGGCGAGGTCGAGGTTGCGCAGAACCTTGCGGAGCGCGAACCGGCGGACGGCGCGGTCGTTGGAGGTGAATCCGCCGTCTTTGAACACGGGAGCGCTGAACAGGTTGGTGGTGACCATCGGCACGATGACGCCCGTGTCACTCAGGACCTGCTTGAGGCGGTCGATCTGCTTCTGGCGTTCGGCATCCGTCGATCCGAAGGCGAACAGGTCGTCGTCGTGAAAGGTGAGACCGTATGCGCCGAGTTCGTTGAGCTTGGTCACGGCTTCGACGACGTCGAGGTGGGGGCGCGTCGGGCCACCGAAGGGGTCGGTGCCGTTGTAGCCGATGGTCCAAAGGCCGAACGAGAACTTGTCGGCGCGGGTGGGGGTGGGGCTCATGGGTGGTGTCCTTCAACGTCATTGGTGATTTGTTGTGTGAATAAACTTATCAGGTGAACGGCGTGACCGAAAGTCCCCCGAACGATATCGTGACCGCATGTCGCACGAAACATTTCCAACAATGAGCAGACCGACTCTCGACAGCATCGCCCGAGACGCTTCCGTGTCGATGTCCACCGTGTCCAAGGTGCTGAACGGTCGACCGGGCGTTTCGGCGCAGACCCGGCACTTGGTCGAAGACCTGCTCTTCCAGTCCGGCTACGCCCGCCGCGGCGCGGAGAGCGAGCCCGGATCGCTGGTCGAACTGGTCATCGAATCGCTCGCGAGCGAGTGGTCGCTCGAGATCATCCGCGGCGTCGAGCGAGTCGCCCGTCAGGCCGGGATGGCTGTCGCGCTCACCGTCCGGGGCGACCGGAACGCTCCCGGACAGGAGTGGATCGACGGAGTGCTGAAGCGCAAGCCGCTCGCCGTGGTTCTCGTGTTCTCCGACCTCTCGGCAGAGCACCGGCAGCAGCTGCACACCCGCAATATCCCGTTCGTCGTGGTGGACCCCGCCGGCGACCCTGCGCCCGACGTTCCGGCGATCGGAGCGACGAACTGGTCGGGCGGTCTCGCGGCCACGAGGCACTTGCTCGGGCTCGGGCACCGCCGGATCGGCGTGATCTCGGGGCCGCGCGACCTGATGTGCTCGCGAGCGCGGGTGGCCGGTTACCGGTCGGCGCTCGATGAGGCGGGAATCCCGATCGATCCCGAGTTGTTCGGCGGCGGAGAGTTCACGCTGGAGGACGGCGAGCGGGAGGCGCTACGGCTGCTGGGCCGGTCGAATCCGCCGACCGCGATCTTCGCCGGAAACGACATGCAGGCGCTCGGGGTGTACGACGCGGCTCACCGGCTCGGCCTCGGCATCCCGGACGAGCTGTCGGTCGTGGGTTTCGACGACGTTCCGCCCGCGCGCTGGTCGGGGCCCCCGCTCACCACCGTGCGGCAGCCGTTGGTCGAGATGGCCGAGGAGGCGACGAGGCTGGCGCTGCGGATGCGCGTGGAGACCGTGGAGAACGTGCGGCTCGACCTTGCGACGTCCCTCGTGGTTCGTCGTTCGACGGCAGCGCCGCGGTCGTGACCCTGCGGGAACGAAAACTTTCCAATCCACACTCAAAAACTTGCGGGCGCTTTCGCGACAGCGTTACCGTCTGACGGCACGCAGCGCGAAGGAGCAAGCACATGAGCCGCACGACCAAGCCGACTCTCGGCGTCGCCATGGTGGGCTACGGGTTCATGGGCGCCGCCCACTCGCAGGCGTGGCGCGTCGCTCCCCGGTTCTTCGACCTCGGGGCCGAGCCGGTCATGCACACGATCGTCGGCCGCGACGCGGGCCGCGTGGAGGAGGCCCGGGCCAAGTTCGGCTGGCAGAACGCTCAGACCGACTGGCGTCAGGTGATCGAAGATCCGGAGATCGACATCGTCGACATCTGCTCGCCGGGGGACTCCCATGCCGCAATTGCGATCGCCGCCCTCGATGCGGGCAAGCACGTGCTCTGCGAGAAACCGCTCGCCAACTCGGTGGCGGAGGCCGAGCGGATGGTCGTGGCCGCGAACCGCGCATCCGCGGCCGGCGTACGTTCGATGGTCGGTTTCAGCTACCGGCGGGTGCCCGCGATCGGCTTCGCCCGCCGCCTCGTGCAGGAGGGCCGACTGGGAGAGATCCGTCAGGTGCGCGCCCTCTATCTTCAGGACTGGCTCACCGACGAGAACGGCCCGATGACCTGGCGCCTCGATAAGGCCCTGGCCGGTTCGGGCTCGCTCGGTGACATCGGCGCGCACGCGATCGACCTCGTCGAGCACCTCACCGGTTCCAGGCTGCGGAGCGTCAGCGGAACTCTTGAGACGTTCGTGACGGAACGACCGTTGCTCGGCGAAGGCGTCGGGCTCTCGGGCACAGTGTCGGATGAACGCGGCCAGGTGACCGTCGACGACGCGGCCTGGTTCACGGCGCGACTCTCCGGCGGCCACGCCGACCGCGCGATCGGTGCGTTCGAGGCTACGCGGTACGCCACCGGACGCAAGAATGCACTCCGCCTCGAGCTGAGCGGGTCGCGCGGCGCGATCGCCTTCGACCTCGAATCGATGAACGAACTGCAGTTCTACGACGCGACGGCCCCAGCGGGGGAGCAGGGGTTCAAGCGCATCCTCGTGACCGAGCCCGAGCATCCGTACATGGCCAACTGGTGGCCGACCGGACACACCATCGGCTACGAGCATGCCTTCTCGCACGAGATCAAAGACTTCATCGACGCCGTCACCGGCGGCATCGATCCCGAGCCGTCCTTCGCCGACGGCCTGCACGTTCAACGCGTGCTGGCCGCGGTCGAGCAGAGCGCCGGCACTGGAAGCGCTTGGACCGCGACCGAACGCTGACGGAGACGGACTCAGCAGTCAGCCATCGAAAGGATCCCATGACCAGACAAGCCCTCGTCGTGCGCGGCGGATGGGACGGGCACATGCCCGTCGAGACCACCGAGCTTTTCATCCCGTTCCTCGAGGCGAACGGCTTCCAGGTGCGGGTGGAGGAGTCGCCGGCGATCTACGCGGATGCCGGGTTCATGGACACTGTCGACCTCATCGTGCAGGTCAACACGATGAACACCATCACGCCGGAAGAGTTCGCGGGCCTGCAACGAGCGGTGCTGAACGGAACGGGGATGGCCGGCTGGCACGGCGGCATCGCCGACTCCTACCGCGCCAACGCCGACTACTTGCACATGATCGGCGGTCAGTTCGCCCATCACGCGGGCAAGGATCCGGTGGAGCGCACCGGCGAGCAGTCCGACAACTACATTCCGTACACCGTGCACATCACGGACCACGGCAAGTCGCATCCGATCACCGCCGGTATCGAGGATTTCGATCTCATCACCGAGCAGTACTGGGTGCTCAGCGACGAATACAACGACGTGCTCGCAACAACCACGCAAGAAGTGCGGCCGTGGGATGCGTGGAACCGCCCGGTCACCGCGCCGGCCATCTGGACACGTCAGTGGGGCAAGGGTCGCATCTTCGTCTCGGCGCCCGGGCATCGCCTGGAGATCGTCGAAGACCCGAACGTCCGCACCATCATTGAGAGGGGCCTCTTGTGGGCAGCACGCTGAACATCGGCGTCGTCGGAGTCGGCACCATCAGTCAGCAGTACTTCGAGGAGTTCCCGAAGCTGCCGAACCTGTCGTTGACGGCTGTCGCCGACCTCGACCTCGACCGTGCGGAAGCGGTCGCGCACGGTCAGGGCGTCGAGTCGATGAGCGTGGATGCGCTGCTCGCCGACCCGCGCATCCACGCCGTGCTCAACCTCACCATCCCTGCCGCGCACACCGAGATCGCGCTGCGCGCCCTCGACGCCGGAAAGCACGTCTACGGCGAGAAACCGCTGGCGCTGGCGACGGCGGATGCGGCTCCCGTACTGGCCCGCGCGGCCGAAGCGGGGTTGCGCGTCGGCAGTGCCCCCGACACCGTGCTGGGCACCGGCATTCAGACGGCGCGCGCGCTGCTCGACGATGGCCGCATCGGCACCCCGGTCGGGGCCGCGGTGGCTTGGAGCGCGCCGGGGCACGAGCTGTGGCATCCGTCGCCCGCGTTCTACTATCAGCCGGGTGGCGGACCTCTGTTCGACATGGGGCCGTACTACCTGACCAGCCTCGTCACGTTCTTCGGCCCGGTGCTTCGCGTGTCGGGAGCGGTCAGCCGTTCGTCGCGTGAGCGTGCGGTGGCGACGGGCCCGCTCGCCGGCACGCCGATCCCGGTGGAGGTGGACACGCACGTGACGGCCATCCTCGAACACGGGAACGGCGTGATTTCGACCGTGACTGTTTCGTTCGAGCTGTGGGAGACCCGCGTCCCGCTTTTTGAGGTCTACGGCACAGGCGGCACCATCTCGGTTCCCGACCCCAACCGTTTTTCCGACACGGCGGCGATCGCAACGGCATCTGACCGGGCTTGGCACGACGTCCCGGTGGCCGCGGGTTATGCGGATGCCGGCCGCGGCGTCGGACTCGCCGATCTGGCCCGCGCGATCGAGACCGGACGGCCGCACCGCGCATCCGGCGAGCTCGCCTTCCATGTGCTCGAGATCATGGAGTCGATCATCCGCGCCGGCCGGACGCACGAGGTCGTGACCTTGACGTCGACGGTCGAGCGCCCGGACGCGGTGGGATTCGGGGCGCGCCCGGAATCCTGGTGATCGCCGCGCGTTGGTGCCCGCGACTCCTCAGTGCCCGCGACTCCTCAGTGCCCGGGCGCCGGTCCGGTGCTCCCGCGAACGACGAGTTCTGCGGGGAGGTGCACCCGGCTGGGGACTTCATTGCCGGCGAGCAGTTCGACGAGCATCTGCAGCGCTTGTGCACCGAGGTCTTGGAGCGGCTGGGCGAGCGTGGTCAGCGGGGGAGTGGAGCTCGAGGCCTCGGGGATGTCGTCGAACCCGATCACCGAAAGATCGTCGGGTACGCGCAGCCCGAGTTCGAGCGCAACCTGTAAGACGCCGAGGGCGGACATGTCGTTTGCGGCGAATACCGCTGTCGGCCGATCCTCGCGGGTCAGGAGACTCCTGGCGGCCTCCGCCGACTGCGCCGTCTGATACCCGCCGTCGAGTACGAGCGCTGGGTCGAACGGGATGCCCGCCTCCGCGAGCGACTCCCGGTAGCCGTCTTCGCGCAGTTGCGCCGAAGCCAGGTCGCTGCGACCGCGCATGTGGGCGATACGCCGGTGCCCCAGGTCGATCAGGTGCTGCGTCGCCACGCGTGCTCCGCCGAAGTTGTCCGAGTCGATCGTGGACGGTCCGCCCTGGCCCGTGTGCGGGTCGATGGCGACCACGGGGATGGACGTGGTCGGGATGAGCACGGTCGGAGTGACGATGATCGCGCCGTCGATCAGCGTGCCGGCCAACCGGGACAACGAACGCCGCTCCCACCCGACCTGGCTGTTGCCTGCGCCGCGGCCGGAGTACGCGAGGAGCTCGTACCCCGCCTTCGCCGCAGCCGAGGATGCGCCCTTCAGGAGCTCGACGGAGAACGACTCGAACTCCGCCACGAGGATCCCGATCACGTTGGTGCGCTGCCGGCGGAGACTGCTCGCCACGAGGGACGTCTCGTAGCCGAGCGCTTCGACCACGTCGAGCACTCGCTTCGAGGTCGCGGCGGCGACGCCGTAGCGTCCGTTGACGACTTTGGACACCGTGGGAACGGAGACGCCGGCTTCGCGCGCGACGTCGCTGATCGTCGGCCGCCCTGATGATGTGGGAGTGTCGGTCGCAGACATGCTGTCAGCCTACCGTCGTGGAGGCTTGTGACCACGCATCCGGCATCGATATCGACATCGGTGTCGAAATCGTTATCGATATCGGTGTCGATATCGATTGACAAGCAACAATCCTGATGCGAGGGTGGACTTTGCGATGGCCAGCTCTGTCGCGTATCAGCAACAACTACCAAGGAGTTTCCACAATGAAGAGGAAAATTCGAGTCGCGGGAGTGCTCGCGATCGCCGCGGGCACCGCGCTACTCGCTACGGCCTGTTCCGGCAGCGGCGGCAACACCACTAGCTCGAGTGCGAGCAAGGCCACGATGACCTTCTGGACGAACGCGACGACCGGCCCTGGGCAGGCGTTCTGGATGAGCACCATCGCGGACTTCGAGAAGGCCAACCCGAATGTCACCATCAAGATGCAGACCATCCAGAACGAAGACCTGGACGGCAAGCTCCAGACCTCACTCAACTCGGGCAGCGCGCCCGACATCTTCCTGCAGCGCGGCGGCGGCAAGATGGCCGCTATGGTCAACGCCGGTCAGCTTCTGGACCTCACCGACTCGATCGACGCCACCACGAAATCGGCGGTCAGTGACGGAACATTCAAGGGGGAGTCGTTTCAGGGCAAGGTCTACGCCATGCCCATCGACGTGCAGCCCGAGGGCATCTACTACAGCCAGACTCTCTTCAAGGCCGCCGGCATCGACTCACCTCCCACCTCGATGGACGAGTTGAACGCCGACATCGCCAAGCTCAAGTCCACGGGTGTCGCACCGGTCGCGGTCGGCGCCAAGGATGCCTGGCCCGCCGCCCACTGGTACTACAACTTCGCGCTGCGCGAGTGCAGCGAGTCCACGCTCAACAAAGCGGCGTCGACCCTCAAGTTCGACGACAAGTGCTGGACCCGGGCCGGAAACGACCTGAAAGCGTTCAACGCCACCGACCCGTTCAACCAGGGCTTTCTCACCACCTCCGCTCAGCAGGGCGCCGGTAGTTCCGCCGGTCTCATCGCGAACCATAAGGCGGCGATGGAACTGATGGGCGCTTGGGACCCGGGAGTGATCGCTTCGCTCACTCCGGACCAGAAGGCGCTTCCCGATCTGGCCTGGTTCCCGTTCCCGAGCATCTCGGGCGGCGCGGGTGACCCGGCGTCCATGATGGGCGGAGTGGACGGATACTCCTGCTCGGCCAAAGCGCCGAAGCAGGCGTGCGCCGCGTTCCTGAACTACACGGCGACCAAGAGCGTGCAGGAGGCGTACTCGAAGGCCTTCAACACCATCCCGGTGAACAAGAACGCCCAGGGCGGCATCAGCGGCGCCTACATCAAGCCCGTTCTCGAGGCGTACAACAAGGCTCCGTTCGTGTCGCAGTATCTCGACACCCTGTATGGGCAGAACGTCGGTAACGCGCTCAACACCGGTGTGGTCAACATGCTGGCGGGACAGGGCTCCGTCGCCGGTATCGTCGACGCAGCCAACCAGGCCGCGGCAAAGGGTTAGTCCTTCACCATGAGCACCTCCTCAGGCGCGGCGTCGGTCACCGACGTGCACTCGCCTCGGGACGCGCAGAAGGCCGAGGGAGGACGCCGTGCGTCCTCCCCGGCCGGAGCGCGGTCCCGGCGCCGGGTGTCGAGTCGCCGTCAGCGCATCGAGATCGCGGTACTCGCCGGACCGGCGATCATCGTCTTCGTCGGGTTCGTGATCTTCCCGGTCATCATGGCGGCCTACTACGGCTTCTTCCGCTGGAAGGGGTATGGAGCGCCGACCGACTTCATCGGGCTCGGCAACTACGCGATCATCTTCACCGACACTGCCTTCCAGCAGGCGCTGCTCCACAACGGGATCATCGTCGTCCTCTCCCTGATCATCCAGGGGCCGGTCGCCATCGTGCTCGCACTGCTGCTCAACCAGAAGATCCGTGGGCGCTCCATCATCCGTGTGCTGATCTTCGTGCCGTATGTGATCTCTGAGGTCATCGTCGGTACCGGCTGGAGTTTGATGCTCCAGACGTCTGGGGCGGTCAACGGCCTCTTGCAGAACATCGGCCTGGGCGCCTTCAAAGCGAACTGGCTGTCCGATCCCAAGATCGCCATCTGGTCGCTGATGATCATCATTTCGTGGAAGTACATCGGCTTCGCGGTCATCCTCTTCCTTGCTGGTCTGCAGAGCATCCCTGAGGAACTGTTCGAGGCCGCCGCGATCGACGGAGCGAGCTATTGGCAGATCCAGCGCCGCATCACGCTGCCACTGCTCGGTCCGACCGTGCGGATCTGGGCGTTCCTCTCGATCATCGGCTCACTGCAACTCTTCGACCTCGTCTACATCATCTGGGGCCAATACATCGCCTCGACGGCGGGTACCTCGACGATGGCGACCTACATGGTCGCCAATGGGCGCAACTCGGGCAACTTCGGCTTCGGCAATGCTGTCGCCGTGGTCATCTTCCTGATCTCGCTCGTCGTCGCATTGATCTATCAGCGCTTCGTGTTGCGACGCGACATGGCCGGCGCCGTCACTGAGAGGCAGAAGTAATGTCCGCTACGACTCTTCGAACGGCGCCGCCGTCGACGCCGGCACGCCGCGATCGGCGCAAATGGGGCAACCCGTTCACCTATTTCATCGCGCTGGTGTTCATCGCGGTGTGTCTGGCACCGGTTCTCTACATCGTCATCGGCGGTTTTCGCACGAACGCTCAGATCACGTCGTCGCCCGCCGGGTTCCCGAACCCGTGGCAATTCGAGAACTATCTCGGCGTCTTGACCAGTTCTACTTTCTGGCAGGAGATCGGCAACTCGGCGATCGCCGGCTTCTCGACCACCATCGGTGTCGTGGTGCTCGGCGTGATGGTGAGCTTCGTGCTGGCCCGCTACGATTTCGGCGGGCGAGGGGCGATGTATTCACTGTTCGCCGCCGGGCTCATGTTCCCCATGACCGTCGCGATCACACCGCTGTACCTCTTGGTCAAAGATCTCGGACTGGTGAACAACCTCGCCGGCGTCATCCTGCCGCAGATCGCTTTCGCCCTGCCGACCACCGTGATCATCATGGTGCCGTTCCTCAAGGCGATTCCGGATGAGATCGAAGAGGCCGCATCGATCGATGGTGCGAGCAGACTCGGATTCTTCTTCCGCATGGTCATCCCGCTCTCGATCCCCGGAGTGGTGACGGTCGGCATCCTGGCCTTCATCGGAAGCTGGAACAGTTATATGCTCCCGCTCTTCATCCTGAACGATCAGGCGTCGTTCACGCTGCCGCTCGGGGTGCAGGCGTTCTCGTCGCAGTACTCGGTGGACACGGCCAAGGTGCTTGCCTTCACGTCGCTGTCGATGATCCCGGCGCTCATCTTCTTCACCATCTTCGAGCGCCGCATCGTCGGCGGTCTGACCGGAGCGGTCAAGGGATGAGCGGGAAGCAAGGCGATGATCCGGTAGCCCGTCTCGTTCCCGCCATGCCCGAGGTCTCCGAGCGGGTCCGTGCGCTCCATGCCCGCATGACCCTCGACGAGAAGCTCGCGCAGCTTGTCGGATACTGGCTCGACCAGAACGGCTTGGTCGCGCCGATGCAGGGCGAGATGGCAGCGGCCCAGGAGGGCTTCGGAGACCTCGCCGATGTGACCCGCCATGGCATCGGGCATTACACACGGGTGTACGGCACGAGGCCGGTCGATCCCGCGGAACGCGCTCGCTGGCTGTGGGATGAGCAGCGCCGACTCAAGCGCGAGACCCGGTTGGGCATCCCAGCGCTCGTGCACGAAGAGTGCCTGACCGGACTTGCGGCGTGGAAGGCGGCCACCTTTCCCACCCCGCTCGCGTGGGGTGCGTCCTTCGACCCGGACCTGGTGCAGGAGATGGGATCGGCCATCGGCGGCTCGATGAAGGAGCTCGGCATCCATCAGGGCCTCGCCCCCGTGCTCGATGTCGTGCGCGACCCGCGCTGGGGCCGCGTGGACGAGTGCATCGGTGAGGACCCGTATCTGGTCGGCACGGTCGGCACCGCCTACGTGCGCGGTCTGCAGGATGCCGGCATCCACGCGACCTTGAAGCACTTCCTCGGATACTCGGGTTCGCGTGCCGGACGTAATCACGCACCGGTGAACGCCGGTCAGCGAGAGATCGCCGACGTGTTCCTCCCACCGTTCGAGATGGCGATCATCGATGGCGGAGCGAAGTCGGTGATGAACTCGTACGCTGAGGTCGACGGTGTTCCCGTGGCGGCCAACGCCGACTATCTCACCACGCTGCTGCGCGGGAAGCTGGGGTTCGACGGCGTCGTCGTGGCCGACTACTTCGCGGTCGCTTTTCTCGAGGTCATGCACGCGGTTGCGGCCGACCGCGGCGAGGCCGCCGCGTTGGCGCTCGAGGCGGGCATCGATATTGAACTTCCGACGGGCGACGCGTACCTTCGGCCGCTCGCCGACCGCATCCGTTCAGGAGCGTTCGATGAGGCATTCGTCGACAGGGCGGTGCTTCGCGCGCTCGCCCAGAAAGAGGAGCTCGGCCTCCTGGAAGAGGGTGTCTACGAGGACGAGCCGCCGACCGACATCGATCTCGATTCGCCGGGGCATCGGCAGCTCGCCCGCCGTCTCGCCGAGGAGTCCGTGGTGCTGCTCGCGAACGACGGAGTGCTGCCGCTCGTCGATCGAGGCGCTCCGCTTTCGCGGGTTGCCGTCATCGGGCCGAACGCACACCGCGCCGAGGCCATCCAAGGGTGCTACTCCTTCGCGAACCACGTTCTGGCGGATCATCCCGACCTTCCTCTGGGCTTCGAGATCCCGACGGTGCTCGAGTCGCTTCCCGGCGCGTTCGAGTCGCGGAGTCTGCCGGTGCCCGAATTCGTCTACGCCGAAGGATGCGCGGTCGACGACGACGACGATTCCGGTTTCTCGGCGGCCGTGGACGCCGCCTCTGCGTCCGAGCTCGCGATCGTCGTCGTCGGAGACCAGGCCGGGCTCTTCGGCCGGGGAACCGTCGGCGAAGGCAACGACTCGGAGTCGCTCGAGCTGCCCGGTCTGCAGCGCAGGCTCGTCGAAGCTGTGGTCGCCACCGGAACCCCTGTCGTCATGGTGCTCCTGACGGGGCGACCGTATGCGATCGGCTGGGCCCTCAGTGGCGAAGACGACCTTCCGGGTGCTGTGCTGCAGGCGTTCTTCCCCGGCGAAGGCGGCGGTCTCGCGATCGCCGACATCATCGTGGGCGCGGTGAACCCTTCCGGTCGCCTGCCCGTCTCCATGCCCCGCTCGGCTGGAGCACAGCCGTATTCGTATCTGCACCCGGTTCTGGGAGGCCCGTCTGATGTGACGGCGACCGACTCCACCCCCGTGCTGCCCTTCGGCTACGGGCTGTCGTATACGACGTTCGGCTACTCCGGCCTCGTGGTCGAGCCGACGGTCGCGGCCGGCGGAACGTTCACCGTCGAGGTGACAGTGACCAACACGGGCCACGTGGCCGGAGCCGACGTCGTCCAGCTCTACGGCCGTGACCTTCATGCGACGGTCACCCGACCGGTCGCGCAATTGCTCGGATACGCGCGCGTCGAACTCGACGCCGCGGAATCCGTCCGTTTGACTTTCTCGGTGCCGACGACCCGGTTCGCGTTCACCGATCGGCGGATGGTCAAGGTGGTCGAACCCGGCGACGTCGAGGTGTGGATCGCATCCCACGTCGCCGCCTCCACCATCGCGCCCGGCGACGAGGGAACGACAGGCGGCGCGATCGTCAGCGAGAAGCAGACCCGGTCGCGACGGCTCGCGGGCTCTTCGACGGCGCGCGCGAGCATGGCGATCACAGGTGACGTGTATCCGGTCACGACCTCCGACCCGCGTTTGGTCGGTGTTCACCGGGATGCGTTCGCCCGCGTCCCCGTCTGACGCACGATGGCGGCGTGAAGCACTATGGTCGAACCATGTCGACCGCGCCCGAACTGAACACGGTCAGGCGCGCATCCGGCGGCACGACGGATGCGCTCCGTCGCAGCAACCTGGCCACCGTTCTCGGCCTCGTGCACCGGGTCGGCGCCCTGTCGCGCTCGCAGCTGACGCAGTTGACGCAGCTGAACCGTTCGACCGTCGGCGACCTGGTGATCGAACTGGTGGAGCTGGGGCTCGTGGAAGAGGCCGCGCCCGTGGCCAGGCGCGCAGGCAAAGCCGGTCGCCCGAGCCCGATCGTGCGGGCGGCATCCGACGTCGTCGCCATCGCGGTCAATCCCGAAGTGGACGCTGTGATCGTCGGCCTGGTCGGCATGAACGGCCGGGTCATCAAGCGCATCCGCATCGAGACAGCGTCGGCTCGCACTGCCGCCGAGACGGTGACCTTGGCCTCGGCCGGAATAGCGGGCATGCTGGCAGGGGAGACCGGGGTTCGGGTCGCCGGGATCGGCGTCGCTGTGCCGGGCCAGGTGCGACTCTCCGACGGCATGGTCCGCGAGGCGACGCACTTCGGCTGGTCCGACGAGCCGCTGGCCGCGATGCTCGCCGACGCGACCGGGCTGCGCGTCTGGGCTGCGAACGCCGCCGTGCTCGGTCTGCGCGCCGAGAGCGCGTTCGGTGCCGGACGCGATGTCGACGACCTCGTGTACCTGATCGGCGGTGCCAGTGGGATCGGCGGCGGGGGAGTGAGCGCCGGACGCATCCTCACGGGCGCGGCCGGGTATGCCGGAGAGTTCGGCCACATCTTCGTCAAGAGCGACGGCACCGAGTGCTCGTGCGGATCCCGGGGCTGTCTCGAAGCAGAAGTGACCCAGGATGCGCTGCTCGCTTCCGTCGGCCTCGCATCGGCCGAGGCGACCCACCTCGCCGACCGTCTTGTCGCGACGGACGACCCGATCACACGGTCCCTGATCGCCCGTGACTACGCGCTGCTGCAGATCGCCGTGCGGGATGCCGTCAACGCCTTCAACCCGTCGCTCGTCGTCCTCGGTGGCTTTCTCGCCGCGCTCTACCGCGCGGCGATCGCCCACGGCGCAGCAGACCTGCTCGGTTCTGTGGTGCGCTCGTCGCGCGACGGGGTCACGGTCGTGGAGGCGCAGCTCGGCCCGGACCAACTCCTCATCGGCGCCGCCGAACTCGTGTTCGCCGATGTGATGGCCGATCCCGCCCGCGCGGTCGCTGATCTCGACTAACTGTGTCGTCCACGGCGGGGGTAGTCCGACCGTTCCGCCATTGTTGCCGACCCGAACTAATCGTTTAGCCTTGATAAATCAGGCTATTTTCTTTCATTTGGGCTTGCGCTCGACATTGATGTGCCGTTAAGTTGTCCACGTCAACAAATTGCATCGGAGTGGCTGCGAGGCCTGCAGACGCGCGTCCACTCCACTACAAGGAGGTAAACGATGCGCAAGAGGCATCTCGCTGTCGGGGCCATTCTGGCCGCCGGCGCACTGCTCCTCGCCGGATGCGCGAGCGGCAGCGATTCGGGCACCAGCACGGACGGCAAAGGCAAGACCCTGACCCTGTGGCACTTCGAGAGCCAGGACAGCGCAATGGGCAAGGCCTGGAACAAGGCCATCAGCGTCTTCGAGAAGGAGACCGGCGCCAAGGTCAAGTTCGAAGCGAAGAGCTTCGAGCAGATCCGCTCCACGGCAAGCCAGGTGCTCAACTCGAACCAGGCCCCGGACATCCTCGAGTACAACAAGGGCAACGCGACCGCTGGTCTGCTCGCGAGCCAGGGGCTGCTCACCAACCTCGACGACGCCGTGAAGCAGTACGGCTGGGACAAGAAGCTCGCCCCGAGCCTTCAGACCACCGCCAAGTACAGCGACAAGGGCATCATGGGCTCCGGTTCCTGGTACGGGGTCCCGAACTACGGCGAATACGTCGAGGCCTACTACAACAAGGACATGTTCGCGAAATACGGCATCCAGGTGCCCAAGACCCAAGACGAGTTCGTCGCGGCTCTGCAGAAGTTCAAGGACAACGGCATCACGCCTCTGTCCGAGTCCGCTGCCGAGTACCCGCTCGGTCAGCTGTGGTACCAGCTCGCGCTCACGAAGGCCGACCGCAAGTTCGTCGACGACTACCAGCTCTACAAGGGCAAGGTGAACTGGCAGGGCCCTGAGCTCAGCTACGCCACCAAGACCATCAAGGACTGGGTCGACAAGGGCTACATCTCAAAGGACTCGTCCGGACTGAAGGCCGAAGACGCCGGCACCTCCTTCGAAAGCGGCAAGTACCCGATCTTCTTCTCCGGCAGCTGGTGGTACGGCCGCTTCCAGACGGAGGTGAAGAACTACCAGTGGGGCACGTTCCTGTTCCCCGGCGCCAAGATGTCGCCCGGCTCGGCCGGCAACATGTGGGCGATCCCGAAGAACGCCAAGAACAAGGCGCTCGCCGAGAAGTTCATCGACATCACCATGCGTCCCGACATCCAAGCGATCATCGGCAACAACGGTGGCGTTCCTGTCGCGGCCAACACGAAGGACATCACCGACGCGAAGTCGAAGGAGCTGATCGCGAACTTCAACACCCTCACCGGTGAAGACGGCATCGCGTACTACCCCGACTGGCCGACGCCGACCTTCTACGACCAACTGAACGCCGGCCTGCAGGAGCTCATCAACGGCACCAAGGACCCGTCGGCCGTCAACACTGAACTCGGCACCGAGTACCAGTCCGGCGTCAACGACATCGTCAACCAGTAATCCCTCGGCCCTCAGGCCGCCGAGCACAGGAGACCCCCTGTGCTCGGCGGTGGGACGACAGAAGGAAGGCACGCTATGGTCACCGCGACGAGCGCGACGAGCGCGATGAGTACGGCCGGTACGGCGACGCGGCAGCACAAACGGCCCAACGCGGCGCTGATGCCGGTGAGTGGGCGAGGGTCGTTCTGGCTCTACCTGCTTCCGGGATTCATCCTGCTCACCCTCATCGTTCTTGTGCCGCTGGCCTGGAACGTGTACCTGAGCTTCACGAGCTACCGCGGCATCCGCCCGCCGAGATGGATCGGCCTCGCCAACTGGACGAAGCTGTTCGCCGACGACAAATTCTGGACCTCGTTCGGCAACTCGGTCGCCATGATCGTGGCCATGGTGATCGTGCCGACCCTGCTCGGCCTCGTGCTCGCCGCCATGCTCTTCGATCTGGTGGGCAAGAAGTTCGGCGGCAAGGTTGCGAGCTTCCTGCGGGCCACCTACTATCTGCCGCAGATCTTGCCCGTCGTCATCGCGGCCATCGTGATCGGCTGGATCCTCCGCCCTGACAACGGCGCACTCAACACGGTACTCAACGCGGTGGGTCTGGGGGGACTGCAACATGACTGGCTCGGCAGCCCGGATACGGCGCTCGCTTCGATCATGGTCGTCATGGTCTGGGTTCAGCTCGGCTATCCGGTCGTGATCTTCATGGCTGCGCTTCAGCGCGTCGACCCGGAGCTCTACGAAGCTGCGGAACTCGACGGCGCCAACTGGTTCCAGAGGTTCCGCTCGATCACGGTGTCGATCATCCGCCCGGAGATCTTCGTCGTCACGCTCACCTGCACTATCGCCGCCCTGAAGGTGTTCGGCCCGGTCTACACGCTCACCAGAGGCGGACCCGGAACGTCGACCATCGTGCCGAGCTACTACTCGTACAGCGAGTTCTTCCAGAACCAGCAGGTGGGATACGGCGCCACCATCGCGACGGCACTGACCGTCGTCATCGTCGCCGTCGCCACCCTCTTCATCATCGCCCAGAACCGGGCCGAGCGCAGGGAGAACGAGCGCTGATGTCCACCACGATCACACGCACGCCCCCCGTGACGGATGCGCCCGAACAGCAGCCGCGCAAGCTGCACCGGCAGAAGCCCAAGAAGAAGGCCGGGGACTGGGCCATCCTGATCGCCGCCATCGCGATCGGCCTGCTGATCGCGGTGCCCTTCCTGCTGATCCTCGTCAACTCGTTCAAGTCGCCGGCCGACTACAACCAGGGCGGCCCCCTTCAGCTGCCGACGCACCTTTACACCGACGGCATCGTCAACTTCTGGAACCGGGTGAACTTTCCGGAGAAGCTCTGGAACTCGATCTTCATCAGCGGTGTGGTGTCGATTCTCGCCGTGATCATCTCGGTTCTGAACGCGTACGCACTCGGCATCGGGCGCGTGAAGGCACGTACGTGGATCATCGTGCTCTTCCTGCTGGCGAACATGCTGCCGCAGGAGGCGCTTCTCTACCCGCTGTACTTCATGTTCAAACAGGTCGGGCTCTACGACAACGTGTGGAGCGTGATCATCATCTTCACAGTGATCCAGAGCGCGTTCGGAACCTACCTCCTCTCGAGCGTCTACGGCACGTTCCCCAGAGAAGTGCTCGAGGCCGCTTCGCTCGACGGCGCCGGGAGGTGGCGCATCCTGTGGCGGGTCGTCGTCCCCATTTCGCGGCCGACCCTGTCGGTGCTCGTCATCTTCTTCTTCATCTGGACCTGGAACGAGTTCCTCATCCCTCTGACGTTCCTCGTCAGCAACGACAACCAGACGGTCCCCGTCGCGATCAGCGTTCTGCAGGGCGACCGGTTGATGGACGTGACGACGACCAGTGCGTCCGCGCTGCTCGGCCTCATCCCCACGCTCATCTTCTTCCTCATCTTCCAGCGCACCCTCACGCGCGGCATCACCGCAGGAGCAGTCAAGTAATGAAGTTCACCGATGGTTTCTGGCAGACCCGCCCCGGCGTCTCGCCGCTCTACGCGGCCGAGGCATACGACATCGTCGCGGGCGACGAGTCCGTCACGATCACCGCGCCCACCAAAGTCATCGAGCACCGGGGGGACACCCTCAACCGGCCGAGCCTGACCGTGACCCTGACGTCGCCGCTGCCGAACATCGTCGGCGTGCGGATCGAACATTTCCAGGGCGCGCGCGACGAGATCGGCTTCGACCTGGCGCGCGAGACAGGCCACGCCACGGTTGAGGCGACCGCGGATGCGGGCATCCTGCGCACGGGCGACCTCACGGCGTCAGTGACGCGAGGCGCTCCATGGAATCTGACCTTCTCCGCCGGTGGTCGAGCGCTCACCTCCAGCGGACACAAGTCGCTCGCTTACCTGGAGCTCGCCCCCGATGCCGAGGTCACAAGCGGCATCGTGGGCAACGCGCGGGTGGCGGCGACGCAACATCCAGCGCAGCCCACGACTTTTGTGCACGAGCAGCTCGCGCTCGGTGTCGGCGAGCTGGTGTACGGGCTCGGCGAGCGATTCGGTCCGCTGGTCAAGAACGGCCAGGTGGTCGACATCTGGAACGCCGATGGAGGCACCTCCAGCGAACAGGCGTACAAGAACGTCCCGTTCTACCTGACGAACCGCGGCTACGGCGTGCTGGTGAACCATCCCGGGCACGTGTCTTACGAGATCGGCTCCGAAGCTGTGGAGCGAGTGCAGTTCTCCGTGCCGGGCGAGAGCCTCGAGTACTACCTCATCTACGGCGCAACGCCGGCGGACATCCTCGAGCGTTACACCGCTCTCACCGGGCGTCCGGCCACTGTGCCCGCCTGGTCGTTCGGACTGTGGCTGTCGACCTCGTTCACCACGTCATACGACGAGGAGACCGTCACCAGCTTCATCGACGGCATGGCCGAGCGCGACCTGCCTCTCTCGGTGTTCCACTTCGACTGCTTCTGGATGCGCGAGTTCAACTGGTGCGACTTCGAGTGGGATCCACGCACGTTCCCCGACCCTGAGGGGATGCTCGCCAGGCTGCACGACAAAGACCTCCGCGTCTCCGTCTGGCTCAACCCGTACATCGGGCAGCGGTCGCCGCTGTTCGCCGAGGCGGCACGGGCCGGATACCTCGTCAAACGGCCGAACGGCGACGCCTGGCAGTGGGATCTCTGGCAGGCCGGGATGGGGCTCGTCGACTTCACCAATCCGGCGGCGACCCGCTGGTACCAGGGTCATCTCCGCCGTCTCATCGCGCAGGGCGTCGACTGCTTCAAGACCGACTTCGGCGAACGCATCCCGCTGGAGGTCGAGTACTTCGACGGCTCGTCGCCCGAGCGCATGCACAACTACTACACGCAGCTGTACAACGAGGCCGTCTTCGAGGTGCTGCGAGAGGCACGCGGCGAGGGGGATGCGGTGCTGTTCGCCCGATCGGCGACCACCGGTGGTCAGCAACTGCCGGTGCACTGGGGCGGTGACAACACCTCGAGCTTCGAGTCGATGGCCGAGACGCTGCGGGGTGGTCTCTCTCTGGCGTTGAGCGGTTTCGGTTTCTGGAGTCATGACATCGGCGGCTTCGAAGGTACGCCGGACGCGGGCGTGTTCAAGCGTTGGGCGGCGTTCGGGCTGCTCTCGAGTCATTCGCGGCTGCACGGCAGCAACTCCTATCGCGTTCCGTGGGCTTTCGACGACGAAGCAGTGGAGGTGACGCGCACGTTCACCAAGCTCAAACTGTCGCTCATGCCCTACCTCTATGCCGCCGGGCGAGAGGCGACCGCACAAGGCACGCCCCTGATGCGGCCGATGCAGTTGGCTTTCCCGGGGGATCCCGCAGTGGACTACCTCGATCGGCAGTACCTCCTCGGGCCGGACATCCTCGTCGCGCCGGTGTTCTCGGCCGACGGCGAGGTGGAGTTCTACCTCCCGGACGGCACGTGGACGAACTACTTCACCGGGGAGACCGTCAGGGGAGGGGTGTGGCGGAAGGAGACGCACGGGTTCCTGAGCATCCCGCTGTATGTGCGGGAGGGAGCTGTTCTGCCGGTGGGCGGGCGAGACGACCGACCGGACTACGACTACCGCGACGGTCTCACGTTGCGCGCTTATCCGGGACCGGACGGCCGGCGCGCCGTCACGATCACCACGCCGTCGGGAGACACGGCGGAATATGTCGTCGAGCGTTCCGGAGACCGGGTGACGGCCACCGGCCCGGCCGACAGCGAGTGGTCGCTTCACGTCGTCTCGAACGCTTCGGTCGTGCCGGCGGAATCGGGCCGCGCATCCGCCGCCGCTCACTAGGGGGTCGTCGCAGCCATGTCGTCGCAGGGATGTCGTCGGACTCGGCGGGCTCGGTGGCGAAGTCATACTCTCGTCTGTTCGCGGCCTTGACGATAAAGTGCGTGTGAGATGAAGAACGCGAGCGGGGTCGGGGCCGGGACCAATTTAGATGCAGTCCGCCGGCACAACCTCGGGACCGTACTCGGGATGGTGCACTACGGCGGCGCTGTGCCGCGCTCGGCGTTGACCCAGGCCACAGGACTCAACCGGTCGACGGTCGGGGCGCTCGTCGGCGAATTGGTGGAGCTCGGGCTCGTGGCCGAGCGTGGCCCGGAGACCAGCAACCGGGTCGGACGGCCGAGCCCGGTCGTCGTAGCGGACAGCCGGGTCGTCGCACTGGCCGTGAACCCGGAGATCGACGCGGTGACGGTCGGCGTCGTGGGTCTGGACGGATCCGTCCACCGGCTCGTGCGCTACCCGGCCGGGCATGTGCCGACGTCAGAGGAGGCTGCGGCGATCGCGGCGGCCGTCATCGACGGGCTGCGGCCCGCCCTCGCCGAGGCCACCCGAATCGTCGGTATCGGCGTGGTGGTTCCGGGCTTGGTGCGCGAAAGCGACGGTGTCGTGCGGCTGGCGCCGCATCTCGAATGGGTCGACGAACCGTTCGCCGCGCAACTCGCCGCCGCGACGGGTCTGCCGGTGCATGCGGCCAACGACGCGAGATCCGGCGCGAATGCGGAACGGCTCTTCGGCGCAGGCCGCGGCGCCGACCACCTCGTGTACCTGAACGGCGGCGCCTCCGGCATCGGCGCGGGCGTGATCGTCGGTGGAGAGCCGCTCACGGGCGTATCCGGATACGCCGGCGAACTCGGTCACACCCTTGTGAACTCGGCGGGCATCCGCTGCCATTGCGGAGCGATCGGCTGCCTGGAGACCGAGGTGAGCCAGGAAGCCCTGCTGCAGGTCCTCGGACTTGCGGCCGCTGACCCGGACGAACTGGACCGAGCGCTCGCCGCGGCGGTGGAGGCGGGCGATGCGGAGGTGGTGGCCGAAATCGACCGCCAGCTCGGATTCCTCGCGACAGCGCTCCGCACCGCGACGAATGTGTTCAATCCCGAGCTGATCGTGCTCGGCGGATTCCTCGGATCGCTCTATGCGGTCGCCCCGGAACGGCTCTCGGCTCTCGTCGCCGAGCAAGCACTCGGCGCCTCGGGGGAACACGTCACGATCGTGCGCGCGGAATTGGGCTCCCGCATCCTCATGATCGGTGCCGCGGAACTCGCCTTCGCGCCGCTGCTCGCGGCGCCCTCGGCCTGACAACAGGGGGATGCGCACGGTAACATTCCGCGCGGATCTTCGATAGGATAAAAGAGTTCCGAAGATCGAATCGATTCGATTGGCCGGAAAGCTCCGCCGAAAATCCGGCAC
>DASYGJ010000051.1:0-18801 GCA_035999915.1 Leifsonia sp.
GTGAAATCGAGCTGCGCATCCGCAAGCCCGAGCTTGGGTGCCAGCGTCGGCTCACCGGTCTGCGGCACGGCCACGGCCGTTCCGGCGGCGAGTGCGTCGACTGTGTCCGCGAGCAGTGTCGCACCCGACAAGGAGAGTGCGTCGAGCAGTTCGCCCGCGGTGGCATCGGGGGCGACCGGATGCCGTAGCTGAGAGAAGACGGCGCCCGCATCCAGTTCGCGAACCACTTGGAAGACGGCCGCACCGGTTTCGCTCTCCCCCGCGATTACGGAACGCTGAACCGGTGCCGCGCCGCGCCATCGCGGCAGAAGGGAGAAATGCAGGTTGATCCAGCCGAGCCGGGGCGTGGAGAGCAGCGGCTCTCGCAGCAGGCCGCCGTAGGCCACGATCGTGCCCAGGTCGGCTTCGAGCTCACGGATGCGCGCGGAGATCGTGTCGTCGAGCCGGTTCGCCTTCAGCACTTCGATCCCGAGTTCCTCGGCCACCGTCGCGACCGGTGAAGGAGTGAGCACCCGTTTGCGACCGAGTTCGGCGTCGCGGCGGGTGATCACGGCGACCACGTCGTGCCGCGCAGAGAGTTCGCGCAACGAGGGGACAGCGACCGCCGGTGTTCCGGCGAAGACGAGGCGCATGGAGCTTCTTTCCGTTCTCAGGGACGCAGACGATGCTATCGGGCTGCACGTGGTCGCGCTTCGCTGGCCTCTTCCCGCTGGGCTTTCGCTCGCCCTTCCGAAGGAGATTCCGGCTGCAGCACGCAATATCTCCGTATGAACGGATTTTTCGACGGCGCGTCGAACGAATCCTCCGACACCCGGTCAGAGGTGACGCCCGGTCAGAGGATGACGCCCGGTCAGAGGATGTCGGGGTCGTCGAACCGCACGCGAAGCGTCGGTGCCGGGCGAAAGCCCGCTTTGCCGGCGGGGGCACGACGGCGTCGGGTGGCGTTGCGGACGATCGCCGCCCGCACAGCGGCCGCCACCTCCACCCCCTTGGAATAGTCGAACCGGAGGATGCTGCGCACGAGACCGTCCCCGTGCGGCGCCGGCCCGAGAACGTCGATCAGGAGCCCGGGGTCGACGGCTGACACTGTTTCCGCCACCACCTCGGCCGCGCCGACAATCGAGGCGAGCCGCACGGCCGGAGGGAAGCGCAGCTCGCGCCGGTCCGCCAACTCTGCGCGGGCGAACTCGACCGATCGTCCCGTTGCGAATGCCCGGCCGAGCGCTCCCGAAACACCGACCAGCACGGTGGGGGCTCCGGGTGCGGCCAGGGCGGAGGCGTTGGACCACCAGCGCAGGCAATCCTCGGCGACCCGCAAGTTCTCCCGGGCGAGCATCCGTTCCCCGTCGAGAAGCAACACCGCACGGTACCCACCCGCCGCGATCGGCTCGGCACCTCGTGTCGCCACGATGATCGCCGGCGTGTCTCCGACCGTCTGCAGCGGATGCTCGCCATCGGAGACCAAGACGCGCACCCCGGGAAACGCCCGGCCGAGCTCTTCGGCCGTGCGGCCGGCGCCGACGGTGACCATCCGGAAACGGTCGTGCTCACAGTGCTCGCAGTGCCAGCCGGTGGCGAGCGCCCCGCACCAGCCGCAGGACGGCACGGCACCCGCCCTCGACTGTCCGAGCGGCCCCTCACAACGATTGCAGCGCGCGGCCTGGCCGCACTTGGCGCAGGCGAGCACGGGCGCGTACCCGGGCCGTCCCACCTGAATGAGGACGGGACCCTTGTCCCCGCCGGTCTTCTTGGGTCCGCCGTCGCCGGTCAACGCCGTGCGCGCCGCCTGCCATGCCGTTGACGGTATACGTGCCGCTCGGGCCATCGGTTCGGCTGCGGCCTGGTTCGCCGTCAGCACCACTTTCGGCAGCACGGCGCGTTCCGGAGCGATGTCGGTGAGCCAGCCGATGTCGACGAGCCGCTGCACCTCGACGCTGCGGGTGTGCCCGGCGAGGACGAGCGCCCCGCCCTGCAGCTCCTGGCGCACAAGCGCGGCGTCGCGGGCGTGGACATACGGACTGAGCGGCTCGGCATGCAGCGGATCGCTGTCGTCCCAGACCGCGAGCATCCCGAGACGCGAAGCCGGCGCATAGACGACCGAACGGTTGCCGATGACGATACGGGGTCCGCTGAGCGCGGCCAGGAAGGCCCGGTAGCGATCGGGGTTCGACTGTGACGCATCCGCGCGCACAACGGCTTCGGCGGGTGCCATGACGGCGAGTGCAGCGGCGAGCTGGTCGAGGTCGCGGTAGTCCGGAACGGCGACGATCGCCGATTCGCCGCGAGCCCAGCATCCCGTTGCGAGGGTGGCAAGGGTGACCGCCCATTCGCCCACCCACTCGCCGCTCACCTGCTCGCCCGGGACTTCACGATCCGGGAGCTTCGCCAATCGAGGGATGGCTTGTAGCGCGATTCGTTCGCCGCGCGGGACGGCGGCCTCCAGCACGCTGTCGCCGTATCCGCGCGTCGGCGGTTCGGCGATGGAAGGCGACGGATGCGCATCGCCGCCCGTTTGCTGGGCCAGCCACGCCTTCTCGACCCGCACCTGCCGGCCGGGCACCGCCAACCGGAGGATGTCATTGGCCGTTCCGGCGCTGCGGTCGGCGACCCGGCGCACGAGCGCCCACACCTCCGGCGTCAGAACAGGCACCGGCGAGACCACCGAATCGATCGGGCTCAGCGCGCCTTCGAAACCTCCGTCGTCCTGGGCGTCGTCGTCAGCGAATTCGACGAGGTATCCGTCGGCGATCCGGCCGGCCGTGCGCAGGGGCACTTTGACTCGCACCCCGGGCTGCGCCGCCTCGACAAGGTGCTCAGGAATCCGATAGTCGAAGAAGTGATCGAGCTGGGGAAGCGCCGAGTCGATCACGATGCGGGCGACCCGGCCGGCCGCCGCCATCGTTAGAGACCCGCGGCGGACCGCAGATCGTCGACCCGGTCGAGACGCTCCCAGGTGAAGTCGGGGAGCTCCCGGCCGAAGTGACCATAGGTTGCCGTCTTGGCGTAGATCGGGCGAAGCAGATCGAGGTCACGGATGATCGCGGCCGGACGCAGGTCGAACACCTCGCGGATCGCGTGGATGATCTTCTCGTCCGCAAGCTTGCCCGTTCCGAACGTCTCGACATACAGTCCGACGGGGGCCGCCTTGCCGATCGCGTAGGCGATCTGCAGTTCGAGCCGGTCGGCGAATCCGGCCGCCACAGCGTTCTTCGCCGCCCAGCGCATCGCATACGCCGCCGAACGGTCGACCTTCGACGGGTCTTTGCCCGAGAACGCGCCACCACCGTGCCTGCTTGCACCGCCGTAGGTGTCGACGATGATCTTGCGGCCTGTGAGCCCGGCGTCGCCCTTGGGGCCACCGATCTCGAACCGGCCGGTCGGGTTGATCAGGGTGCGCACGTGACCTGATTCGAGGCCGGCCGCGTGCAGAACGGGCGCGATGATCTCCTCGATCACCTCGGCCTGCAACGTCTCGTTGCTGACCGAAGGTGCGTGCTGCGTGGAGAGCACGACGGTCTGCACCGACTTCGGCACGATGCCCTCGTAGCCGATCGTCACCTGGGTCTTGCCGTCGGGGCGGAGGTAGTCGAGGGTGCCGTCTTTGCGTACCTCGGCGAGCCGCTCGGCGAGCCGGTGGGCCAGCCAGATCGGCAGCGGCATGTACTGGGGCGTCTCTGTTGTCGCGAAGCCGAACATGATGCCCTGGTCGCCGGCTCCCTGCCGGTCGACGTCGTCGTGGCTCTGCTCCGCGCGGGTCTCCAGTGCGTTGTCGACGCCCTGAGCGATGTCCGGCGACTGCGCACCGATCGACACCGACACCCCGCACTGGGTTCCGTCGAAGCTGACCTCGGATGAGTCATAGCCGATCTCGACGATCTTGTCTCGCACCAGCGCCGGGATCTCGACGTATCCCTTGGTGGTGACCTCACCGGCGACATGGACCAGCCCAGTGGTCACCAGCGTCTCGACGGCGACGCGGCTGTGCGGGTCGACCGCGAGAAGGGCGTCGAGGATGCTGTCCGAGATTTGATCGCAGATTTTATCCGGGTGCCCTTCCGTGACGGATTCGGACGTGAACAGGCGCAGATCGGCCATGGTTCTCCCTCGTCGGGCAGTACCCGAAAGTCGTTAGACGATGACGTCGAGAATACGATCAGCCACCGACAGCTTGCTGCCCGAGGCCTCCATCACTATATCTCCGCCCCTGCGGAGCACCACGACTTCATTACTGTCCGTGGCGAACCCCTGGGTCCAGCCCACCTGGTTGAGCACGAGGAAGTCGCAGCCCTTGGCCGCGAGCTTTCCGCGGCCGAGTTCGATGAGCGAGGAGGGGTCTGGCTCGGTCTCGGCGGCGAAGCCGACGACGATCTGCCCCTCGTGCCGCCCGGCGGAGAGGCCGACCAGGATGTCAGGGTTGGCGATGAGCTCGAGGCTCAACCGCTCCCCGGTGTCGGCCTTCTTGATCTTGGCGTTGCGCACTTCGGCCGGACGGTAGTCTGCGACCGCGGCCGTCATGACCACGATGTCGGCGTCGGCGGCAGCGGTCGTCACCGCTTCCTGCAGTTCGAGCGCTGTCTGCACCTCGACCAGGTCGACACCCTCCGGAGGATCGACCTCGAGGTGTGCGGCCACGAGGGTCACCTCAGCGCCGCGCGCGAGTGCAGCCTGCGCGAGCGCGACACCCTGGCGTCCACTCGACCGGTTGCCGAGAAAGCGGACGGGATCGAGCGGCTCGCGGGTCCCTCCGGCGGTGACCACGACGCGTTTGCCGGCCAGGTCGTCCCCACCACGCGGTTTGCGGGCCGCGTCGTTCGCCCGGCGACGCTCAGAGAGCACGACCACTTCGTTGGCGGCCGGGGCCTCGGGGGCGGCGACCGCAGTGTCCGACTCCGCTTCCGTCTCTTCACGCGGTTCGGGATGGGCTCCGACGGCCTCGAGGGCGGCGCGCACGATCACAGCCGGCTCCTCCATGCGGCCCAGGCCGGAGTCTTTGCCGGTGAGCTGCCCGGAGGCCGGCCCGACGATCGTCACGCCGCGTTCCCGAAGTGTCGCGATGTTCGCCACTGTGGCGGCGTTACGCCACATCTCGGTGTGCATCGCCGGAGCGATGACGAGAGGCGCCGTGCTGGCGAGCACGGTATTCCCGAGAAGGTCATCAGCGAGACCGGCCGCGAGCTTCGCGATGGTGTTGGCGGTCGCCGGTGCGATCACGATGAGGTCGGCCGACTGCCCGATGGCGACGTGCCGCACCTCGGCGACGCCCTCGTAGAGGTCCGTCGCCACGGGATTGCGGCTGATCGCCTCGAGCGTGGGGCGCCCGACGAAGCGCAAGGCCGCCTCGGTGGCCACGACGTGCACGGAGTGACCCTCCAGCACGAGCGACCGAATCACTCCGACTGCTTTATACGCGGCGATGCCGCCGGTGACCCCGACGACAATGGTCAATCGTGCGCTCACGGCGGCATCCCCTCACATGCCGGGACGCACCCGGCGGCAAAACGTACGGCGGTGCTGTAACAGCTTTCTCTACGGCTCGACGATCGGCTTGATCGTGAGCTTGTCCTCATTGATCTCGTGCAGCGCCACGGAGAGGGGCTTGTCGTCGACGCTCGAGTCGACCAGGGGACCGACGTTGTCGAACAGGCTTCCCTCGTGCAGGTCGGCGTAGTAGTCGTTGATCTGACGCGCCCGCTTGGAGGCGAAGATCACGAGAGCGTACTTGGACTCGACCTTGGCGAGAACGTCGTCAATGGGCGGGTCGATGATGCCTTTGTTGCTGAGTGCCATGGGTGTATTGCTCCTTGCCCGAACATATCGGCTCAATGGTGTCGTCGAGACAACGACGACGAGCGTCTCACAAGACGCTGAGAATGGTCTACGTGCGCGACGGCGCCGTGCGGATCTTCATCAAGTCTACGACCTCCCGCGCGGCCTCGGCCACGTCGGTGTTCACCACCCGGTGGTCGAACTCGTGTTGCGCGCCCATTTCGACCTTGGCCGTCTCGAGTCGGCGCTGCTGCTCCTCAGGGCTCTCCGTCCCCCGTCCGATGAGGCGGCGCACCAGTTCATCCCAGGTGGGTGGCAGCAGGAAGATCAGACGCGCCTCCGGCATCGTGGTGCGCACACTGCGTGCGCCCTGCAGATCGATCTCGAGCAGGACGCTCTTGCCCGCCTCCAGCGCACGCTCGATCGGGGCGCGGGGCGTGCCGTAGCGGGAAAGGTTGTGCACGGTCGCGTATTCGAGCAGTTCGCCTTCAGCGATCATCCGATCGAATTCGGCGTCGTCGACGAAGTAGTAATTGATGCCGTCCACCTCGCCGGGGCGCGGTGCACGTGTGGTGGCCGAGACCGAGAGGAGCACCTCGGGATAGTTTTCGCGGATGAACGTGGAGACAGTTCCTTTGCCCACCGCGGTGGGCCCGGCCAGCACGACGAGCTTGTTCTTCTGTCGTCCGCTGCGGGATTCGCGCTCGATGAGGAAGTCGCGCAGGCGCAAGCGCTGGTGCCGGCCGAGGCCGCCGAGCCGCTTGGCCGGCGAGATCGACAGCCTTCCCAGCGCATCCTTCATCTTCGTCGCACCGATCGCGGGCACGCTCAGGAGGAACTCGGTCACCCGTAGTCGCCCCTCAACTCCTTCGGGATCGATTGTCGCTCTGTCGAGCACCGACAACGGCGAGACCTCGTGTGAGGCGATCGCACCTTTTACGGCAGCGCGCGCGCGGCGGGCAGCCACTGCGGCCTCCGACGCCGCCCTGCGGTCCACCTCGGGCGGCGCTGGACGTGCGGATACTGTGGCCGGGCGCGGAGTGGAGGCCTCAGGCATCGACGACCCAGGCATCGACAACTCAGGCATCGACGCTCCGTACTTCGGAAGCCCGTGCCCCGATGGCCGCGGCGAGCCCGGCCCGACCCGCGCTCAGCAGGCCGCGCGACTCGCTGACGATCACGCCCTGTGCGAGGGAGCCGAACAAGCGCCCGACATCTTGCACCCGGGCGCCCTGGTGGCCGAAGCCCGGCGCGAGAACCGGGGTCGGGAAGGCTGGCCCGGTCGTGTCGATACCGAACGAAGCAAGGTCGAGTGTCGCCCCGAGCACGAGTCCGACCGTACCGAGCGCGTGCGCCGGCTGGGACTGGTTGAAGGAAGTCACATCATCGATGATCGCACGCGCCACCGTCGCTCCGGTTCGCACGCCCGTGGCGACGATCGCCTTCTGGATGCCTTCGGCCTCCGGATTCGATGTCGCAGCGAGAACGAACAGTCCCTTTCGGGTCGCCTCGGCGAGACGCATCGGCTCAGCGATCGATCCGACGCCCTGAAACGCCGCGATCGTCATGGCGTCGACTTCCAACGTCGAACCGGGGGTGAGCCACGCTTCGGCGTATGCCGCGACGCTCGTGCCGATATCGCCACGTTTCGCATCCGCGATCACCAGAAGCCCGGCTCCTCGGGCGGCCGCCAGCACCTCTTCGAGGGCGGCGTAGCCCGCGGAACCGTACCGTTCGTAGAACGCGACTTGCGGTTTCACGATGCCGGCGCGTCCCGCGGCAGCCTCGACGACGGCGAGGCCGAACTCGCGCACTCCGGCAGCCGAGGCCGGCAGGCCCCACGCCGTCAGCAGGTGCTCGTGCGGGTCGATGCCGACGCAGAGCCGGCCGGGACCGTCGAAGACCCCGGCCAGTCGGTCGCCGAAGGCTGCGCCCGGCGAACTCATGCGCGCGCGGCCCGATCGAGCGCGTACTGCTGCAGCGACCTCACCTCGAAGCCCTCACGGATCGCGTCGACCGAAGCGACGGCCGCGCTGAGTTCGGCGATGGTCGTGAACAGAGGTTTGTCGCCCGCCACCGCGGCGGCGCGGATCTCGTAACCGTCTGCACGTGCCGACCGTCCGCTCGGCGTGTTGATGACCACGTCGACCTCGTTGCGGTTGATCAGGTCGACGATCGAGGGGCTGTCTCCATCCGTCTCGCTGAATTTACGCACGATCCGTGCTGCGATGCCGTTACGGTTCAAGACCTCCGCCGTCCCCTCCGTAGCAAGGATCTCGAAGCCGAGCTGCTGCAGTCGCAACACCGGGAGCACGATCGACCGCTTGTCGCGGTCGGACACCGAGACGAAAGCGGTTCCGCCGAGCGGCATGCCGCCGTACGCTGCCGCCTGGCTCTTGGCGAAGGCGCGCGGGAAGTCCTTGTCCATGCCCATGACCTCGCCGGTCGAGCGCATCTCCGGGCCGAGAACGGAGTCGACCACGTTGCCTTCTCTGGTACGGAACCGCTTGAAGGGCAGCACCGCCTCCTTGACGGCGACCGGCGAGTCCATCGGAATGACTGAGCCGTCCTGTTCCGGGAGCAGGCCGGAGTCGATGACCGAGGCGATGGTCTCCCCCACCATGATCCGCGAAGCAGCCTTGGCCAGCGGGATGCCCAGAGCCTTCGACACGAACGGCACCGTGCGCGACGCCCGCGGGTTGGCCTCCAGAACGTAGAGGACTCCCGCGCCGATGGCGAACTGCACGTTCAGCAGTCCGCGCACGCCGATACCCTCGGCGATCTTCAGTGTCGCATCCCGCACCCGGTCGATCTCGCGACGGCCAAGCGTGATGGGCGGGAGGGTGCAACTCGAGTCGCCCGAGTGGATCCCGGCCTCCTCGATATGCTCCATGACGCCGCCGATGTAGAGCTGTTCGCCGTCGTAGAGGGCGTCGACGTCGATCTCGATGGCATCGTCGAGGAAGCGGTCCACCAGCAGAGGATGCGAGGCCCCGACGATTCCCTGACCGGCGACGCGCTCGAAGTAGTCCGCGAGCGAGGGGCTGTCGTAGACGATCTCCATGCCGCGACCGCCGAGCACATAGCTCGGGCGAACGAGCACCGGGTAGCCGATCTCCTCGGCCACCTGCACGGCGCCCGGGTAGTCGTATGCTGTGCCGTTGCGCGGGGCGAGGAGTCCGGCGTTCTCGAGGATTCCGGCGAACAGGCCGCGCTCCTCCGCCAGGTCGATCGCCTCGGGCGACGTGCCCAGGATCGGAACGCCGGCCGCCTCCAGGCCCTTTGCGAGCCCGAGCGCGGTCTGGCCGCCCAGCTGCACGACCACGCCGACGAGTTCGCCGCTCAGGCTCTCCGCGTGAATCACTTCGAGCACATCCTCGAGCGTGAGCGGCTCGAAGTACAGCCGGTCGCTCGTGTCGTAGTCGGTCGAGACCGTCTCCGGGTTGCAGTTGATCATGATGGTCTCGTAGCCGGCGTCGTGCAGCGCGAAGGACGCATGCACGCAGGAGTAGTCGAACTCGACGCCCTGGCCGATGCGGTTCGGTCCCGAACCGAGGATGACGACCTTGCGGCGGTCACTCGGCTCCGCCTCGGTCTCCAGGTCGTAGCTCGAGTAGTGGTATGGCGTCAGAGCCGGGAACTCGCCGGCACAGGTGTCGACCGTCTTGTAGACCGGACGCACATCCAGGATGTGACGGATCTCACGCACGTCGTTCTCGCCGAAGCCGCGCAGCTGGCCGATCTGGGCATCCGAGAACCCGTGATCCTTGGCGTAGCGCAAGGTGTCGGTGTCGAGCGTCTCGGCGTCCTTCAGCTGGGCGGCCACCTCGTTGATGAGCACGATCTGGTCGAGGAACCAAGGGTCGATCTTGGTCGCCTCGAACACCTGCTCGATCGTCGCGCCGAGACGCAGGGCCTGCTGCACGTCGACGATGCGGCCGTCGGTGGGGGTGCTGATGCTCTCCAGCAACTCCTCGACTGCGCGTGCTTCGGCGCCCCAGTGGAACGACGAGCCGCGCTTCTCCAGCGAGCGCAGGGCCTTCTGCAGCGCGCTCGTGAAGCTGCGGCCGATCGCCATCGCTTCGCCCACCGACTTCATGGTGGTGGTGAGGGTCGGATCAGCGGCGGGGAACTTCTCGAATGCGAACCGCGGGACCTTGACGACCACGTAGTCGAGGGTCGGCTCGAAGCTTGCCGGAGTGACCTTCGTGATGTCGTTGGGGATCTCATCGAGCCGGTAGCCGATCGCCAGCTTCGCCGCGATCTTCGCGATCGGGAACCCGGTCGCCTTCGAAGCGAGCGCCGACGAGCGCGAGACCCTGGGGTTCATCTCGATGACGATGATGCGGCCGTCGGCCGGATCGACCGCGAACTGGATGTTGCAGCCTCCGGTGTCGACACCGACGGCGCGGATGATGTCGATGCCGATGTCGCGCAGCTTCTGGTATTCGCGGTCCGTCAGCGTGAGTGCCGGGGCGACCGTGATGGAGTCGCCGGTGTGCACCCCGACAGGATCGACGTTCTCGATCGAACAGACGACCACGGTGTTGTCGGCCGTGTCGCGCATCAACTCGAGCTCGTATTCTTTCCAGCCGAGGATGGACTCCTCCAGAAGCACCTCGCTGGTCGGGCTCTGGTGCAGGCCGTCACCGACGATGCGACGCAACTCTTTCTCGGTGTAAGCGAAGCCGGAGCCCAGGCCGCCCATGGTGAACGACGGGCGCACCACGAGCGGGTAGCCCAGATCTTCCGCGAAGCCGATGGCCTCTTCCACGGTGTGGGCGATGTGCGACCGCGCGACCTCGGCGCCCGCCTCAATCACCAGGTCTTTGAAGATCTGGCGGTCCTCGCCCTTCTGGATCGCCTCGAACCTGGCGCCGATGAGCTCGACGCCGTACTTCTCGAGGATGCCGTGCTCGTGCAGCTGAATCGCCGCGTTGAGCGCGGTCTGGCCGCCAAGGGTCGGCAGGATCGCATCCGGCTTCTCCTTGGCGATGATGGTCTCGATGACCTGCCAGGTGATCGGCTCCACGTAGGTGGCGTCGGCGAAATCCGGGTCGGTCATGATCGTCGCCGGGTTGGAGTTCACGAGGATGACGCGAACGCCTTCTTCACGAAGCACCCGGCACGCCTGAGTGCCGGAGTAGTCGAACTCGCACGCCTGACCGATGACGATCGGGCCGGACCCGATGACCAGGACGGAATTGATGTCGTCACGTTTCGGCATTAGTTCTCGTCCTTCTTCTGCGCTGCGGGCGTCTGCGCTGCGGGCGTCTCTCCCGGGGGATTCTGGCCGTTGCGGTCGGTGATCATGTCCAGGAACCGGTCGAAGAGGTAGTTGGCGTCGTGCGGGCCGGCAGCCGCCTCCGGGTGATACTGCACGCTGAACGCGTTCAGGTCGAGGCAGTTGAGCCCTTCCACCACGCTGTCGTTGAGGCTGAAGTGGCTCACCTCGACGCGGCCGAATCCGGCCGGCGAGTCGAAGGTGCCTTCGATCGGCGCGTCCACCGCGAACCCGTGGTTCTGCGCCGTGATCTCGACACGCCCGGTGCGCTTGTCGAGCACCGGCTGGTTGATGCCGCGGTGACCGAACGGCAGCTTGTATGTGCTGAGCCCGAGCGCTCGGCCGAGGAGCTGGTTGCCGAAGCAGATGCCGAAATACGGAACGCCCGCGCGCAGAACAGCCTGCAGCAGCTCGACGTGCTTGTCGGAGGCCTCGGGATCGCCGGGTCCGTTCGAGAAGAACAGCGCTGAGGGCTCCAACTCGAGCACGTCGCGAGCGCTGACCATCTGCGGCAGAACGTGCACGTCGAGTCCGCGTGCGGCGAGGTTGTTCAACGTCGAGGTCTTCACTCCGAGGTCGAGCACGGCGACCGAGCCGACCTTCTCGCCGACGGCCGGGACCGTGAACGGCTCGGGCGTCGAGACCTCGGCCGAGAGGTTTCTGCCGGCCATCTGCGCGCCACTGAGCACCAGGTCGAGCTGCTCCCCGTCGCTGAGCCCGAATTCGGGTCCCGAGAAGATTCCCGAGCGCATCGCTCCGGCCGATCGGATGTGGCGGGTCACCGCACGCGTGTCGATGCCGCTGATGCCGACGACTCCCTGCGCGACGAGGTCGTCGTCGAGGCTCCGCGTCGCGCGGAAGTTCGACACGATGCGGGAGGGCTCGCGCACCACATAGCCGGCCACCCAGATCTGGCGCGACTCCATGTCTTCGTCGTTGGTGCCGGTGTTGCCGATGTGCGGCGCCGTCATGAGCACGATCTGTCCCGCATAGGACGGGTCGGTGAGCGTCTCCTGGTATCCGGTCATGCCGGTGGAGAACACCGCCTCGCCGAGGGTGCGGCCGATCGCACCGTATGCCCGCCCGACATAGCGGGTTCCGTCTTCGAGGACGAGGACCGCCGGTTCTGCACCTGCCACGTCACACCTCACTTTCCGTCGTCTGTCCCGACTGCGATTGCGCGGGAAGAATGGAGCGGACCGCCCCGATCACCGGGGTCCGGTCGGTTGGGTCGACGACCCGGAGAAAACTGTCGACGGCGACGCCTGCCGTGGTGATCCAGGAGAGCCGGAGCAGTCCGTCCTTCTCGACCACCCGATCGATCGCCGTGTTGGTCGCGCCGATCGCCGTCAGCGCGCGGGACGCGACGAACACGGGCGTCTCGCCTTTCATAGCGATGGTCACCCCGTCGCGGGAGACGGTCACCCTGCCGCGACCCCGGAACGCGAGCCCTGGGATCGCCAGCCGTTCGAGGTGCTCGCCACCCCGGGTGGTCGCGACATAGAACATCTCGGCCTCGGCCAGCGTCTCGGATGGGGAAGCCGGCGACTCGTATCCGCTGCCGGCCGCGCTGTCGCGGCGCGTGCGCCGACGCCAGCCCCAGAGCATGAGCAGCAGCACCAGAACCAGCACTGCCACAACGACGATGGTGGGGAGCACCCTATCCACGGACGACGTCCTCTCGCTCGGCGGAGAATATTCGGGCTCGTTCGGCGACCTCGGAAGCGTCGGAAACGATACCGTCGAGCACCGTCGGATAACCGTGGTGGAAGGTGGCGACGACCCGCCCGGGAAGGGTCATCGACAGGTAGGGCGAGTTGACCCCCTTGCCGGCGAGGTCCCCGGTCGAGAACTCGCGGGAGGCATCGGGGTCGTAGAGCGTGAACTCGGCGCCTCCTCCGGCCTCCAGCGCCCTTCCGTGCCCTGTCAGACGGCCGATCCTCGCCGGCGTGTACGAGAGCACCCGCGCCACATCCTGCCAGCCGAGAAGGCCGTTCTGCACCACCGACGCGTGCACGACGGAGAGGGCGGATTCGAGCCCGACCATGCCGAAAGCTGCGGCATCCCACTCGCAGTCCTTCGCTTCGACGGGATGCGGGGCGTGGTCGGTCGCGACGATGTCGATCGTGCCGTCGGCGAGCCCGGCGCGCAGCGCTTGAACGTCTTCGTCCGTTCGCAGTGGCGGGTTGACCTTGTAGCGCGCGTCGTAGCCGCGCGCCAGCTCCTCGGTGAGGATGAGGTGATGCGGCGTGACCTCGGCCGTCACGTCGATGCCGCGCGCCTTCGCCCAGCGGATCACGTCGACCGATCCCGCGGTGGACACATGGCAGACGTGCAACCGCGAGCCGACATGCTCGGCGAGCAGCACATCCCGCGCGATGATCGACTCCTCGGCCACGGCCGGCCAGCCGGCCAGCCCGAGCTCGCCGGAGAGCGCGCCCTCGTTCATCTGCGCGCCGATCGTGAGGCGTGGCTCCTGCGCGTGCTGCGCGATGACACCGTCGAAGGCCTTGACGTACTCGAGCGCGCGGCGCATGAGCAGCGGATCGGAGACGCATCTGCCGTCGTCGGAGAACACCCGTACGGCGGCGCGGGAGTCGGCCATGGCGCCGAGTTCGGCGAGACGCTCGCCCTCGAGCCCGACGGTGACCGCGCCGATCGGGCGAACGGTCGCATAGCCCGCCGCGTCGCCCAGTGAGAGCACCTGCTCGACGACTCCGGCGGTGTCGGCGACCGGTGAGGTGTTGGCCATGGCGAAAACCGAAGTGAAGCCTCCGGCCGCAGCGGCACGGGTGCCGGTCAGGACCGTCTCGCTCTGTTCGAACCCGGGCTCGCGCAGGTGCGTGTGGAGGTCGACCAGTCCTGGCAGCGCCAGCAGGCCGGCCGCATCCACCACCGTCGCCCCCGCCGCGGACAGGCCGGTGCCGAGTTCGGCGATCCGCCCGTTCCGCACCAGAAGATCCACCGCCCGACCGTCCGCCAGTGTCGCGCCCGCGATCAGATACGTCTCATTCACCATTCTCAACCGTCCTCCCGATCTCCACCGGACAGCAGGAGGTACAGGGCGGCCATCCTCACGGACACCCCGTTCGCAACCTGTTCCCTCACGGTCGAGCGGGGCGAATCCGCCGCTGCCGCAGAAATCTCCAGACCCCGGTTCATCGGGCCCGGGTGCATCACAATGCTACCGGTGCCGAGGCGGGCCAGACGGTCGTCGTCGAGGCCCCAGCGCCGCGAATACTCGCGGGTGTTCGGGAAGAAGGCCGCGTTCATCCGCTCGGCCTGGATGCGCAGCAGCATCACCACGTCAGGGCCCGCGTCGATCGCCGCGTCGAGGTCGTAGCCGATGGTCGCCGGCCAGCCGGACACGTCGACCGGCAGCAGGGTCGGCGGCGCGACGAGCGCGACCTCCGCACCGAGCGTCTCGAGCAGCCAGACGTTCGAGCGGGCCACCCGGGAGTGCAGGATGTCGCCGACGATGGTGACCGTCACGCCATTGAGGTCGCGTCCGCGGGAGGCCGTGCCGTGCAGGCGGCGGCGGATCGTGAACGCGTCGAGCAGAGCCTGTGTGGGATGTTCGTGCGTTCCGTCTCCGGCGTTCACGATCCCGGCATCGATCCAGCCGCTCGTCGCGAGAGTCTGCGGGGCGCCGGAGGCGTGATGACGAATGACCACCGCATCCGCCCCCATCGCCGCCAGGGTCTGCGCCGTGTCTTTGAGGCTCTCACCCTTGGACACGCTGGATCCTTTGGCGCTGAAGTTGATGACGTCGGCCGAAAGCCGTTTCGCCGCCGCCTCGAACGAGATGCGTGTGCGAGTCGAATCCTCGAAGAACAGGTTCACCACCGTCTTGCCGCGCAACGTCGGAAGCTTCTTGACCTCCCGCTCCTGCACGTCGGCCATGTCCTCAGCCACATCGAGCAGCAGGATGGCTTCATCGCGGCTCAGCGTCTTGGTCGAGAGCAGGTGCCTCATTCGCCGGGCCCCTCGATCGTGACGGATTCGTCGCCGTCGATCTCGGTGAGTCGCACATTGATGCGCTCCGACGCAGCGCTCGGCAGGTTCTTGCCGACGAAATCCGCCCGGATCGGCAACTCGCGATGTCCGCGGTCGACCAGCACGGCGAGCCGAACCACCCGGGGGCGGCCGAAGTCGTTGAGCGCGTCGAGGGCGGCGCGGATAGTGCGGCCCGAATAGAGCACATCGTCGACAAGCACCACGGTCTTGCCGTCGATGGAACCCGGAACCGACGTGGGGGCCGGCGTGCGGGTGCGGGTTCGGGAGAGGTCGTCCCGGTACATCGTCACGTCGAGCGCGCCGACGAGATCAGCGGTGCCCGGCTCGATCCGCTGGATGTTCTCAGCGATGCGCCGTGCGAGGATCACGCCCCGCGTGGGGATCCCGAGAATGACGAGATCGTTGGTGCCCCGGTTGGACTCCAGGATCTCGTGAGAGATCCGAGTCAACGCCCGGGAGATGTCAGCCTGTTGCAGCACGGTTCGCGCCGTCATGCCGACTCCCTTCCCCGCCTCACAGGACGGCTCTTAAAGGTTGTCTACCGGCATCGAGCATAGCAGCAGCGTGGGGACGCGACGAGCGCTCACCGCCGCCTCACTCAGTTCTTGGCGAGGAACGCAGAGAATTCGCTCGCCTTGGTGGTGTCACCGGTGAACTGTCTGCCGTTCACGAGCACGGTCGGGGTCTGAGCGATCGTCTTCAGCCGAGAGCCATCGACGTCGATCGGTCCGGTCTGCGACCGTGTCGTGTTCCGCTGTGCCCACGCCTGGTATGCGCCGCTCTTCGCCTGGCACCGCGAGATGTCACGAAGGCCGAGGTCGGTGGCCCGTTTGCCCAGCTGCCCATCCGTCAGGCCGCTCGAACCCTCCTCGGGTTGGTCTTTGTAGAGCGCCCCGAAGTACACCATCACGTTGTCCGGATCGTTCACGGCAACGCAGGTGAGCGCCGCGACGGCGCGTGTCGAGTATCCGGTGCCGTTCGAGAGCCGGTCGAGAAAGGTGAGCGGATGCAGGTTCAGCGTGATCGTCCCCTCGGAGACGCCCTTGGCCAGGGTGCTGCCGTTGGCCTTCTCGAAAGCTCCGCACGCCGGGCACATCGGGTCGAACCACAGGTCGACGCGCTTCGATCCGGATCCCGCCTGGAGGAAACCCTTGTCGAAGTTCGCGGCTCCCACTGTGCCCGACGGGGGTTTCGAGGTCGACGTGGGAACGTCCGACGAGCCGCCGATCAGCGAGCACGCCGCCGTGCCGGCGACCAGTGCGATGGCGACGAGGGCAGCGCCGAGCGCACGGATCGCGCCACGGCGGTGGACGAGCCCGCAGGTCATCGCACTACTTGCCGCGGGACTGTGCGATCTTCGCCAGCAGCCCGTTGACGAATCCGGCTGAGTCGTCCGTCGACAGCACGGTGGCGGCCTCGACCGCCTCGGAAATGGCGACCCCATCGGGAACGTCGTCGTTGAACAGCACCTCCCACACGCCGATGCGCAGGATCGCGCGATCGACGAGCGGCATCCGAGCGAGCGTCCAGCCCTGCGAATAGGTCTCGATCTGCTCGTCGATCTCGTCGAGGTTGTCGACGACGCCGTCCACGATCTCGCGGGCGTAAAGCCAGGAGGCCTCACGCTGCGGCTCGCTCGCGGCGCGCTCGGCCTCTGTGGCGAGCGCCTGATTGATCGAAATCTGGCGGATGTCCGCGCCGTAGAGCACGTCGAGCGCGCGTTTACGGGCCTTGGTTCGTGCACTCATCGTCGACGGGTACCGATGACCGCGAGCGTCAGTCGTTCACGCGGCCGAGGTAGTCCCCGGTTCGCGTGTCGACCTTGACCTTGGTGCCGGTCTCCAGAAACAGCGGGACCTGGATCTGATAGCCGGTCTCGACCGTTGCCGGCTTGGTGCCGCCTGTCGAACGGTCGCCTTGCAGTCCGGGCTCGGTGTAGGTGATCTCCAGCACGACAGAGGCGGGCAGCTCGACATAGAGCGGCTCGTTCTCGTGCAGCGCGATCGTCACGTTCTGGTTCTCGAGCATGAAGTTGGAGGCATCGCCCACGACGACACCGGTGACGGTGAGCTGGTCGTAGTCGCTGGTGTCCATGAACACGAAGCTCTCGCCGTCTTGATACAGGTACTGGTAGTCGCGGCGGTCGACGTTGGAGGTCTCGATCTTGGACCCGGCGTTGAACGTGCGGTCGACGGTCTTACCCGAGGTGACGTTCTTCAGTTTGGTGCGCACGAAGGCGCCGCCTTTGCCCGGCTTCACGTGCTGGAACTCGATCACGGTCCAGAGCTGACCGTCCATGTTGAGGACGACGCCGTTCTTGATGTCAGCCGTTGTTGCCATACCTGTGTTCCGTTCGATTGGGAGAGATTCAGGTGGATGCACGCCCATGGGCGGTCCACGCCGGCCGGGCTCCTGCGGTGCGTGAAAGCGGCGCAGAGGGCGGCGACCTCAAGAGATTCTAGTTGGCGAGGCCCGATTCAGCGAATGACCGGGCCGTTTCGCAGGATGAGCGCGAGCGCCAGCCGATACGAGTCGAACCCGAATCCCGCGATGACGCCGGTGGCCACGGCGCTGATCACGCTCGTGTGCCGGAACTCTTCGCGGGAGTGCGGATTGGAGAGGTGCACTTCAACGACGGTGCCTCCGGCCTTCGTCACGAGCGAGACCGCATCCCGCAACGCGTAGGAGTAGTGCGTCCACGCGCCGGCGTTGAGGATCACCGGAGCCCCGGAATCGGCGGCCTCGTGCAGCCAGCCCAGAAGTTCCGACTCGTCGTCGGTCTGTCGCAGGTCGACGATCGTACCCGCCGCGTCGTCGGTCAGCTGCGCACGCAGGTCGGTCAGGGTTGCGGAGCCGTACACATCGGGCTCGCGGGTGCCGAGCCGGCCCAGATTGGGGCCGTTCAGCACGAGGACGCTGGGAACGGTGTCACTGCTCATGTCGCTACCCTAGCGGCGCTTCGCCATCGGGGTCACTCGCCGATCTCCTGGTACGCGGCGAACAGCAGGCTCTGGTCGGGCCCGGCGAGAACGGTCGGCCGGGCGAGATCGTCGAGCACGATGAACCGCAGCAGACTCCCTCGTGCCTTCTTGTCGCGCTGCATGGCGGCGAGCAGGGTCTGCCAGCGACCGAGCGGGTACGTGGTCGGCAGAGTGAGCGATTGCAGGATGCGCTTGTGCCGGTCCGCGACCTCGTCGGGCAGTCGTCCGCTCAGCCGTGCCAGTTCGGCGGCGAAGACCATGCCGACCGAGACGGCCGCGCCGTGCCGCCACTGGTACCGCTCCGCGTGTTCGATCGCGTGTCCAAGGGTGTGGCCGTAGTTGAGCATTTCGCGCAGACCCTGCTCCGTGAAGTCCTCACCGACGACGCGAGCCTTGATGCCGATCGACAGCTCCACGAGCCGACGGAACTCCGGCGTCTCCGGGTCGGTCGCCCGGTCGACGTCTCGTTCGATGATGTCGAGGATCTCCGGCTCTGCGATGAAGCCATACTTCACGACCTCGGCGAAGCCGGCCAAGATCTCGTTGCGGCCGAGCGAGGTGAGGGTGTCGAGGTCGCAGATCACAGCCGCCGGCGCGTAGAACGCGCCCACTAGGTTCTTGCCCTCGGCCGTGTTGATACCGGTCTTGCCGCCGACCGCCGCATCCACCATCCCGAGCAGCGTCGTCGGCACCTGAACCAGCCGAACGCCTCGGAGCCAGGTGGCCGCCACGAAACCGGCGAGGTCGGTGACC
>DASYGJ010000138.1:0-1634 GCA_035999915.1 Leifsonia sp.
AGCGTGTAGCCGAAGCCGGGCTCGAGCGGCTCGATGACGAAGCGCGACCGGTTGTCGGCGATCGGCTCCTCGGACAGGGACGGGCGCTGAGAGATCAGCACAGTGGTGCTCCTTGATGGTCGTGGGCCACCCGCTATATGACGGCCCGACGGGGTACTGCGTGGTGCGGACTACTACTACTGGATTACTTCGAGTAAAGCTCGACGATGAGCTGCTCCTGGACCGGGATGTCGATCTGGGCCCGGACGGGGAGCGAGTGCACGAGGACGCGGAGGCGGTTCGGCACGACCTGCAGCCAGGCCGGCACCGGACGCTCACCGAAGGTCTCGCGCGCGATCACGAACGGCGTCGTCTCGAGCGACTTCGGCTTGACGTCGATGATGTCGAACGCCGAGACGCGGAAGCTCGGGATGTCGGTCTTGATGCCGTTGACCAGGAAGTGGCCGTGACTGACCATCTGCCGGGCC
The DNA here is from genome assembly GCA_035999915.1 of Leifsonia sp. Taxonomy (GTDB): domain Bacteria; phylum Actinomycetota; class Actinomycetes; order Actinomycetales; family Microbacteriaceae; genus Leifsonia. The sequence goes on from DASYGJ010000138.1 coordinate 468, forward strand.
TGGCGGCGCGTGCGCGCGATGCCGGCGCGGTAGATGACGTTGTCCAGGCGCGACTCGAGGATCTGCAGCAGGTTGTCACCGGTCTTGCCCTGCATCTGCGTGGCTTCGCGGTAGTAGCGACGGAACTGCTTCTCGAGCACGCCGTAGCTGAACTTGGCCTTCTGCTTCTCCTGCATCTGCAGGAGGTACTCGCTCTGCTTGATGCGCGAGCGGCCGTGCTGACCCGGGGGGTACGGGCGACGCTCGAAGGAGCTGTCGCCGCCGACCAGGTCGACGTTGAGGCGGCGCGAGATACGCGTCGCGGGTCCGGTGTAACGAGCCATGACGGATCAAACCCTCCGGCGCTTGGGGGGACGGCAGCCGTTGTGCGGCTGGGGGGTGACGTCGGAGATCGTGCCGACCTCGAGGCCGGTCGCCTGCAGCGAACGGATCGCGGTCTCGCGGCCCGAGCCCGGACCCTTGACGAAGACGTCGACCTTCTTCAGGCCGTGCTCCTGCGCCTTGCGGGCGGCGTTCTCGGCGGCCATCTGCGCCGCGAACGGCGTGGACTTTCGCGAGCCCTTGAAGCCCACGTGGCCGGCGGACGCCCAACTGATCACGTTGCCCTGCGGGTCGGTGATCGAGACGATCGTGTTGTTGAACGTGCTCTTGATGTGGGCCTGGCCCACGGCGACGTTCTTCTTCTCCTTGCGGCGGACCTTCTTCGCGCCTGCGCGCGGCTTGCGTGCCTGAGGTGGCATTACTTCTTGCCTGCCTTCTTCTTGCCGGCGATGGTCTTCTTCGGACCCTTGCGCGTACGGGCGTTGGTCTTGGTGCGCTGACCGTGGACGGGCAGGCCGCGGCGGTGCCGGACGCCCTGGTAGCAGCCGATCTCGACCTTGCGGCGGATGTCGGCGGCGACCTCACGACGGAGGTCACCCTCGACGCGGAAGTGCGCGTCGATGTAGTCACGCAGCTTGACCAGGTCCTCGTCGGTCAGGTCGCGGGCGCGGAGGTCGGGGCTGACCCCGGTGGCCTCGAGGGTCTGCTTGGCGCGGGTGCGGCCCACGCCGTAGATGTAGGTGAGCGCGATCTCCATGCGCTTCTCGCGCGGGAGGTCGACGCCGGAAAGACGTGCCATGCGGATGGATCTCCGGATCTGTTCGGCGAAGGTGTCTGGCGCACCCG
>DASYGJ010000192.1:0-4762 GCA_035999915.1 Leifsonia sp.
GGGCCAGCAGATGGCGGATGGGGTATCCCAGCCAGGTGGCGTTGCCGATCAGGTTGCCTCCCACCTCGTTGGAGACGCAGGTGAGCGTCGTGCTGCTCTCCTCCAGCGGCAGCTTGAGGAGTTCGGCGAAGGTCAGCTCGAACTCGTGTTCGACCATCCCGGTGATCTTGAGCTTCCAGGCAGACGGGTCGATGCCGGGGATCTGCAGGGCCGTGTCGATGCGGTAGAAATCGGCGGAGGGGGTGACGATCGGCGAGAGACCGGAGATGTCGAACGACGCTCCGGCCGGGATGGGCGGCGCGGCCACTGCCGGTTTCGGCAGGTGGAACACGGCACGGGCGGTCGAGGCGGCGCGATACCCGGAGGCGACGACCTGTCCGACGATCACCGCGAGCACGCCGCTTGCCGCGGTCGCGCCGGTGGCGGTCACGAACTTGCGGCGGGTGACGGCTCCGTTCGGCGTCGCGCGGCCGGGCAGAGTGGCCCGCAGCATCCGGATCAGGGAGCCGAGCGCGACGACGCCGATGACCGCCGCAAGCGCGGACGGAACAGCGTCCAGCCAGCCCGCACCCGATCGTGTGAGAGCCGCCAGTACGCCCACCGCGCCGCCGACCCCGATGAGGATGCGCCCCAGCGGCGACCACCGCCACTCCAGCCAGCCCGCGACCGCGGCTCCAGCCAGCAGCACGATGGCCAGACTGATGACGAGCACGGCCTTGTCGCCCGTGCCGAACAGCCCGATCACCGCTTCTTTGAGCCAGCCGGGCACCAGATCGATCACGAGGGCTCCGACATCCAGCACGGGGCTGCCGTTCTGCACGACGAAGGAGCTGACGAGCTCGCCCGCACCGACACCGACGAGAACGCTCGCGACCCCGGCCGCCGCCGGCCGCCAGAAGGACACCATGAGCTGAGGCTAGGTGGCAAACCTGTGTCCTGTACGTAAGACGCGCGTGGGAGGCTTGGGGGACCATGCCAGAAGCAGAAGAACTCGCCGTCGACCGCCGCCTTCGTGTCAGCGACCTGCCCGGATACACCGGCCCAGGATCCATCGACGACGACGCCGTCTACGACGCGTTCGTGTCGTGGGTCGAGGCCGGAGGAATCACGCTCTATCCGGCGCAGGACGAATCGGCGATCGAGATCGTGTCGGGCGCGAACCTCATCCTCAGCACCCCGACGGGCACGGGCAAGTCGCTCGTGGCGGTCGCCGCCCATTTCGCGGCCCTGGCCCGGGGGGAGCGCAGCTTCTACACCGCCCCGATCAAAGCACTCGTCTCCGAGAAGTTCTTCGCACTGGTCGACATCTTCGGCGCGGAGAACGTCGGCATGATGACCGGTGACTCATCCGTGAACGCGGATGCGCCGATCATCTGCTGCACCGCCGAGATCCTGGCCAACCTCGCACTACGTCACGGGGTGGACACCCCCGCCGGTCAGGTGGTCATGGACGAGTTCCATTTCTACGCCGACCCGGATCGGGGTTGGGCCTGGCAGGTGCCGCTGCTGACGTTGTCGCGCGCCCAGTTCATCCTCATGTCCGCCACTCTCGGCGACGTGACCGCGCTCGCCGCCGATCTCACCCGGCGCACGCACCGCGAGACGGCCGTGGTCACCGGGGTCGAGCGGCCCGTTCCGCTGCACTACTACTACGAGGTCACCCCTGTGCACGAGACGGTCGAAGACCTGCTCAGCACCGGTCAGGCACCCGTCTACGTCGTCCACTTCTCGCAACTCGCCGCACTGGAACGCGCGCAAGCGCTGTCGAGCGCCAAGATCGCGACCCGGGAGCAGCGGGATGCGATCGGCCAGCTGATCGCGCAATTCCGGTTCACGACGTCGTTCGGCAAGACGCTTTCGCGGCTGCTGCGACAGGGGATCGGCGTGCACCACGCCGGCATGCTGCCCAAGTACCGCCGGCTCGTCGAACAGCTCGCCCAGCGCGGGATGCTACGGGTGATCTGCGGAACCGACACGCTCGGAGTCGGCATCAACGTCCCCATCCGCACGGTGCTGTTCACCGCGCTGACGAAATTCGACGGCACCCGGATGCGTCAGCTGAACGCCCGAGAGTTCCACCAGATCGCCGGACGTGCCGGCCGGGCCGGATACGACACCGCCGGAACGGTCGTCGTGCAGGCTCCCGAGCACGAGAGCGACAACATCAAGGCCATCGAGAAGGCCAGCGACGACCCCAAGAAACGCCGCAAGATCGTGCGCAAGAAGGCGCCGGAGGGATTCGTCTCGTGGGGCGAGCCGTCGTTCCGCAAACTGATCGACGCGGAGCCCGAGACGCTCACCTCGTCGATGCAGATCACCAGCGCGATGCTGATCAACGTGGTCGCACGCGGCGGCGACGTGTTCGAGCACATGCGTTCGCTGGTGTTCGACAACCATGAGCCCTGGAAGCGGCAACTCGCGCTGGCCCGACGCGCCCTCGGCCTTTACCGCACCCTGCTGACCGCCGGCGTGGTCGAGAACGTCGGCGGCCGCATCCGGCTCACCGTCGACCTGCAACCGAACTTCGCACTCAACCAGCCGTTGTCTCCGTTCGCGCTCGCCGCATTCGAACTCTTCGACGTCGAATCGCCGCAATACGCTCTCGACCTCGTCTCCGTCGTCGAAGCGACGCTCGACGACCCCCGCCCGGTGCTCTCGTCGCAGCAGTTCCAGGCCCGGGGTGAGGCCGTGGCGGCGATGAAAGCAGAGGGGGTGGAGTACGACCAGCGGATGGATGCGCTCGAGTCTGTCACGCATCCGAAACCCCACGGCGAACTGCTGCAAGAGGCGTTCGTCACCTACGCGGGGAGCCAGCCCTGGGTCACCGACTTCGAGCTGAGCCCCAAATCGGTGGTGCGCGATCTCTACGAGCGGGCGATGACATTCGGCGAGTTCATCGCGTTCTACAAGCTGGCCCGGTCGGAGGGAGTCGTACTTCGCTACCTGTCCGACGCGTACCGCGCGCTTGGCCAGACCGTACCCCTCGAACTGCGCACCGACGACCTGCGCGACCTCATCGAATGGCTGGGCGAGCTGGTGCGCCAAGTCGACTCGAGCCTGCTCGACGAGTGGGAGGAACTCATCCACCCGGATGCGGCCAGACACGCTGCCGGATCCGGCGAGATCGCACCGCCCGCGCCCCGAAACGTCACGACCAATCGCCGCGCGTTCTTCGTGCTGGTACGCAACGAGCTCTTCCGTAGGGTGCAGCTCGCCGCCCTCGACAAAGTGGAGGAGCTCGGCGCGCTCGAGAACGAGGCTGCGGCCGTCGCGGGCGAGGCGACGCCGTCGTTCGCCGCGCTCGACTGGGATCAGGCACTCGAGGCCTACTACGACGAACACGATGCCATCGGAACGGATGCCGCCGCACGCTCGGCGGCGATGCTGGTCGTCGACGAGACCCCGGCGGGCTCCGAAGGCCTGTGGCGGGTGCGCCAGATCCTCGCCGATCCGGCCGGCGACAACGACTGGGGGATCAGCGCGGACGTACTGCTCGACGCCTCTGCCGAAGCGGGCGTCGCGGTACTTCGCGTGACGGGTGTCAACCGACTCTGACCGGTCGAGTTGACCTGCACCCGCCGCCGTGTGAGTATCGTCCTGGTTGCGCATCCGCGCCAGGTCATCTGCATGAAATCCCGGTGAATTCCATTCTCGGGGTGGACTGTCAGTCCCGTCACGAGACGACACGAGAAAGACTCCGGTGGACCTCACCCTCATCGTCGTGCTGGTCATTGTGCTGGCCCTGTTCTTCGACTTCACCAACGGTTTCCATGACACCGCGAACGCGATGGCGACGCCCATCGCCACGGGCGCGATGCGACCGAGGGTGGCGGTGGCGCTCGCCGCGGTGCTGAACCTCGTGGGTGCTTTCCTCTCCACCGAGGTGGCCAAGACGATCTCGGGCGGCATCATCAAAGAGGGATCCGGCGGCGTGCAGATCACGCCGGAGCTGATCTTCGCCGGGCTCGTCGGCGCAATCGTCTGGAACATGGTCACCTGGCTGTTCGGGCTGCCGTCGTCGTCCAGCCACGCCCTGTTCGGCGGCCTGATCGGCGCGGCCATCGTCGGGGTGGGCTTGGGAGCCGTCGACTTCCTCGTGGTGCTCGACAAAGTCATCCTGCCGGCGCTCATCGCCCCGCTCACCGCCGGTGTCGTGGCATTTACGGCGACCAAACTGGCCTACTGGATCACGCGGCGCTTCGACGGCCGTCCGGATGGGCGCGGTGGCTTCCGTTACGGCCAGATCTTCTCCTCGTCTCTGGTCGCCCTCTCGCACGGCACGAACGATGCGCAGAAGACGATGGGCGTCATCACCCTCACGCTGATCTCCGCGGGCGCGCAGTCCGCCGGATCCGGCCCGGAGCTGTGGGTCATCGTCGCCTGCGCCCTGGCGATCGCGATCGGAACATACTCGGGGGGCTGGCGGATCATCCGCACCCTCGGCCGCGGTCTCACCGAGGTCAAACCGGCTCAGGGATTCGCGGCCGAGACGAGCACGGCGGCGACCATCCTCGCCTCCAGTCACCTCGGATTCGCCCTCTCGACCACACAGGTCGCCTCGGGCTCCGTGATCGGCTCCGGTCTCGGCCGGCGTGGATCCTCCGTGCGCTGGGGCACCGCGGGACGCATCGCCCTCGGCTGGCTGCTCACCCTTCCCGCAGCGGCCGTGGTGGGCGCGATCGCAGCCTGGCTCGCCGGATTCGGTCCCGTCGGCATCGCGATCGACGCGGTTCTCGCCGTCGCGGTCATCACGACCATCTTC
>DASYGJ010000229.1:0-3850 GCA_035999915.1 Leifsonia sp.
CCGGCCGCGGCCGCCGGCTCAGAGCCCGCAACGCCGAAGCCCAGGCCGACTACGACCAGCAGGTGGCCGACGCCCAGAACCAGGCCGTCGCCGCGTATGCTTCGCCGCAGCAGGGCTCGTACTGAATCACGGAACCGCTGATCCGCTGAACTGTTCCAGCAATGCGTGACGATCGAACGTACGCGGCCGTCGTAGCGGTCTTCGCCGCCTTCCTTTATGTCGCGATCGTGATCGCCGCGTTCGGCCTGATCTCGCTGGCCACCGACACTGAGGTCATCACCGACGCGAAGGCCGGTCCGCTGGTCGGACCGATCATGACGGGATCGGCCGCAGTGCTTGTGCTGGTGTGCCTGATCGCGATCGGTACACGGGTGCCGGCCGACAAGCAGCGGATCGCGCCCGGCACCGCCATCGCGATGGGATTCGGGGCATACTTCGTGTACGCGGCCGCCGGCGGGATCGCCGGGGCAGCGGGCGACCCCTCCGAGCCGCTCCACTACCTGCTGTTCGCAGCGGGGCAGCTTGGCAGTTGGTACGCGATCACCGTCGGCCTCGCCGCCTTCCTGGTCACCCTGCTCTACCAACTGGTGCTGGTCGGGCGCTTCCGCCAACGCGGTCGCCCCCGCTGGCCCTGGGAACGCGACGACGACGCCTGACCCCCCACGCGATCACGCCCGCGCCCCGCAGGTGCCGAGAGTGCCCCTTCCGGTCGAGTGTGCCGGATGTGCCTGTCGCTCTCGACCGCAACTGTCACACTCGAGGGCATACAGCGGTGCGTCAGGCGCACGGCTGCGGATCGGCAGCGGCGCGACCCGCGACCCACGCACCCGCCCTGCCCCTCCGCCACGCGTGCGGGACCGCGCCCGGGCCCCTCCCACGCCGCCCGCAGGCGCCGAGAGTGCCCCTTCCGGTCGAGTGTGCCGGATGCGCCTGCCGCTCTCGACCGCAACTGCCACTCTCGAGGGCATTCGAGTGCCGGTTCCGGCCGAGCGTGCCGGCTGCGCCTGTCGCCCTCGACCCCACGTGCCACATTCGAGGCGGGCGACCGGATGGCGGTGCGCAAGGAGGCGCGCCGTGGGGGACGCGCATCCATTTGACCGCGACCCCGCCGCGGGCTAAGATTTATCGGGTGTGCGCTTTGTCGCGCGCTCGTTCGGCGCCCAGAAACGGGTGCTCGCGAGCGGCAGGCACGTACTCATCCGATGGGCCGGATCTCCCGCACGGAAGAACCGCGCCCCCACGGCATATCGATCGTCGATCGGTCCCCCTGAATCCCATTGTGTCCGCAAGGGCGTGCTGAGTTCGGGGAAAAAGCAACAACTGTCACCGTGCAGTCCATATAAGGAGAAGTCAGTGCCAACCATTCAGCAGTTGGTTCGGAAGGGCCGCAGCCCCAAGGTCACAAAGACCAAGGCGCCCGCCCTGAAGTCCAACCCCCAGCAGCGCGGCGTGTGCACCCGTGTTTACACGACCACCCCGAAGAAGCCGAACTCGGCTCTCCGCAAGGTCGCGCGCGTCAAGCTTTCCAACGGAACCGAGGTCACGGCCTACATTCCCGGCGAGGGCCACAACCTGCAGGAGCACTCGATGGTGCTCGTCCGCGGCGGTCGTGTCAAAGACCTCCCCGGTGTTCGTTACAAGATCGTTCGCGGCGCGCTGGACACCCAGGCCGTGAAGAACCGCAAGCAGGCTCGCAGCCGGTACGGCGCGAAGATGGAGAAGAAGTAATGCCTCGCAAGGGACCAGCCCCCAAGCGCCCCGTCGTCGCAGACCCGGTATACGGCGCCCCCATCGTCAGCCAGCTCGTCAACAAGATCCTCCTCGACGGCAAGAAGGGCCTCGCCGAGCGCATCGTGTATGACGCGCTCGAAGGCGTTGCCGCCAAGAACGGTCAGGATGCCGTCGTCACGCTCAAGAAGGCGCTCGACAACGTGCGCCCCACCCTCGAGGTCCGCAGCCGCCGCGTCGGCGGCTCGACCTACCAGGTGCCCGTCGAGGTCAAGCCGCACCGCGCGAACACCCTCGCGCTCCGCTGGCTCACCAGCTACGCCAAGGGCCGCCGCGAGAAGACCATGACCGAGCGTCTCACCAACGAGATCCTGGATGCGTCCAACGGTCTCGGCGCCGCCGTCAAGCGCCGTGAAGACACGCACAAGATGGCCGAGTCGAACAAGGCCTTCGCCCACTACCGCTGGTAACGCAGCACCGCTGGTAACGCAGTACCGCTGGTAAGCCAGCTTCGGACTACCCGGGACCGCTCGGGTGTTGTACCTCTGGGTGCAGCACCCGAGCGGCACCACTTCGCTTTTCTACTTTTCGGAGGAACCCTGTGGCACAGGACGTGCTCACTGACCTGCACAAGGTCCGCAACATCGGCATCATGGCCCACATCGATGCCGGCAAGACCACTACGACCGAGCGCATCCTGTTCTACACGGGCGTCAACCACAAGATCGGCGAGACGCACGACGGCGCCTCGACCACCGACTGGATGGAGCAGGAGAAGGAGCGCGGCATCACCATCACGTCTGCCGCTGTGACCTGCTTCTGGAACAAGAACCAGATCAACATCATCGACACCCCCGGTCACGTGGACTTCACCGTCGAGGTGGAGCGTTCGCTCCGCGTGCTCGACGGTGCGGTCGCCGTCTTCGACGGCAAAGAGGGCGTCGAGCCCCAGTCCGAGACCGTTTGGCGTCAGGCCGACAAGTACAACGTTCCGCGCATCTGCTTCGTCAACAAGATGGACAAGCTCGGCGCCGACTTCTACTTCACCGTCGAGACCATCGTGAAGCGCCTCGGCGCCAAGCCGCTGGTTCTCCAGTTGCCGATCGGCTCCGAGTCCGCCTTCGAAGGCGTCGTCGACCTCGTCGAGATGCGCGCGCTCACCTGGCGCGGCGACTCGAAGGGTGACGTTCAGATGGGCGCCAAGTACGCCATCGAGGAGATCCCGGCCGACCTCGTCGAGAAGGCTGCGGAGTACCGTCAGGCCCTCCTCGAGACCGTCGCCGAGACCGACGACGCGCTTCTCGAGAAGTTCTTCGGCGGCGAGGAGATCACCGTCGCCGAGGTCAAGGCGGCCATCCGCAAGCTCACCGTCAACAGCGAGATCTACCCGGTCCTCTGCGGTTCCGCTTTCAAGAACCGCGGTGTCCAGCCGATGCTCGACGCCGTGATCGACTACCTCCCGTCGCCGCTCGACGTGCCCGCCATCGAGGCGCACGACCCGCGTGACGAAGAGAAGGTCATCCTGCGTCACGCCGACGCGACCGAGCCGTTCTCGGCCCTCGCGTTCAAGGTCGCGGTGCACCCGTTCTTCGGTCGCCTCACCTACGTTCGCGTGTACTCCGGTCGCGTCGAGAGCGGCGCCGGCGTCGTGAACTCGACCAAGGGCAAGAAGGAGCGCATCGGGAAGATCTTCCAGATGCACGCCAACAAGGAGAACCCGGTCGACTTCGTCACCGCGGGCAACATCTACGCCGTGATCGGCCTCAAGGACACGACCACCGGTGACACGCTGTGCGACCCGGACAAGCAGGTCGTCCTCGAGTCGATGACGTTCCCCGAGCCCGTCATCGAGGTCGCGATCGAGCCGAAGACCAAGGCCGACCAGGAGAAGCTGGGCACCGCGATCCAGAAGCTGGCCGAAGAGGACCCGACGTTCCGCACCGAGCAGAACCAGGAGACCGGTCAGACGGTCATCAAGGGCATGGGCGAGCTCCACCTCGACATCCTGGTCGACCGGATGAAGCGCGAGTTCAACGTCGAAGCCAACGTCGGCAAGCCCCAGGTGGCCTACCGCGAGACGATCCGCCGTTCGGTCGAGAAGTACGACTACACGCACAAGAAG
>DASYGJ010000232.1:0-8249 GCA_035999915.1 Leifsonia sp.
TGTCGTACACGTTGACGGTGTACGGGGTGGTCTTGAACTTGGTCACGATCGACTATTTTACGCGTCAACCCCTGGCAGTTGTCCCCACGGACCAGGAGGGCGGAATGAGCGACGCCGGGAGCAGCATCGCCTTCGCCCGCAGCGGTGCGCCCGCTTGTCCTTCGAGCGCACTCAGCACGCGCGCGAGATCGTTCTTGAGACCAACCGCCGTTGCCGGTGCGGGTGGTCCGTAAGCCTCCCGCTCCCGCGCCAGCAACAGGCGGGAGACCGCATCCTCCCCCGGCGTTCCGGCGACAGCCGCAGAGATTCGATTCGCAAACGTTCGCGGCGTCTCCGTATTCGGAACGGCCCAACCGAGGTCACGCGCGGTGTCGTGCAGTTCGTCCCAAGCTTGTGCGGCGCCGCCCCACTCGTCGGTGACCCTTCTCAGACGACGGCGGCGGCGTACCCGGCGGAACATCGCGGGCGTGAGCAGCAGGATGACGACAAGCAACGCGACCCCGAATCCGGAGGCGATCGGCTGCGCCGCCGAATCCGGTGCCGCTCCGGTGGAGTTGGGGATGTCCGACCGGCCGACCCGGGGCACCGGTCGGCCGGCCGCACTGGACGCGGATCCGGGCTGCTGGCCGAGCGGCGTCGTACTCGCGTCGGGGCGGGTGTATGCGGGGATGGTGCCGCGGCCGACGGTCGGTTCGAACGCCACCCACCCGACGCCCGCGAAGTAGAGCTCGGGCCACGCGTGCAGATCGTCACTCGTCACGGTGTACTCTCCCGGGTTGTTCGCAGTGCCCCCGTTCGCCACACCAGGCAGGTAGCCCTCCGCCACCCGCGAGGGGATGCCGAGGGTGCGCGCCATGAGCGCCATCGCCGACGCGAAGTGCACGCAGTACCCGCTCTTCACCTCCAGGAACTTGGCGATCACCCGTGAGCCGTCTCCGTCGTATCCCTGTTTGAGCGGGGTCTGCGTGGAGTAGACGAAATCGTTGTTGCGGAAGTAGTCCTGCAGGGCGACGGCCTTGCTGTACTCCGAGACTGCACCCGCCGTCGCGGCGAGCGCGGTCGAACCGATGATGGAGGGCAGGTTCCGGGGCAGGGAGAGGTCGCGTTCGATGCTGGTGGGGACGAAACCGCCGGCTGCCTGAAGTTGTGCGACGGTCGGCTGCAGCACGACGCTCGTCGCGACGTACTGCTGACCCTGCGTGGTGGCGTTCACTCCGCCGATGGTGAGGTCGTCCGGATCCCAGGACCAGGTTCCCGTCAGCCCCTTGATGCCCTGCACCGGGTATGGTACGGGCAGCCAGCGGCTTTGCATGTTATCGATCACGATGCTCGTGGTGATCTTCGCGGTCGCCACGCTGTTCGACAGCCCGACGGCCGGGCCGATCGTGTTGCCGGCCGGCAGCCGTTTCGTGTCCCGTTCGCGGTGCTTCCAGACGGCACCTGTGAACTCATCCAGCGATGCCAGCTTGAGGTATTGGCCGGAGACCGCGGTGGTCGTGTACGTCAGAGTGCGCACGGCGGCCGGGCGCCGCAGGTCCCGGCCGAGATCGATCAGCGGCGTGACCGTTCCGCCGATCGAGACCCCGCCCGCCGTGAACGACGTGGCGCCGCCGCGGTCGAATCCGGGAGCTGTGCCTGAGAGGATCACGGCGACGACGACCGACGCCGCAGAGATCGACAGCGCGGCGGCCGACCGCGGTGTCCCCGGACGTCGAGTGCGAGTGTCGCAGCGGAGCAGCCAGAGGTACGCGGTGGCCGACGTCGCCAGCGCGATCGGATCGAGCCCGTTGCCGAGCAGAGTGGCCGGCACCACAAGCACCACCGCGACCCCGAGCGCAGTGAATGCCGGTGTCCGCAATGTGATCGCCAGCGTATCCAGCACGATCGCTATCAGACAGCCGCCGCCCACGATGAGGAACATGAACTCGGGCAAAGCGTCGGCCGGCGTTCCCTGCTGGTAGATCGAAAGAGCCGCCTGGTTCGAGAGATCGACGAAACGGGCAAGGGTGGCAGGGGTCGGAATGAGTCCCAACAGACCTGTACCGCGGCCGAAAAACAGCGTCATGATCATCGCGAACTCGACGAAGAGCAGCAGCGGCACCCATCCGCGCCGAACGCCGAGCATCCGCAACCCGGCGCCGGTCACGAGGATCACCGCCGAAGCGAACAGCAGGGAGAACCACCAGCCCGGGCCGTCGATCAATCCGACCAGCGCGAAGCTGACAGCCAGGACTTGGAGCATGAGTGCGCTGGTCAGACGCCAGTTTCCGGGGTGCCGTGCGCGCACACCGGGCAGGGCGGTCGCGCCGGCGAGAATCTCGCTAGCCACGGTGAATCGCCGAACTCTGGCCGTGCAAAGCGCGTTGCCAGCATTCGGCGGGCTCGTCGCCTGCACGGAACGGGACGACCAGCCAGCCCGCCTCCATCAGCACTTCACCGACCTCGGGCGGAGTGGGAGCCGCGAGAAAAGCAACCGCAGGATCGCACATCGAGCGCAGCGCGGCCAGCGCGCCGAGCTCGTCGAGCGGTGCACCGGCGAGCATCACGAAGACCGGAACTGCGCGTCCGGAACGACGTAGGCCCGCCGCGAGTTCCGCGACCGCGTCGTCGCGGCCCTCAGTTTCCTGATCGACCGCCGCCAGATCGGACAGGAGCAGCCGATCGGCACTGCCGACGTCGTAGGTGGGCGTCACCGATCCGAGCGTTCCGGTTCGCCCACCGCTTCGTCCGGAGAGCTGGCGCGGTCCGGTCTCCACGACGCTCACGACGAACCCCTGATCCAGCAGATGCACGCCGACCGACGCCACCAGTTCGACGAGCGTCTCGAACTCGGCATCCAGAGCGGTTCCAGCATGCGTGTCGAAGAGCAGCCAGGCCTCGGGGTTGCTGCGCCTCTCCTCTTGGCGCACCATCAGCTTGTCGTGCCGCGCAGTGGCTCGCCAGTGCACACGCCTTAACGGGTCTCCGGGCCGGTATTCCCGCGCGATCAACTCGTCCGCGCTCGGGATGCTGTGGCGGAGCAGCTCGTGCTCCGTGCCTTCGCTGCGGGCGATGTCCAGGTCTCCGGTGGTCAGCGCCTGCACGCGCGGCGTGACGACGAACTGGCGCGGCTGACCGAGCGCATACTCGGCGTACGCCAGCTCGAACGGGTCGGCGCGGGTGACGATCAGCGGGCCGACCGAGTGCGAACCTCGGTGAAGAGCGCGAATCTCCTGACGCAACACGATCGTGTCTCGGCTGTGCGCCACCTCCGGCAGATGGGCGCCGAGCCGCGGGAACGGCGCCTTCGGCTGCACTTCGACCGCGGGTGGCGCATACTCACGCCACTCGGCGGCCGGACTCGGGCGCGCCGCCTCATTGCGAGCCGTGGTGACGACGCTCGCCTTCTCCCCCACGCTGACGATGTCCGGATGGAAGCTTCGGGTAACGGTCAGACGAGGCCGGTCGACCGTCACGGAGATCATCGCGGCAAGCGGAGCCACGGTGAGGAACAGCCCGACGAACAGCACATCGGTGCGCCCGAACACCGCGGAAGCGATCAGGGCAGCGGTGCCGACGCCGAGCAGTGCCCACCCCCGTGCGGTCGGCCGCGGCTTGCGGACCGGCGACGAGGAACGCTCACGCCGGGGCATTGCTCAGCCCGCCGAACCCGTTCTGGCCGCGCGCGAGGCGCCGGCGGTCCCGGTCGCACCGGAACCGACGGGCACCGGCGTCGACGCGACGATCCGCCGCACGATGTCCGCGATCACCGGAGCGCTCTCGTGGTGGTGACCGAGCGCACGGCTGGTGGGCAGGAGCCGATGTCCAAGCACCGGGACGGCCAGCGTGTCGATGTCGTCGGGCAGCACGAAGTCCCGGCCGTCGAGGGCTGCTTTGGCTTTAGCCGCGCGCACGAGTTGCAACGTGGCACGCGGACTGCCGCCGAGGCGCAGATCGCGGTCTTCACGGGTCGCCCGAACGAGGTCCACGGCATACTGCTTCACCGGAATCGACGCGAACACGCTCCGCGCGGTGGTCATCATGGCACGCAACTCGGCAGAAGTGACCACCGGACCGATCCGGGAGAGCGGGCTGGACGTGTCGCGCGTGGTCAGCATGGCAAGTTCGGACGTGTCGTCGGGGTAACCCATCGTGATGCGCGCCATGAAGCGGTCGCGCTGAGCCTCCGGGAGCGCGTACGTCCCTTCCATCTCGATGGGGTTCTGCGTGGCCACGACGATGAACGGCGCGGAGAGCGGATAGGTCGACCCGTCGACCGTGACCTGTCGCTCCTCCATGCACTCGAGCAGGGCGGACTGCGTCTTGGGGCTCGCGCGGTTGATCTCATCGCCGATGACGATGTTGGCGAACACCGCACCCGGCTTGAACTCGAAGCGCCGTTCGGCTTGGTTGTACACCGACACGCCCGTAACATCGCTCGGCAGCAGATCCGGGGTGAACTGGATACGGCTCACCGAGCAGTCGACGGACTTGGCCAGCGACTTGGCGAGCATCGTCTTGCCGACCCCGGGCACATCCTCGATCAGCAGATGCCCTTCGGCGAGCAGCACGGTCAGCGCTGTACGGACGGCCTCATGCTTGCCGTCGATGACCGATTCGACGTTCTCGGTGATCTGCTGGGCGCGACGACGCAACTCGTCGAGCTCCATTCCCGCGGTGGCTTCGCCCGCGGGCTGGGACGGGGCGACGGACGATTCCGTCGGCTGGCGCGTCGCGTAGCTGTTCATGTCTCCTGCAAATACTCGTAGACGACGGACGGAACGTATGGGCTCACGTCCCCGCCGAGCGCGGAGACCTGGCGCACGAGCGAGCTGGAGACGTGGGCGTTGGCCGGGTCGGGCAGCAGGAAGATCGTCTCCACGGCCGCGAGGTTGCGGTTGACGATCGCCATGGGTGTCTCGTAGGCCACGTCGACCTGCGAACGGATGCCCTTGACGAGCACGTGCGCGCCCACGTCTGTGCAGTAGTCCACCAACAGTCCGACGCTCCAGGAGGCGACGACGATCTTGCCGAAGATGCCGGCATCGTCGATCGAGCGCTCCAGGAGCGAGACACGCTGCGCGATGGGCAGGAGCGCGGACTTATCGGGGTTGTGCACCACGAGAACGTGCACCTCGTCGAACAGGCCCGCGGCGCGCTCGATCACGTCGAGGTGCCCGAGGGTGACCGGGTCGAACGATCCAGGGACAACGGCGATCCTGTTCATAGACCTTCAGACTATCCCGCCATACCCGGCATTTCGTTGTGAATCTGTTACCTAAATATTGCTTGCGTCTCCTGGCGCACGCCGGTCAGGATTTTGCCAGGAAAGCCCGCTCGCTCTCATCGAGGCGTCGGGCGAGCGCGGCGCCGAGAGCGGGATGCGCGGCGAGCCCGCCCTCGCACTCAAGCGCCTCCTGTGCGACGATCCGCGCCTCGGCTATGAGGTCCCCGTCGGAGGCCACCCGCAAGAGCCTCAAGGATGAGCGGCCGCCGGACTGCCGGCTGCCCAGCACATCCCCTTCGCGGCGGAGTTCCAGGTCGATGTTCGCGAGCTCGAACCCGTCGAGCGTCGCAGCGACCGCCTCCACCCGTTCCCGCGCCAGCGTCTCCCGCTCCGCGGCAGTCACCATGAGGCAGAGGCCGGGAACACCGCCGCGCCCGACACGGCCGCGGAGCTGATGCAACTGCGAAACCCCGAACCGATCGGCGTCGAGGATCACCATCGCCGACGCGTTGGCGACGTCGACGCCCACCTCGATGACGGTCGTCGCCACGATCAGGTCGAGAGAGCCGGCGGCGAAGGATCGCATCACGTCGTCTTTGACGTCCGCGGCAAGCCTGCCGTGCAACACGCCGATCCGGGTGTCGGCGAACAGCGGGTCCGCGCGAACCTGAGCGGCGACGGACTCGACGTTCGCGACCGGGCGAGCCGGTCCCTCCTCGGGGATCACCTCCTCGCCGTCGTCTTCGGCGTCTTTGCCGGTGATCGCCGGGCAGACGACGAACACTTGCCGACCCTTTCCGATCTCCTCGGCTGCGCGCTGCCAGATGCGGCGTTCCCAGCCGGGCCGGTCGGAGAGTGGGACGACGAAGCTCTCGATGCCCTGCCGTCCCGCCGGTAGCTGCGCGATGGTGGAGACGTCCAGGTCGCCGAACACGGTCATCGCCACGGTTCGCGGGATGGGCGTTGCCGTGAGCACCAGCACGTGCGGTGGTGTGCCGCCCTTCGCCCGCAAGGCTTCGCGCTGCTCCACTCCGAATCGGTGCTGTTCATCGACGACCACGAGTCCGAGGTCGAAGAAGGTCACCGCATCCGCCAGCAGGGCATGGGTGCCGACCACGATCCGGGCCTGTCCCGAGACGGTGCGCAGCAAAGCCTTCTTCCGTTCGGCCGTCGAGAGCTGGCCCGTGAGCAGCGTCGGCATCACTTGCGCCGCCAGATCGGGACCGAGCACTTTGACGATCGACCGCAGGTGCTGCGACGCGAGAACCTCCGTCGGCGCAAGCAACGCCGCCTGCCCGCCGGAATCCGCCACCGCCAGCATCGCCCGCAGCGCCACCAAGGTTTTGCCGGAGCCGACCTCGCCCTGCACGAGCCTGTTCATCGGCGCGGTGTCGGCCAGATCGCGGGCGATCTCGCCGCCGACGGTCGCCTGATCGTCGGTCAGTTCGAACGGGAGCGCCGCGTCGAACCGCTCGAGAAAGCCTCCCGGCGCGGGCCGGCGCGGAGTCGTCGGCACCGCGCGCGCTGCTACCCGCTGCTGAAGCAGGGCGGCCTGCAACACAAAGGCCTCCTGAAACCGCAGTGCGTCACGGGCGCGCTGCCAGTGCGAATCCTTCTCGGGGCGGTGGATGCGCTCCAGCGCCTCCCGGAACGGCAACAGCCCACGTTGCCGCGAGACGTCCGCCGGAACAGGGTCGGCGACAGGGCCGAGCCCGTCGAGCGCCAGGTCGACCGCCTTCTGCACCTGCCAGCTCGCCACCGTGCCCGTGGCGGGGTAGATCGGGATCGGAGTCTGGGCCCAGTCCTTCGCCGCAGCACTTCCGGCGTCGAGGCCGCCCGAATCGGGCTCGAAGAGTTCGTAGTCGGGATGGGCGAGCTGGAGTGCGCCCCGGTAGTCGGACACCTTGCCCGCGAAGATGCCCCGAACCCCCGGCACGAGGTCTTTCGCCCGCCACCCCTGATTGAAGAACGTGAGGGTGAGAATGCCCTCGCCGTCGGAGATCTTCACCTCGAGGATGGAACCACGCCGCGCCCGCATCGGTCTTTCCTGTACCCGCAGCACCTCAGCGACGATGGTCACGTTCTCGTCGATCGGCAGGTTGGCGAGAGCCGTCAACTCGCCGCGTTTCGCGTAACGGCGAGGATAGTGGCTGAGCAGGTCGGCGACGGTGCGCATCCCGAACGCCTTCTCGAACGCGCCCGAGGTGCGACCGCCGAGCACGCGGCTCAGCTTGACGTCGAGTGCGACGGCGCTTTCGACGGCAGGGGACGACACGGAACTCATGGATCGATCGTATGCTCCGCGTCTGTCAGAGCGGCGAGTTCGGCCCGCACATCGGGATCCTCGGGGCGCTGCACAGTGAGACGGCGCAGGATGGCGAGCGCCTCATCCGTGCGGCCGAGCAGCCGCAGGGCGCGTGCCAGAGACCATTCGGCCCGGAAGAGCTGCTCGTCGGTGCCGACCTCGCGGGCCGCCGAGAACGCGGCGACGAACTCCTCGAGGGCCGCCGCGGGCAGCCCCTGCTCGATCAAGGTCCAGCCCCGGTTGTTGTGCAAGGTCACGGCCCAGCGACGGGTGCGGGCGTCAGGTGCCTCCTGAAGTTCGTCGAGAGCCTCGGCCGTCCACGCGGCCGAGCGGTCAGGGTCGGCGAGTGCCAGCATGTGCGCGGCGTCGACGGCGAGAAAGACGTCGTCTACTCGGCGCGCACGCGACAGCGCCTCCTCGAACAGCGGGACCGCGTCATGCGGCCGCCCCGCCGACATCCGCAACCGCCCACGCTCGAGCACGGTGCGCACAGCAAGCACACCCAGCGCCGGCTCCAAGGAGTCGAGCAGGGCATCCGCCTCGTCGAACCGTTGCTGCAAGCCGAGCGCCCGTGCGCGCTGCGTCTCCAACTCTGCCCGCACCAATTCGGCGCGGTCGGATTCGGCTGCAGCCTGCGCGAAACGGTCCGCGGAGGCTATCGGGTCGTCGAAGTTCCACAGGGCGTCGAGCTCGGACTGGTCGAGTCGTTCGTCCACAGTGCCCATCTTGGTCGTCCGG
>DASYGJ010000241.1:0-2638 GCA_035999915.1 Leifsonia sp.
GCGTCATGCCAGTCGCGGCTCGCCAGCACGATCTTGTATTGCTTGGCATGCTCGGCGAGGTACCTGGTGATCCGCTCGGCGACGGCGGCGCCGCCCTCGACACCCAGCGCACCGCCCTCGGTGAAGTCGTTCTGCACGTCGATGATGAACAAGGCCTTGGCCATATCCGCCTCCGTCAGTTGTTGGAGAGGTTGTCGCCGCACTTGTAGAAGCCGGTGACGAGCGTATCGATCGCCTGTTTCGCGTTGTCGCTGACCGGGCCGAGGGCATACACCGCGAACGTCAGTGGAGTGCCGTCGGCCGAGTCGACGATGCCGGCGAGGGTATATCCATTATTGATCCAACCGGTCTTGGCGTGCACGGCCCCCCGCGCAACCGAGTTCGCTCCGGTGAACCGGGCGTATCCCGGGCCGAGGGTCCCCGACAGGTCCGACACCGGGAGCCCGTCGTAGACGATGCCCAAACCGTTCTGGCGGTTCATCACTTTGATGAACAACCGGGTCAGGTACGACGGCGGTACGGCGTTGTCACCGCTGAGACCAGAGCCGTCGGCGATCCGGATGCCCGTGGTGTCGATCCCGTATGGCTTCAGCGCCGCGACCACTCCGGCGTTCTCCGCGGCGAAGGTGTTGCCCGCGCCTGTCTTGATCGACACGAGCCGCGCGAGCTCCTCCATGATCGTGTTGTCGGAGACCTTCATCGCCTGGTCGACGAGCGTCGTGACCGGCTGCGACTGCACGACCGCGATCTGCTTCGCACCGGCCGGTGCCGTTCCCTGGGTGACGGGGACGTTGGTGCCGAGGTACTGCTGGAAGTACTGCACCGCGCGACCCACGGGGTCGGTGCTGCGCGGCGACTCGATGGCGGCCGGATCGTTGCGGTCTCCGTCGACCTGCAAGGCGGTGATGTATGAGGTCGAGCCCTCGACGACCCGCTCCTCGTGCTCATCCCAGCTCGGCTGCCAGACCGGCGCGCCGAACAGCGACGTGTCGACGACGATCGAGGTGATCGCCTGGCTGCCACCCATCGCCTGTTTGGCCTGGTCAGCCAGATCCTGGATCTTGGGCGCCCCGGTGTAGAACGAGTTCTGACCGCCGGGCAGACGCGACAACGTCACATCCCCGCCGCCGACGATCACGATCTGACCGGGGACGCTGCCTTTGACCACTGTGGTGGAGACACGGTAGTCGGGTCCGAGAACCTGCAGGGCGGCCGCGGAGGTGAGCGTCTTGAGAACACTGGCGGTCGGTCCGGGCTGCGAGCCGTTTCGGTCGAACAGCACTTCGCCGGTCTTCGCGTTCACGACCTGCGCTTCGAGATTGCCGAGCCTGCGGTCTTGCGCCAGTCCGGCGACGGAGCATGTCCGCATCCGGCTGGCCGCGACGGCATTGGCAGGTACCGGCCGCGCCGGCGTAGCCGTCGGCGTGGGCACGGGGGTCTTGGTCGCCGTCGCAGAGGGCGAATTGGTCGGAAGACCAGCAGCGGTCGCCGAAGCACCGACCGTCGCGCCCAGCGCCACTGTTCCGGTGCCGAGGATGACAAAGCCGGCCGCTGCCGCCGCGATCATCCAGGCACGGGGATGACGGCGGATCGCGGTCAGAACACCAGCCAGCGGCGAAGGCTTCGTGGATTCGCGCATTCGGGCATCGTACATGCGTTCACTGTGAGCGTCATACGTCGCCCTGGTGCCGGGCCCCTTCGGTGGCTACTCTCGCAAGTAGGGATGACCTTTTCGAGGGGAGCTGAACACCGTGGCTTCACCAGATGATTCAGGCAACGAGACGCCGGACTTCTCCCGTCGGGGAGAGTTCTCCCGTCGGGGCGAGACGACGATCGCCCCACATCTTGGGACCGCCGGGTACACCGCCGTGCATCGCTCCACCCGCGCCGTCCCCCACACCGACTTCGCCGCAGCCCTCCTCGCCGACATCGTGAAAGAGACCGCCACCTTCGACGCCCTCCCGTCTCCGATGCCCACAGAAGGGACACATCCCGGGTTCCACCGCTGAACCCGGCCGCGCAGAAAAAGGAGACAACGATGACTCGAAACAACGACCCCCCGAGCGCCGCACAAGCCGGCGCGACGATCAGCGATCCCGGTGGCAGTGCGAACGACGCCGGCGGCATCGGAAGCGACGCCGGCGGCATTGGAAGCGCCGCCTCGCCGAAGGAACGCCGTTGGTGGCGCGCAAGCGACTGGCTCGACGGCAAACTGTTCACAGTGTTCGGCCCACCGCCACTCGGACCGTACGGCGATGAACCTGCCGCCGACCCGCGAGACGCAACCTGCCCGCTGTGCGGGGCGACGATGCGCG
Source organism: Leifsonia sp. (assembly GCA_035999915.1). GTDB lineage: Bacteria > Actinomycetota > Actinomycetes > Actinomycetales > Microbacteriaceae > Leifsonia. The sequence goes on from DASYGJ010000241.1 coordinate 2,316, forward strand.
ACCACATGGTGGAGCACGACGGCCACCACACCTACCTGCACTGCCCCGGCAACGAGAAACAGGTGGAGGAAACGGGCCGAGGATGAACCATCCGCGCCCCGCCCCGCGCTCCGATACGCTGGCATCCAACCATGCCTCGAGGTGCGAGTTGTTGCGGACAAGCAGCCGTTCTACTCGCAACCACTCGCCCCTCGTATCGGAGGCGTTGCCTGATCCGATGTATATACTCTGATTGCTTTCATATATAGGAAGGGACCGGGGATGACTCAAACGACAACGCCCTCTGCCCGCGACAAGAAGCTGATTGCTTTCCGCCCGGATCA
>DASYGJ010000350.1:0-6922 GCA_035999915.1 Leifsonia sp.
GCGGCCGCCGACGTTCGTCGTCTTCACCACCGGCTTCCTCGACCCGGGCTACCGCCGCTACATCGTGCGCCGCCTCCGCGAGATCTACGGCTTCGAGGGCACGCCCATCCAGCTGAACATGCGCGTGCGCGAGAAGCGCAAACGCTAGCGCGCTCGCTCCGCCCCTCGCCCCTCTCGCCCCCCGCCCCTCGCCCCCTGCCCCCCTAGCCCTCCCCGCCCAACCGCCGAGTCCACAAAAAATCGGCCAGAAACCGCCGAGTCCGCAGAGAATCCGTGGACTCGGCGGCTACTTTGTGGGGAGTCGGGAGAGCGGGGCAAGTCGGGGAGTCGGGCGAGTCGGGGAGTGGGGGCGTTCAGAGGTCGGCGACCTCGTAGCGTCCCGCGACGACGGCAGCGCGGAGAGCCTCGTAGTCGGCCAGGGACTGGTCGGCGTAGAGGTGCGACCAGGCGACGATCGCATCCGTGAACGCCGCGCCCGTGCCGATGTAGCCCGAGACGAACGCGCCGTCCGGGCTGCGCGAGTGGGCGCGCGCGAGAATGGTCGCGCAGGCCGTGACATAGTCGGTGAACGTCTGCTCGCCCATCTCCGCGATCTCGAAGGAGACATTGCGGTCGCGGAATTGCCGCACGTAGAATCCGATGCCGTCGACGGTGACATAGCCGAGGAACGGGTCGGAGACAGCCTGCAGGATGCGCTGGTTGGCCGTGACGCGATACCCGTGGTCGCTGGCGAGACGGTCCGCATCGACCCCGCTGATCGGGTGCACCGGCACTCCGCCGAACTCATGGATCACAGAGTCTGCCGCCTCCTTCAGCTGCAGGATCAGCGGCTCGCCTCGCGGACCGGTCAGCACCAGGATGTAGCACCGCGTGCCGACGCTGCCGACTCCCACCACCCGGCGGGCCATATCCGTGATCGTGAGTTGTGAGAGCAGCAGCGAAATGTCGGGGGACACCGTGGTGCGATAGCGCTCCAGGAGTTCGCTGACCATTCCTTCCGTCTCCGGACCGACGTGGGTGAGCACCGGCGGGTTCTCCACGAGGTGCAGGGAGCCATCTGCAGCGGTCTCGGTGATTCTGCCGATCACCCGGGCGGAAGTGCGTTTCTCGGATGCCTTCACCACCGCCTTGACGACTTTGCGGGTCGCCTTGCCGAACTGTCGACCGCCGCGCACCACCGCGGCCTGAAAGAACCGGTCGGTCACCTCGAGCTGCAGGGACCGACGAAGGCTGTCGCGATAGGCCTCGGCGGCGCGGGTGGTCGCCTCGCGCACCACGTCGTCGCTCGCACCCCGTTCGCGAGCGGCGATGACCACACTCGTCAGCAACCGTTTCACGTCCCACTCCCACGGGCCGAAGGAGGCTTCGTCGAAGTCGTTCAGGTCGAAGACCATCGTGCGTTCCGGTGAGGCGAACAGGCCGAAGTTGCCGATGTGCGCATCCCCGCACAGCACGACGCCGGCTCCCGTCGTCCGCTCGCCCGACAGGTCGGCCGTCTGGATGCCCGCTGTTCCGCGGTAGAACGCGAAGGGATCCTGCAGCATGCGGGCGATGCGCAACGGCACCAGGTCGGGCAACCGCGTCTCGTTCTGGCGGTCGAGCACTCCGAGGGGGTCGCGGGCCGCGTCGGGTTCGTAGCGCGCCAGCCCAGATCGGGGGATGCTCGCCCGGGCTGCGCGACCCAGCCGGAACTTCTCCTCGTGGGTCACGACGTGCGCGTGATCGAAGCGGAGGCGTCCGGGAGCACGATTCATGGGCCAACGTTACCGGCGCGCCGTCGCGTTCACCAGAAATTCATCGACGCGACCAGAAGTGGGGGTGTGTACACCTGTCTGTCCCCACTAGTGTGGACGAAGAAGAGCACCCGACCGCGCAACCCGAAAGTGCGGGCTCTCCCACATACAAGGACGCATACCCGACCATGAGTTCTCCAAGTTCATACATCCCTGCCCGAAAACGCCAGTGGGGCGCCGAGCGCCGTACCGAACCACTGCCGACCGTTCACCCGACGCCGTCCGATCGCAAGATCACTTTCAGCCGTGTGGCCATCGTGCTCACCGTGCTGTTCTGGGTGATCTACCTGGTCACCACGATCATCCGCCAGTTCATCGACAGTGGAACGCAGAACTTCCGTTTCACGATGGAGGCCATCGGCTACCTGGTGGTCGTCACCTTTCTCACCTTCTCGGCGTTGATGTATCTGGTCGCCCGGCAGGGCGCGCTGCAGCGCTTCCAGAAGCACGTGCGGGTTCCCCGCGCTGAGATCGACCGCCACTTCGCCACGAGCCAGCCGTCCATCACGGTGCTCGTGCCCTCTTACGCGGAGGAGCCGGAGATCGTGCGAATGACGCTGCTCTCCGCCGCCCTGCAGGAGTACCCGTCGATGCGGGTCGTGCTGCTGCTCGACGACAATCCCAACCCGAAAGATCCGGATGTCGCGTCCCGTCTCGACGCCACCCGGGCGCTGGCGAGCGACATCGGCTCCCTTCTGGCCGAGCCGCGCACGCGGTTCACGGATGCGCTACTCCGGTTCGCACTGAGCTCGCCCGACGCGTTCGTCGCCCCGCACGAGGCCCTCGAGCTGGCCGGGCAGTACGCTTGGGCGGCCGAGTGGCTCTACACCGAGGCCGATGCCCACGACATCGAAGACCACGTCGACCTGTTCTTCGCCGACCAGGTGCTCCGCGGTCTCGCGGACGAGCTGGCCCTCGTCGGTCAAGCCCTCCAAGCCGCCGTGGCCGAGGGCGCCTCGCTCTCTGCCGACCGCACCGCGCAGCTCTACCGCCGTCTGGCCTGGACGTTCGACGCGGAACTCGCCGTCTTCGAGCGCAAGAAGTGGGCATCCCTTTCCCACGAGTCCAACAAGGCGATGAACCTCAACGCGTACATCGGCCTGATGGGCGGAACCTACCGGGTCGAGGAGTCGCCTGAGGGTCCCATCCTCAGCCAGGTGAGCTCCCGCCGTGCGGGCGACATCGAGATCCCCGACAGCGACTTTCTGCTCACGCTCGACGCGGACTCGATCCTGCTGCGCGAATATTGCCTGCGGCTCACGTACTTCCTTCAGCAGCCCGACAACGCCCGGGTTGCGGTCACGCAGACGCCGTACTCGTCGTTCCGCGGGGCCGGCACCCGCATCGAGCGGCTCGCCGGCGCCACCACCGACATCCAGCACATCCTGCACCAGGGGATGAGCTACTTCGGCGCCACCTTCTGGGTGGGCGCGAACGCGGTGATCCGCAAGCGTGCGCTCGAAGACATCGTCGAGACCGAGTTCGTGGGCGGATTCGAGGTGCGCCGGTACATCCAGGACCGCACTGTGATCGAAGATACCGAGTCGAGCATCGACCTCGGAACCCACGGCTGGACCCTCGTGAACTACCCCGAGCGGCTCAGCTATTCCGCCACCCCGCCTGATTTCGGCTCGCTCATCGTGCAGCGCCGCCGCTGGGCGAACGGTGGTCTGCTGATCATGCCGAAGTTGTGGCGTCAGCTCCGCGAGCGCAAGCGCCGCGGCGAGATCGTGTCGCGCACCGAGCTGATGCTCCGCGTCAACTACATGGCCTCCATCGCCTGGGCGAGTTTCGGCCTGATCTTCCTTCTGGCCTACCCGTATGACGGACGCCTGCTCAGCCCGGTGGTGCTGCTCGCCGCCCTGCCGTACTTCATCGCGATGGCGAGCGACCTGCGGTACGCGGGTTACAAAGGTTCCGACGTTTTCCGCATCTATGGCTTCAACCTGATCCTGCTGCCGGTGAACCTGGCCGGAGTGCTCAAGTCGATCCAGCAGTCGCTGACCGGTAAGAAGATTCCGTTCGTGCGCACGCCGAAGGTCAAGAACCGCACCGCATCACCGTTGCTCTACGTCGTGAGCCCGTTCCTCATCGTGGCGTTCTCCCTCTTCACGCTGTGGCGTGACGTGAACGCTCAGAACTGGGGCAATGCCGCTTTCGCCGCTTTCAACGCGACCCTCGCCGTCTGGGCGATCGTCTCCTACATCGGCGTCGGCAACGCGATCGTCGACGTGTGGCTCGGCATGACCAGGCCGCTCTACGTGGAGAAGGGCCGGCGGCCGAAGGCGGAGTCCGCGCATCCCGAGACCGACTCGATCGATTGGCGTTCGGTGCTGTACCACGGCCACTCGGGCGGGCACGTGCCGCGCGTGGACCATGCACATGCCGGAGCCGGCTTTACCCCGACCTCCACCGAGTCCCAGCCCGAGTCCGAGAAGCAGGCTGCCTGATGGCGCGCCGCAAGGGGGAGTCTCAGACTCCCGACGTTCGTGACGCCCAGGCCCCAGCCGGGGGCAATGCCGACGGTGGCCGACGGCTCTCGCCGCTGCGGGTCCTCGGGGCGACCCTCGTAGCCGTCGTCGTAATCGCCGGCGGCATTGTGGGCTTCCAATGGTGGAGCGCCAAAGCATCCGTCGACTCGAAGCCCTGGTTCGCCTCCTACGTGGATGTGACCGCCACGCCGCGTTTCGCCTTCGAGAACCTGGCGACGTCCAAGACGAAGGATGCCGTGCTTTCCTTCATCGTCGCCGCCAAGTCGAACCCGTGCACACCCACCTGGGGCGCCGCATACACGCTCGATCAGGCTCGCGGATCCCTCGACCTCGACCGCCGCATCGCCCGCCTGCAGCAGCAGGGCGGCACGGTCGCTGTCTCCTTCGGCGGCCAGGCGAACGACGAGCTCGCCATCGGCTGTGACGATCCGGCGAAACTGAAGGCCGCATATTCCGCCGTCGTCGATCGGTACGACGTTGGCACCATCGACCTCGACCTCGAGGGTGCCGGCCTGACGAACGCTGTCGCGAACGCGCGCCGTGCCTCCGCCGTCGCCTCCCTGCAGCAGCAGCGTCGCGGATCCGGCAAGAGCCTTGCGGTGTGGCTCACTCTGCCTGTTGCGCCGAGCGGTATGACGTCCGATGGAACCGACGCGATCGCCGCCATGCTGAAGGCCAAGGTCGACATCGCCGGCATCAACGTGATGACCATGGACTACGGCACGTCCAAAGAAGCGAAACAGTCGATGGCGTCCGCCTCGGAGGACGCGGTCTCCGCGGCCCAGCACCAGCTCGGCATCCTCTACGACCGCGCCAAACTGCATCTCAGTGACCCGAGCCTGTGGGCGAAGGTCGGTGCGACACCCATGATCGGCCAGAACGATGTGCAGAAGGAAGTCTTCTCGCTCACGGACGCCAAGGCTTTCAACGCCTGGGCCGTCGGTAAAGGGCTCGGCCGCATGTCCATGTGGTCGGCCAACCGCGACACGACCTGCGGCACGAACTACGTCGACACCTCGGTGGTGTCGGATGCGTGCAGCGGCGTCGACCAGGGCAAGACCAGTTTCGCAGCGGTGCTGTCCCAGGGCTTCGACGGCCATATCTCGCTGGGCGAGTCGGCCGTCACGACGGCGGAACCGACCTCGACCGCCTCGGTCACCGACAACCCCGCCACCTCGCCATACCCGATCTGGACCGCCGCGAACTCCTACCTCAAGGGCACCAAGATCGTCTGGCATCACAACGTCTACGCCGCCAAGTGGTGGACGAAAGGCGATCTGCCCGACAACCCCGTGCTGAACTCCTGGCAGACCCCGTGGCAGCTCGTCGGTCCTGTGCTGCCCGGTGAGACGCCCATCCCGCAACCGACCGTGCCCGCTGGGACCTTTCCGGCCTGGAGCGGGACGACCGCGTACGACAAGGGCACGCGCATCCTTTTCGACGGAACCCCGTACGAAGCCAAATGGTGGACCCAGGGCGACAGCCCGGATGCCGCAAGCGCCAACCCGGACGCCTCCCCGTGGGCTCCGCTCAGCCAGGACGACATCGATCAGCTCCTCGGCGGCGCCGGCACCGGCGTCACCAAGTAACAGACCGGCGGCGGGATGCTGCTCAACGCGTATCCCGTCGCCTCCCACTACTTTCGGCGGCTTCTGGTCGTGGTGTGCTCTCTCGCAGCATCCCGGCCCGGTCACTTGTCGTGACGCGACCTCGCGGCCGGACACGCTAGTATGGACAAGTTGCTTTCGGACTTCCACTCTGAAGGCAACTTCGGGCTGTGGCGCAGCTTGGTAGCGCACTTGACTGGGGGTCAAGGGGTCGCAGGTTCAAATCCTGTCAGCCCGACGTATCGAAAAAGGACGAGGCACCAGGTCGCTCTGCGACCAGATGCCTCGTCCTTTTTCGACACTCGCTGCTGACTATTGGGGTCCCCGCGCGCGAGGGGCCCCGGGCGACGCCCTGCGCGAAGCGCGGAGCGGCGTTCGGGGTAGCGCGTGGGGCGCAGCCCGACGTATCGGGCCAGTTGTGAAACTGGTTGCGAATGCTCGACAAAATGAATCGCTCCGGACGTTGGTCCGGAGCGATTCGTTGTTTTCGGTCGATCTTTGTGTTTTGAGGCCACTGTTCTGGTGCCGATCGATGCGGTTGGGCTGGTCTGTATGCCCTTAACCGGAATTTGGGCAGCACGAACTGACCTGTAAACGGTGGGTTTTGCCCTCTTGGGCGGTGTCGCGGCGCTGGCGCGCTGCTACCCGTGTATTGGCGGGTCGCCGGTTCCGTCGTCGGTTTGACGTCGGCGTTTAGCTCCTGGTGGCGGAGTTACTCCCCGCTGGTAGCTGTCGGTGTAGGGGTTGTACCAGTCGACGTCACGCGCGCGCGTATGGCTCTTTGGGGCCACCGGTGGCATCCTCGTGCATACGGTCGTGGATGAACTTGGCGATCTTCGCGATGTTGAACGCTGCGATGACCATGGTGAGCATGACTTGCGCTGCCGCGAAGCCTCGTACCAGCCGCCGAGAGGAGCTGTGGATGTTGTGGTCGCAACCACGTTTGAGTTGGGAGTTTGAAGCGCCCCAGGTTTCCTGCCGCTCTTATGCGGGTTGCGGCTCTCGGGTGAGGGTCGCGTAGTGGGCTTGT
>DASYGJ010000357.1:0-4324 GCA_035999915.1 Leifsonia sp.
GTCGACCCAGCCGTTCTCGGTCGGCCAGTCCAGGGAGACATACTGCAGCGTTGCGGACAGCGCGTTGGGGAACACCTCCCATGAGGTCGGCAGGATGCGCATCCATTGCCCGGTCGTGAACAGGAGCACCACGAAAACGACGCCGTTCACGATCCAGAGGATGTCCAGCGATTGGTGGAACCACAGCGTGAGGCTGATGCGGCGCCGCGAGCCGCGGCGCGCCCAGAACGCGGAGGGTCTCTTCTCCCGCCTCACCCGCAGACCGGAGCGGATGATCAGGACGATGAAGAACGTGTTGAGGAAGTGCTGCCACCCAAGCCACGCCGGAAGGCCGACGGGTGCCTCCGCCGGGAGTGGATTCGCGCCCGGGTATGTCGCGAGGAAGTCATGTACGGGCGGCAGCGACACGACGAACCGGGCCAGCGCGACCACGATCGTCACCAGGAGGATCAACCCCACCAGGCCCACCAGCGTCGCTCCAACCCACTGCGCTCTCGTGAAACGTCCGTAGCGCCGCGGCTCGGCGGCGCGCTCGACCGGACGAGCCGGAACCGTCGAGGGTTGCACTGGGGATTGCGCTGATTGCGGTGCGGATTTCGCTGATTGCGATGGGGATTTCGCTGATTGCGATGGGGATTGCGATGATTCGCCGGATGCCCGGGGAAGCCCCCGGCGCACGGGATGGTCGTCCGTCGTCACACGCTACCCCTTCTTCGCCTTGAGCGCCGCGATCAACTGCGGAACCACCGTGAACACGTCGCCGACCACACCGAAGTCCGCAATCGCGAAGATCGGCGCATCCGCATCCTTATTAACCGCAACGATCGTCTTCGCTGTCTGCATCCCCGCTCTGTGTTGAATCGCGCCCGATATGCCCAACGCGACATATAGTTGCGGCGACACCGAGACCCCCGTCTGCCCGACCTGATAAGCGTAAGGTACATACCCCGCGTCCACCGCCGCACGGGATGCTCCCACCGCGGCCCCCAGCGCGTCGGCCAGCTGCTCCACGAGCGCGAATTTCTCCGCCGAACTCAGACCTCGCCCACCCGCGACGACCTTCGCCGCACCGCGCAGCTCCGGCCGGCTCGAGGAGCCCGGCGCCGCAACGAACGACTCGATCGTCGCCGCACGCCTTCCCGAGGGGGTGACCGACAGCGGCGACACAGCAGGCGCGGCGACTTCCGGAGCCCGCTCCTCGGTGACGCCCTGCCGCAACGTGATGACGAGTGGGCCGAAGGTGGGTGCCGAGGTGACGTTGTATGCGCCGCCGTAAACCGAGTGGTGCGCGACTACACCCTCCTCGTCGCGGCCCAGCCCGACGGCGTCCACCGCCACCGGGAGCGAGCGCCTCGCCGCGAAACCTCCCGCGACGTCACGTCCGTCGACCGAATGCGAGACCAGCACAGCGGCGGGCCGCACGAGCGCGAAAGCCGCATCCAGGGCGTCGACGGCCGGTGCGATCAACTCGGTCGCCTCATAGCTGTGATGCCGCACCAGCACCGTTACCGCGCCCAATCTCCCTGCAGCAACCGCAAGCGCGGCCTGCCGCGACTCATCCGCCACCAGCAGCGCGACCGGAGTGCCGATCGTCGCGGCCGCGCCCAGCAGGCCGGCGGATGACGAGGCCAGTTCACCCGCCGGCGTGGTCTCCAGAAGCACCAGGACCGCATCCGATGCGAATTCCACCATCGTCTCCCCTACGCCAGTCGGTTCTCGATGAGGAACGCGGCCAACTGCTCGCCAGCGTCCCCGTCGTCTTCTATCTTGACGCCCGCGCCCCGCGGCGGCTTCTCCTCCACCGTCGTCATGATGGATTGGGGAGCCGAAGCCGGATCGACCTCAACACCGAGGTCGGCGAGCGTCACGGTCTCGAAAGGCTTCTTCTTGGCGGCCATGATGCCCTTGAAGTTGGGGAATCGAGCATTCGGCAGCGCCTCAGTGATCGAGATCACCGCCGGCAACTGTGCCGAAACCGTTGCGGAACCATGATCCGTCGTCCGCGTGCCGGACACCGCATCATCTGAGAGGACGACCGTCGACAGAGCCGTCAAGGCAGGGATTTCCAGGTGCTCGGCAAGCATCGCAGGAAGCACTCCCGCGGCACCGTCGGTCGACATGTTGCCGGTGATCACGAGATCGAAGCCGACCCGGCGCACGGCCGCCGCGAGCACACGCGCGGTGACGCCGAGATCCGCACCGGCGAGCTGCTCGTCCACAACCTGCAGAACGCGCGCGGCACCCATCGACAGCCCCTTGCGGAGCGATGCCGACGCCGCTTCGGGCGCCATCGATACGACGACGACTTCGGTCTCCGGATGCGCGTCCACCTCGGTCAGCGCGACTTCGAGCGCGCGCTCGCCGATCTCATCCAGTACCCGTTCCGATGCCTGGCGATCGGCCAGACCGGTCTGCAGATTCAGCTTCCGATCTCCGTAGGTGTCGGGCACCTCCTTGACCAGCACGACGATTCGCCGGGCGGTCATGCGACGCCCAGGGACCGTGCGATCACGAGAAGCTGTACCTCGCTGGTGCCCTCGCCGATTTCGAGGATCTTGGAATCCCGGAAGTGGCGCGCGACAGGGTACTCGTTCATGAAGCCGTTTCCCCCGAACACTTGCGTCGCATCCCGCGCGTTGTCCATCGCGGCGTCGCTGGCGGCGAGCTTGGCGATCGCCGCCTCGGTCTTGAACGGGAGGCCCGCGTCCCTGAGACGGGCCGCATGCAGCCATGCCAGCCGGGCCGAATGCACCCGGGCCTGCATGCGGGCGAGCACGAACTGTATGCCCTGCCGGGTGGCCAGCGGTTCGCCGAATACCGTGCGCTTCTTCGCGTAATCCACGGCAGCTTCGAGACATCCTTCCGCGGCTCCGGTCGACAACGCTGCGATGGCGATGCGCCCCTCGTCGAGGATGTGCAGGAAGGCGGCGTAGCCGCGACCTCGCTCGCCGAGCAGGTTGGAGGCAGGCACGCGCGCATCCGCAAAGGTCAGGGGATGCGTGTCCGACGCATGCCAGCCGACCTTGTCGTAAGCAGGCTCGACCGTGAAACCGGGGGTGCCGCTTGGCACGATGATCGTCGAAATCTCCTTACGGCCCTCCCGCTGACCTGTCACAGCGGTGATGGTCACGAAGCGCGTGATCGCGGTGCCGGAGTTGGTGATGAATTGCTTCGAGCCGTTGATGACCCATTCGTCACCGTCGAGGACAGCGGTCGTGCGGGTCGCTCCGGCATCGGAACCTGCTTCGGGCTCCGTGAGACCGAAGCCGCCCAGCGCCGCGCCGGACAGCAGCGAGGGCAGAAACTCCTGCTTCTGCTCCTCTGTGCCGAACCGGTAGATCGGCATCGCACCCAGGCTGACTCCGGCTTCGAGGGTTATGGCGATCGACTGATCGACGCGGCCGAGCGCCTCAATGGCCAGACAGAGGGCGAGGTAGTCGCCGCCCTGACCGCCATACTCCTCGGCGAACGGCAGCCCGAACAACCCGAGGTCGCCCATCTGCCTCACGACGTCGAGAGGGAGCGTCTTCGTTCGGTCGGCCTCATACGCGACGGGCGCGACCACCTCGTCGGCGAACTCGCGCACCATGCTCGCGAGTTCGACGTGTTCGTCGCTCAATCCATAGGTGGTCAGGTCGATGGTCACCAGTACCCCGCTTCATTGAGGAAGAATCACCGTGCATGCGTTTCCATGCTAGTCGGCGCTGGAGGCGCTTGACGAGGTGCTCGCGAACTCACTCGAGTTGCGGCAAATCGACGTTCGCAGGGGCCGGGAAGGTCGATCTGCCGCCATTTGAGCTTCAGATGACCAGACCCGTTCCATAGTGCGGGAAAGCGCGTACCGTCGCAGCGCACGCATGACCCGACTCACCTCCTCAGGAGCGACACATGACAGACAAGAAGAGCGAGCAACATCCTGACGCAAAAGACCTCCCCGACGGGTCCGGGTCTGATGGGAGCACCCCCGAAGACGGTGAGGACACCGCCTCAGGAGGCGGAGCGGATGACAAGTAAGGATCGTCCCGAACGCACTCCCCGTCCCGAACACACTCCCCGTCTCAACGAGGCGCATCCCCTCACTGCAGCGACGACGTCAGGCGCGACAGGCTGTCCCTGACCCGTTCGGAGAGCGGCCGTCGCCGCCACGTCGCCAGCTCGAGTTCGACACTGTTCGCCCGATAGAAGTCCTCCACCGCTCGCAGGCGGACGACGAACTCACGACCATGGAGCAGCACCGACACTTCCATGTTCAGGCTGAACGAGCGGATGTCCATGTTGCTCGAACCGACCACCGCGATGTCGTCGTCGATCGAGAAGTGCTTGG
>DASYGJ010000252.1:0-49822 GCA_035999915.1 Leifsonia sp.
GCCGCGACGGGGATCGAGCTGGTTCACCTGCATGGCGCAGCTGAAGCCGTCCGTCAGTACCGGCGCTCCGCGGCCCTCAGCCAGGGCGGGAACGATCGAATGTTCCGCAACCTTCATGGAGAGCTCGAAATGCTCCGCCTCGAAGCCGAAGTTCCCGGCGACACCGCAGCACGACGACGACACGGACACCTCGCCGACGCCCCACGCGCGCAGCGCACGTCGCTGAACCTCCGAACCGAAGACAGCGTGCTCGTGGCAGTGCGTCTGCAGCACCGCGCGTTCGGGTGCGGGAGCCGTTGGCCGATATCCGCGGCTGAGCGCCTCGTCGATGGCGCTCGCGAAGGACCGGACCCGGGCGGCGACGCGCTCAGCCGCGTCCCCTCCGACAAGCTTCGGACCTTCGTCGCGGATCGCGGCCGCACAACTCGGTTCGAGGACGACGATCGGGCGCTTCGTTCCGTCGTCGAAGCGATCGATGAGTCGACGCAGCCGCCGGCGCGCTCCGTCGCGCTGGCCCGTCGATATCCACGTCAGGCCGCAGCAGGCATCCGGGGTGCAGCCGACGCTCGACCCCGTCTCGCTCAGCACGCGCGCAGCGGCGGGGATGATGTCGGGGCGGAACGCCTTGGTGAAGCTGTCCGCGAAGACCAGAATGTCGCCGTCAGCGCTGAATCCCGCCTCGTGCACGGCGGTGCGCTGCGCCCGATGCGAAGCGAAGAGAGGCAGCCGGCGGCGAGCGCTGATGCCGAGCCGCTCCCCTAGCGCACGAAAGAGACCATTGCGGGCCACGACGTTGGCAAGGGTCGAGACACTGGTGACCAGCGGAAGCCACCGGGGCAGCCATCCGATCGAGTAGTGGGTGAAAGGACGGATCCGGCCCTTGTAGTGCTCGTTCTGGAGTTCGGACTTCGCCTCGGCGATGTCGACCCCCGTTGGACAGTCGCTCGAGCACGCCTTGCACGAGAGACACAGGTCGAGCGCTTCGCGGACCTCCGGGCTCGACCATCCCTGCAGCGTCCCGCCGGTCGTGCGCGCCAGGTCTTGAAGCACCCGTGCGCGGCCACGGGTCGAATCCTTTTCGTCCTTCGTCGCACGGTAGCTCGGACACATGAACCCGCCCGAGGTCGAGCGGCACCGTCCGACTCCGATGCACGCGTGCGTGTTTCCCACGAACGGCACCACTCCAGCACGACGTTCTCGCGGGTCCGGAAACCCAACGAGGGCCAGGGAGGCGTCGAGCGGTGCGGGGTCGACGATCATTCCGGGATTGAGCGCTGCGGTCGGATCCCAGATGCGTTTGAACACGCCGAAGAGCTCGATCATCTGCGGCGAGTACATCAGCCCCAGCAGCTCGCTTCTCGCCCGCCCGTCGCCGTGCTCGCCCGACAGCGACCCACCGTGGGCGACGACAAGGCATGCCGCTTCGCGGATGAACGCGGAGTACTTCGCCCGTCCGGCGTCCGTGCGGAGGTCGAAGTCGAGACGCATGTGAACACAGCCGGCGCCGCAGTGTCCGTACGTCACCGCGGTGTAGTCGTAGCGTCCGACGAGTGACAGCAAGTCGTGGAGGTACTCGGCGAGTCGCTCGGGAGCGACGGCTGAATCCTCCCAGCCGGGCCACGTCTGCGCGCCATCGATCCGTCTCGACGATAGACCCGCGCCGTCCTCTCGCACTCTCCAGAGCCGCGCTCTCGCGCCCGGCTCGGTCACGATGACGTGGCCGACGACCCGTCCCTTCGCGCCGACAGCCTCGGCCAGAAGCCGGCACTGATCCGCCGCATCCTGAATGGTGTCCGCCGAGAACTCCACGAGCACGTAGGCTTCGCCCGGCGGCAGCGAACTCACGCTGGCACCGCCGCGGCGATGCCGCATGATCCGGACGATCTCCTGGTCGAGGCTCTCGATCGCCGTCGGTTTCGCCTCGCGGATCCGCACCACATCCCGCGCGGATGCCACGGTGTCCGCGTAGCCGAGGCAGAGCAGGGCAGTTGCGCGCGGCCTGGGGACGAGTGCGACCCGAGCGCGAACCACGACCGCACACGTGCCTTCGCTGCCGGCGAGCACGCGCGCGACATTGAATCCGTTCTCGGCGAGCAGTTCCCCGAGGTGGTAGCCGGACACCTGGCGCGGGATCCGCTGCAGCTCGGTCCTGAGGAGGGCCAGGTTCCCTCGCACCAGATCGCGGAGCGCCGTCTCGATTCCGAGGGCGCTGGCGACCGAAGCGGCGTCGCCGTCGTCGACCGCCCGGATACCGCCGGGGCCAGCGCGCAGGTACGACCCGTCGGCGGTCACCAGCTCGACCTCCAGCAGGGCGTCGGTCATCCGCCCGTACGCAACAGAGTGGTTGCCGCAGGCATCGTTGGCGATCGAGCCGCCGATCGTCGCCCGTGTGGCCGACGACGGGTCGGGTGCGAACGTCAGCTCGCCGGCCGACCGCCGCTCGACCGCGTTGCGCAGCTCTCCGAGGACGACGCCGGCTTCGACCCAGACGCTCCGCGACGACGGGTCCACGTCGTCCATGCCTGTCATCCAACGGGAGAGATCGACGACGATCCCCTCGCCGACCGCGTTGCCGGCCATCGACGTCCCTCCCCCGCGCGCCACGATCGGGACCCCGGCCACCCGGCACCGGCGCAGGATCTCACGGACGTCGTCGACGCTGCGAGGGAACGCCACGGCGGAGGGCCGGACCCGATAGTTGGATGCGTCGTAGGAGTACTCCGTCCGGCGGCGAGACGAGTCATCGATGTCGATCCCCCAGACGCGGAGGCCTGCAAGGAGAGGCTCGATGCCGACGCCGGCCGTGACCATGGTGGACATCGCTGATTCCTCCCTCGTGCTGTGACCCAACAGTAGGAACGCTGCTCCTGGCCGCGATGTCCCAGATCGATACCATCGGTGCGCTGGACGACGGCCAGCCTCAGCGTGCGAAACGGAGCCCTCCGGACGAGTGAGGCCAGCTCATCGTCCGAAGGGCTCCGTTACGGATCAGTTCTCGACGCCCGCGGCTACAACACCTTCTCCTCTGCGAGGACTTCTTCCGGAACGATCCTGTCGCGTCGTCCGAGTCGCTCGTACACCTCGGGCCTGGTCCGCTTCAGCACAAGCGCGACGACGCAACCCAGAATGAAGATCCCGACGAGCACGCCGATCAGCCACGAGTACTGCCCGGGCGCACCCCCGACCAGCAGGTCGAACCGCACCAGCCCGAACGCCACCATGCCGGCAAGAGCCAGGAACGCGATCGCGGGCGCGATGTACACCTTCCACGCGTTCTCCGACGCGGGAACGCCCACTCGGCGGAACCACACGATGGCCGCCAGGCTGACGACCGCCATGAGCAGGAGGACGCCGGCCGATCCGACACCACTTCCTGCACCGATGAGAACCGAGGGGTCCGTCCCGCCGAACGCGAACGGCGCACCGAATGCGAAGAGGAGGACCAGCAGGACCACACCGACCGACAGGGATGCACGGCTCGGAGCCTGGCGACGTGGGTTGACCTTGCCGACATACGGAGGGAGGGCCTTGTCGACACCGAGGTTGAAGACGTACCGGGCGGACACGTTGTGAACCGCGAGGAGGGAGGCGATCGCCGACGTCGCGACGACGATGTTCACGAACGCCGCGGAGCCGGGCAGCACGAACTTGTTCAATGCGTCCGCGAACATCATGCTCGGGTTGCTGGTCGCGACGTGAACGGCACTCGAGCCATAGGCGCTGATCAGCGCGTACCCGGAGACCGCGTACAGAATGCCGATGAAGAGCGCCGAGACATACGTAGCACGGGGAATCGTCTTGTTCGGGTTCTTGACTTCATCGCGGAAGAGAGCGGTCGCCTCGAACCCGAGGAAGTTCCCGAAAGCGATGAGGAGGGCGACACCTGCGCCGGGGTTCAAGAACGCCGCGAAGTTGAGCGGCTTGAGCGTCAGTCCACCCGAGCCTCCCTTCGCGAAGACGAAGATGTCGAAGACGACGACGATGATGACCTCGATGGTCATGACCACGACGAGGACGCGGGCGGACAGATCGATGTTGAAGTAGCCCAGCAGGTTGATCAGCACCAGGGTCGCGAACGTCCACAACCACCACGGTGTCTGTGGACCACCCAGACCGGAGATCAATCCTGAGACCGTGATGCCGGCGAAGATGTACAAGCCACCGGCGATCAGGATGTATGACAACGTCGCGAGGTAGGCCGCTCCGACGCCCGGGGTCCGGCCGAATGCGGCGGAGATGTAGGCGTAGAAGGCGCCTGGGCGGGGTACGTGCCTGGTCATCGTGGTGTATCCGACCGAGAAGATCAACAGCACGATCGTCGCGATGATCCAGGAGACCGGAGCGGACTCGCCAACCGGTGCGATCACGAACACGAGGTATCCCGCGACCGTGACCAGAGGGGCGGAGAAGGCCAGCACACTGAGGACCAGCGATGTCGTACGCATCGAGCCGCTGAGATCCTTCTGGGGGGTGGAGTCCGCAAGCGGACTCCGACTTGCTTCTTGGGACTGCGTTTCTGTCATGGCGATGTCCGATCGTTCGGGGAGGGCAAGAGCAATGCAGAGGCCCTGGGGTGCGCCTTTGCAACCGCGTAGCATTGAAGATAGAGACATGCGAGGCTGGCAGCTGTCCCAGATTGGAACACGCGACGCTCGCCGCTGGACACGCAAGCGCGTGACGATTCTCATCGTCACGCGCTTGCTTGCTATTCGAAGATCGTGCGCAGCGGGCCATTGAGGAATGTGCCGCTCGGGTCGAGCTCCCGCCGAAGCTGGATGAATTCATCCCATCGCGGGTACACCTCCCGGTAGAAATCCGGGTCGCGGAGATAGGGCTGCTTGCCCCAGTGCGGTCGCCCGGGGAACGGCGCGAGCGCCTCTTCGATGGCGCGGAAGAACGGGCGGTTGTCGTTCCCCCAGGTCCGCACGGTGTTGACGGAGACCGACTCCACCCCGCCCGACGGCGACAGCCACGCGTCATCGCCGGCGACCGTTCGGATCTCCAGCGGGAACTCGTCCGGGAACCGTTCGAGGACGGGGAGGGTGGCCGCAACGGCGTCCAGGGCGCGATCGTACGGCACGTACGGCTCGACCTCTTCCCACGACGGCGTGTACTCGTCGGGGTAGATCCGATACGGTCGGTTGACGCGATGCGCGGGCACGTAACTGTCCTCGGCATCGATGTCCACCTGGTCGTAGATCCTCACCAGCGTGGGCACTTTCGTCCCGGCCGGCAGCGGCGGAAGCTCGGCCGACATGTCGTATTGCGGGCCATGGACGAAACTGAAGTGCCGATGGCTGTGCGTCAACTCGTCCCAGCGCTCGAGCACTTCCTCGAACGGCCAGAAGGCGAGCGTCTCCCGTAGCTTGAAGATCGGCTCCAGTTGCAGGTCGAGGCTGACGATCACCCCGAGCGTGCCGACGGACGCTCGAAGCGCTGCCAGCCGTGGATCGTCGTGGCCGAGCTTCACCAGTTCGCCGGCGGCGGTGACCACTTCCGCTCCGACCACGCAGCCGGACATCATCTTCAGGCCCAGTCCCGAGCCGTGCGTCGAGGTGCTGATCGCGCCGGCGATGGTCTGCGCGTCGATCGCCCCCTGATTGTGCAGTGTCAAGCCGGCATCCCAGAGGGGCTCACCGAGAGCCGAGATCCTCGTCCCTGCTTTGACCGTCGCCTGCCCCGCGTCGGTGTCGATCGACTCGATCCCGCTGAGGGCCGACAGGTCGAGGATGATGCCGTCGGTGGGTACGAGCGGAGCAAACGAGTGTCCGCTCCCCACCGGCCGTACGGTGATGCCTCTCCGAGTGGCGTCGGAGACGATCTCGCAGACCTGGTCGACGGAGGTGACCTTGACAATCGCTTCCGGGCGACAAGTCTCTGTCCCCGCCCAGTTTTCCCATTTCACATCTTTCATGGGGTCAACTCCTGTTCCGTGAGTGAGCACGTTCCCGAGGCACGATGAGGGCATCGATTCCGCGTGCAATCTTTGCCAATCGAAGTCGACCGGTGACCCCATCTGCTGTCTCATTTTGGGACGTCAGCGCCGGATTTGGCGACCTATCGTAGAATTCCCGAACCTAATCTGGAGGACAGCAGTGATCACAAGCAAAGTCGCCGTCGACCACGTCGGCCTGAGCGTTCCCAATCTCGAGCAAGCCATCGACTTCTTCGTCAGCGCGTTCGGCTGCAAGGTGGTTTTCCATGCCGGCCCGTACGATGACCTCGGTTTCACCTGGCCGGGCGACGACGGGCCGGAGAACACCACCATGCGGTTGGCGATGCTCCGGATGGGCGATTCGGACAACATCGAGATCCTCGAATACACACGTCAGGACGCACCGAATGATCCGCCGGCGCCTCGCGTCTCACAACCCGGCGGAATGCACCTCTGCTTCTACGTCGAAGACATCTATGAGGCGGAGAAGGAGCTGCGGAAGCGGGACGACATCCGTTGGCTGAACGCGGTGAGCAAGGAGGAGGGCGGTCCACTGGACGGCCTCGACTGGAGCTACTTCCTCACCGATTGGGGTCTGGTCATCGAGCTCATCCGCTGGCCGGAGGGCCTGCCGTACGAGCAGTCCACGAGCGAACGCCTGGTGTCGCCGCCGTGGCGCCACAGCCACAGCCACGCCTGACCAGCTGACGGTGAGGGGAGGGCCGCCCGCGAGGGCCGCCCTCCCCTCTTTCGTCTCTGCCGTCTCTGCCGTCTTTAGGCGACGACTCCGAGCGCCCGTAAGTCGACGAGGTTCTCCAGGGGCTCTCCGGCATTCCAGCGACGCAGATTCTCGACGAAGCGCTCCACGACCCACCCGCGCCAGCCCACGAGGTCGCCCGAGGCGTGCGGCGACACCAGGATTCTGTCGCTGGTCCAGAACGGATCGTCCGCAGGCAGCGGTTCCTGCTCGAACACGTCGAGGGCGGCCGCATCGAGGTGGCCGTCGTCGATGGCTGCGAGCAGGTCGCGAGCGACGACCACCGCGCCGCGCCCGACGTTCACGAGACGAGCGCCGCGCCGCATTTGCCGCAGGCGCGAGGCATCGAACAGTGAGCGGGTCTGTTCCGTCAGCGGAAGAGTCAGGACGACGTCATCCGCTTCGGGTAAGAGCCCGTCCAAGTCGGAGATGGCCGAGATGTCGCCGAGCTCGGCATCATGCCGGGCCGTTCGCCCCACGACAGTCACCTGCATACCGGCGGCCCGGAGAAGCATCGCCGTCTCGCGGCCGACAGGACCTGGCCCCACGACCAGCACCCGCCGACCGAGGATCGGCTCGGTCTCCCGGTGCTGCCAGCGGCGCTCCTGCTGGAGTTCGATGGTTCGCCGGAGGTCTTTGGTGAACATCAGCAGCACGCCGAGCACCCACTCCGCGATGGGCCGCTCGCACACTCCCCGCGAATTCGTGACGACGATCTCGCTCCCGACGATCTCTGGAGTCAGCAGCGGGTCCATTCCGAGGCTCGATGTGTGGATCCACTTCAATCGTCCCGGTCCGACCTCGCGCAGCAGGGTGCTTCGAAAATCGTTGAGAAAGAGGATCTCGGCGTCCGCCTGGGCGGCTCGCAGTTCGTCCGCGGTGCGCACGACGGAGACGTCGGCCTCGGCTCGAACGTCGTCCAGCGGGGGCAACTGCCCGCCGACGGGGACGACGACGATCGCCTTCGGCCGGGGAGCCTGGCGTCCTCCGGTCTCCACCGTCACCAGCCGCCCTGCCATCCGCTCGTCAGGCCGAGCGGCAGGATCTGGGGCCCCTCGTCGGGCAGCTTCTGCAAGAAGTCGAAGTCGCATCCTTCGTCCGCCTGGGTGACGTGGTCGAGGAACAGCCGGCCGTATCCGCGCCGGTATTTCGGCTTCGGTGGATCGATCTCCGCGAGACGGCGGTCGATCTCCTCCTGCGGGATATCGAGGTCGAGGCGCTGATTCTCGACATCGAGCACGATGGGATCCCCATCGCGAACCGCCGCGAGCGGGCCGCCGACAGCAGACTCCGGTGAGACGTGAAGAATGGTCGTCCCGAATGCCGTCCCGCTCATCCGGGCGTCCGAGATCCGGACCATATCGCGGACACCGGTGCGCAGCAGCCGCTCGGGGATGGGGAGCATCCCCCACTCCGGCATGCCCGGCGCGCCCTTCGGCCCACTGTTGCGCAGTACGAGGACGGAGTCTTCGGTGATGTCCAGGCCGGGGTCGTCGATGCGCCTGCCGAGGTCGTAGATGTCCTCGAACACGACGGCCGGACCGCGATGGCGAAGGAGATCGGCCGAGGCGGCGCTCCGCTTGATGACGGCTCCCCGCGGCGCGAGCGAACCGCGAACCACGGCGATCCCTCCCGTCGCATCGAACGGCTTGTCGAGCGAGGTGATCACGTCGCCGTCCGGCGCAGGAGCCGCGGCATAGCCCTCCGCGAGCGTCTTGCCGGTCACGGTGAGCGCATCGCCATGCAGCAGCGGGTCCAGCTCCTTGAGCACGGCCGAGATCCCGCCCGCGTCGAACAGTTGCTTGACGAGGTGCTCGCCCGACGGCCTGACATTGACGATGCGCGGGGTGCGCTGCGAAATCTCATGGAAGCGGTCGAGCTGGAGGTCGTAGCCGACGCGGCGGGCGAGCGCGAGCAGGTGCACCACGGCATTCGTCGAGCCTCCGACCGCCATGAGCAAGGTGATCGCGTTGTCGAAAGCCTGCTCGGTGAGGATTTCGCTGGGCCGGGGGCCATGGAGGGCCATCTCCACCGCCCGGCGGCCGCTGGCCTCCGCCGCAGCCGCACGACGGGCATGGACGGCCGGGATCGAGGCGGTGCCGGGAAGGCACATCCCGAGCGCTTCGACGATCGAGGTCATCGTCGAGGCCGTGCCCATTTCGCTGCAGTGGCCCGCTGACGGCTTCGCGCTCCCCTCGAGCTCGTCGAAGTCGTCCTGGGTGATGGTCCCCGCCCGGAGCTCGTCGGCGTACTTCCAGGTGTCCGTACCGACCCCGAGTTGCCGGCCGCGGAAGAAAGCGGGCTCCTGCGGACCTCCGGTGAGCATGATGACCGGGACGTCGGCGCTCGCGGCGCCCATCAGCTGAGCGGGAACCGTCTTGTCGCAGCCGCCGAGCAGGACGATCGCGTCGAGTGGATAGGCGCGGATCGACTCCTCGACATCCATCGCCATGAGGTTGCGGAACTCCATCGCGGTCGGCTTCATCAGACTCTCGCCCAAGGAGATCGTCGGAAATTCGAGCGGCAGACCGCCGGCCATGAGCACGCCGCGTTTGACGGCCTCGGCGAGCATTTTGAAGTGGATGTTGCAGTTGACGAGCTCCGACCACGAGTTCGCGATCCCGACTACCGGCCGGTTCTCTATGGCGAACTTCGAGAAGCCCTCGGCCTGAATCGCGGTGCGGTGGATGAACCCCGTGAGATCGTGCGGAGCGAACCAGTGGGCGCTGCGCAGGGGGAGGTTCTCGGTGTCGGACATCGTGTTCGGTACTCCTGATTCGAGGGTGCGGGGGCTACGAGGCGAAGCGGAACAGCTTCTTGTTGGCGAACTCGAGCATCCCGACCCTGCCCAGCTCGCGGCCGTACCCGGACTTCTTGACGCCGCCGAAGGGGATGTCCGGGCCGCCGAGACCGCCGGCATTGATGAAGATCATGCCCACGTCCAAGGCGTTGCCGACGCGCTCTGCTCGCTCCAGGTCGTCGCAGATGATGACGGCACCCAGGCCGTACGGGGACGAGTTCGCGAGAGCGATCGCCTCCTCGTCACTCCCGACGCGGTACAGCTGCGCGACCGGGCCGAACAGCTCTTCGCTGTATACATCCATCGCCGGGCTGATGTCGGCCAGGACCCCCGGCGTGTACACATTCCCGTCGGGAGCGTTGTCCCCGACCAGGAGGGTCGCGCCCTGGTCGAGCGCGCGCTGCACCTGGTCCTTCAGGGTCTTGGTCGCGGCGGCCGACGAGAGGGGCCCGTACTGACCGTCCTCATAGGACTGGGCGGCGATCGCCGCGGTGAACTTGCGGGCGAACTCGTCGAAGAGCCCGTCGATGACGACCATGCGCTTCGACCCGTTGCAGCTCTGGCCCGTGTTGTCCATCCGCATGGCGACGGCGTGCTTCACCGCGTTGTCGATGTCCTTCGTGTCGAGCACGAGGAACGCGTCGGAGCCGCCCAGCTCGAGAACGCATCGCTTCAGTGCGCGACCCGCCTTCTCGGCGACGATCGCCCCAGCAGCCTCGGAGCCGGTGAGCGAAACGCCCTGGACACGATCGTCCGCGATGATGGTGCCGACCTGGTCGTGACTGGCGAAGACGTTGACGTACGCCCCCTGCGGGAAGCCGGCGTCGGCGAACAGCTGCTGAAGCGCCAGCGCAGACTCCGGACACTGCGTCGCGTGCTTCACGATCACCGTGTTGCCGAGGATCAGGTTCGGGACCGCGAAGCGCGCCACCTGGTAGTAGGGGTAGTTCCAGGGCATCACCCCGAGAATCGCCCCGATCCCCTGGAACCGGAGGAAGCCCCGGAGGCCGTCATCGGTCGAGAGCTGCTCGTCTGCGAGCCACTGGTCCGCATGAGCGGCGAACGCGGCGCAGATCTTCGCGGCGAACTCGACCTCGCCGACGCCCTGCGGGATCGGCTTCCCCATTTCGCGCTGGATGATCGCGGCGAGCGCGTCTTTCCGCTCGAAGAAGAGTTCCGAAAGCCGCTGGGCGAGCGCGGCGCGGTCGGCGACCGTCGTCTGGCGTGACCAGCCGGTGTACGTGGCATGCGCCGCAGCCAACGCCTCCTCGATCTCGAGATCGGTGGATGGGGGGAACTCGGCGACCACTTCATTGGTCGCTGGGTCGGTTACCGCGAACGTCCTCATCGTGCGCCTCCTTCAGTTCTCGACGGTGTTCGGATTCGCCAGCTCGGTCCCGGGCACGACGGTTGCTCCGTAGAAGCGCTGAGTCGCACGACCCGCCCGGTGCTTCTCGCCGCCTTCGAGGGTTTCGGGCCGTTCCGACGTCATGGCGGCGCCGACATCCCAGAAGGCGCCGTTCCCGGTGAGGTACCGCCAGGGCTCGACGTGGGCGACGACCACGGCGGGCCGGCCCTCGACCGCCCGCGCCTGGCTCAGCGCGATGCGGAACTGGTCGAGCGTGGTCGTCGACCATGAGGCGGCACCCATGCTGGCCGCGTTGGCGGCGATGTCCACGGGCACCACCGGGCCGTCGAGCCGCCCCGACTCTGCGCTGCGTTCCCGCAGCTGCGTCCCGAATTCGTGTCCCTCGCCGCCCTTCGCGACCTGAAGGGGCCAGATGCATTGATGACCGCTGTTGTCGATGATGACCACGATGATCTTCTGGTGCTCCTGCACCGCCGTGATCAGTTCGGTCGGTGCCATGTAGTACGTGCCGTCGCCGATCAGGACGAAGACGTCGCCGGGAGCGTCCGGCGTGGCGAGGCGGTATCCGAGTCCCGCCGGCAGCTCATGCCCCATGCATGAGTTGGCGTACTCGGAGAGCACGGTCGTACCGTTGGCCGTGTCCCACGCCTTGTGCACATTGCCGACCACACCTCCGGAACCGAGCACGAGCGCGTCGTCCGCACCGGTGTGCTCGTTGAGGACCTGGATCACCTGAGCCTGGCTCATCGCTTCGCCGGGGAAATCCTGCAGGTCGTGTTCGAGGTTGCGGGCCGTTTTCGCACGGGCAGCCGCGATATCGGCCTCGTATCCCGCGTGACTGCGGTAACCGACTGCTTCCAGTCCCTGGTGAAGCGCCGAGAGCGAGAGCTTCGCGTCGCCGACGACGGGATACGAGCCCATCTTGTGTGCATCGAACGAGTTGACGTTGAGGTGCACGAACTGGACGCCGGGGTTCTGGAACAGCGAGTGCGACGCCGTGATGAAGTCCTGCAGCCGCGAGCCGACCGCGATCACGCAATCGGCACTGCCGGCGATCTCGTCGGCTCCGACCGTTCCGTCGACGCCCAAGCCGCCGAGCAGAAGGTCCGTCTGAGGTCCGACGCCCTTGCCAGCGTAGGTCTCGGCGACGGGGACACCGAACGCTTCGCTGAAGGCGGCAAGCTCGGCGGCCGCGTCGGAGTAGCGGACCCCTCCGCCTGCGATGAGCAATGGCCGCTTGCTGCGGCGAATGATCTCGATCGCGTCGCGGATCTCCTCCTGCGCCGCCGGTCGACGCCGGATGGGCCAGACGCGAGGGGTGAAGAACTCCTCGGGGAAGTCGTAGGTATCGCCTTGGATGTCCTGCGGCAGGCAGACGACGACCGCTCCGGTTTCGACGGGGTCGGTCAGCACCCGCATGGCCTCGGGCAGCGTGACGAGAAGCTGCGAGGGCGTCGTAATCCGATCGAAGTAGCGACTGACAGGCCGGAACGCGTCATTGGCCGAGATATCGCGCTCGACCGGGTGTTCGATCTGTTGCAGAACCGGGTCGCCCTTGCGCGTGTTGATGATGTCCGCCGGCAGCAGCAGGACAGGAATCCGGTTGGTCGTCGCTGTGGATGCTCCACTGATCATGTTCGTCGAGCCCGGGCCGGCCGAGGCCGTACACGCCAGAGTCGCAGCGCGGTTCGTCGCTTTCGCGTATCCGATGGCCGCGTGCACCATGTTCTGCTCGTTCTTGCCCTGATAGTGCGGGAACTCGACGCCGTACTCGTCGATGCCCTGCGCGAGACCGACTGAATTGCCGTGCCCGAAGATCCCGTACATGCCGGGGATCAAGCGGCGACGACGGCCGTCCACCTCGCTGTACTGGACCTGAAGATACTCGACCACCGCTTGCGCAACCGTGCGACGGCGGATCCGGCGCTCGGGGACTCTGGCGCTGGCGCTGGTGTCGTCCGTCAGGGTAGTGCTCATGACTGCTCCTCCGCATGATGGATCCGGACGGATCCTGCTCTGAGGTCAGCCTTCCAGCGGCGTCGATCTCACGCCTGTGCCAAATTGACACGACTGGGAGCCCTCAGGGTTTCACTCCCTCTCGTCCAGGAGGGGCAATGCTGACACCGCGAGCCAGAGCTCGAAGGCGTCGCGATAGCTGTGCAGATCGCGTCCCGTGAGCTTCTCGATCCGTTTGAGTCGATAGCTCAGCGTGTGCTCGTGGACGAAGAGCTCGGCGGCGGCGGGGCGCAGTCTGCCCTGGTGACGGAAGTACACCACGAGCGTGTTCAGCAGGTCCGCCTGGTCTTCCCCGTCGCGATCGAGCAGCGCCTGCAGGGTGCGGACGGTCAACTGCCGGATCGTCTCGACGTCGGGGTTGAGCCACTGTGCGAACCCGAGCTCCTCCTCCGCCAGATAGGCTCCCGCTTCGGCTGAGTCACTCGCCAGCCCGAGCGACCATGTGGCTTGTCGCCGCATTCGCGGGAGGTCGGGAAGCTCGGTGAAACGAGCACTGGCGCCCACTCGAACGCCCACTTCGACAGCGAGGCGTCGAAGGTCGCTCTCCGCTGCGTCGACGAGGGCGAGCAGCACTCCTTGCTTGAGCAGGAGGTGCGGCAGGTCGTGGTCGACGAGCCAGTCCCGCAGCTCGATCTCCGTGGCCACGTCCGCTGTCCGGTCGGCGACGGCAAGCACCCGGAGGCCCCGCGCGCTGACGAGGCCGAAAGCAGCCAGCCGGTCCTCCGCCTCGGGCAGCGCCGCATTCTCATCGAGCAACGCGGCGAGCAGCTCGCCGCCCTTCCGATGCATCGCTTCGCGTCGCCGCTGATCGTCGATCGCGTCGAGGACGGCCAGTGTCGCGACGTGCTGCAGCGCCGCGAGACCTCCGGGCGCGGCCTCCGGATGCTCCTGCCCGATCAGATATGCGGTCACGCGATCCCCCACGAGAAGGGGGACGACGAAGCCACCCTTGATCACCTGCAGTTCACTGCTCCCGTTCGCCAGCCAATCGAAATCTCCGGCCGAGGGGACCCACGGCCATTCACGGAGAAGGGGTCGACCGGTCGGCGACACAACAGCGAGGCGGTACCCGGAAAGGCGCTCGAGCTCGGAGTAGATGGCGACGGTATCGCCATCACGACTGTTCCGCAGCTGCAGGGTCTCGAAGATCTGTAGGTGTCGCGCGAGTCGGCTTCTCGCCGAGCGATCGCTGGCGTTCGCCACGAGATACGACAGCTCGATGAACGGGACCTCGCGACGGATCCGCAGAACCGGGAACGACAACCGATCCGCTTCGTCCAGCATCTCGGTGGACAGCTCGGGTGCGCGGACGCTGATCGCGATGCCCGCGAGGCGATGCTGGGCGAGGCTGGCGAGATAGGCGACCTGCCCGGCCGGGTCCTCGGGAATGCCGAAGCCGTTGACGATGAGCAGCTCGCCGCCTTCGAGCCACGGACCCGGATCGACGAGTTCGGACGTGTGCGTCCAGAGGACGGCATTCTCCACGCCGCCGGCCCCCGCCACGAGCTGCAGGGCGAGGTGCGGCATCGCGACGAGGTCGGCGATCGTCAGAAAATCTCGTCCGGAGGCCACCAACGCGGTCGTTCTCCCCTCGGTCAGGTCGAGCGTACCCCGGACGACACGTTCCTCTCGGTCACGTCGTCGTCTTCGTCCCCGCCTGGCGAGCGGCAGCAGTCGCGGCTTCGTCGACGAGGCCTCCGCTGACGATCACGCCGTAGACCTCGCGAGCGGACTCGGGCGTGACGCGACCCTCCCGCAGATCGTCGAGAACCGCGTCGACGTCGCGGTGCAGCGGGTCGCCGTAGCCGCCGCCGCCGGGCGCCATCGAGACCACTCGTTCCCCGCGGGCCATATCGAATCGGCCGACCACCGGGATCTCCCTCCGGGTCCCGTCCGTCGCTTCGACCCAGGCCTCCGGCACCGAGCCGCTGGCACCGCCCCGCACACCTTGCGGCGGGTTGAACTTGCCCTCGAGGCCGTAGGTGAGAGTGAGACCGTCGTCGCGGGCCTCGATGGTGACGCGGGTCCCCAGGCCGCCGCGCTGACGTCCGGCGCCACCGGAGTCGGCGATCAGAACACGCTCGTGGACCAGAATCGGATACCGCTGCTCGTCGACCTCGACGCTGTCGTGATACAGCAGCGCGCCGCAGACGGGCCGTTGATAGGTCGGCCAGCCATCGACGTACGGAGTGGCGGGACCTCCGACGCCGCCGACCAGGATCTGGTTGACGTAGGCGTTGCCGTTGCGCTCGTCGATGCCCGAAATGACCGACTTGGCGGGAGCCTGGCCGGCGGCCCCCTCTGCGGTGCCGTAGCCGTCTTCGATTCCGGCGAAAGCGGCCTGAACGATGTTCACGACACGGTCAGCGAGGTTGGTCGTTCCCGACGAGCACGAATACGGATGCTTCGGCACTCCCACAGCACACCCATCGCGCAGGAGCACCTCCACCCGCCGGAACGTGCCGGCATTGCTCGGGAGGCTCTCGGGGAGTCCCGCAAGGATCCCCGCGAGAGCAGCGCCCGTCGCCGTCGCGCGAGTGAGGTTGAGCCCATTAGGCAGGTTGTCCGGGTTGTCGCGGAGGTCGATCGTCACACGGCCCTCCTGCGGCTTCACGCTGATCGTCGCCTGCAGCGGCACGCCGTCGGGCCCGGTGCCCGGGAAGGGGTCGTGCGTCGAGCTCCCGGTCATCACATACTCCGGCAACCGCTCGATCGCACTGACCGCGAGGCGTTCCGAGTAGTCGAACCAGGCGTCGACGAACTCGACCAGCGTGTCGGCGCCGAACTTCGCGGCGAGTTCCTGAACGCGTCGCTCTGCGATACGGGAGGCGCCGACCGAAGCCAGGTAGTCGCCGTACCACTGGTCGGGCACTCGGATGCGAGCCCGGCACATGCGGATGATGTCGTCCAGATCGGTGTAATCGCGCTGGATCCGGACGCAGGGGAAGATCAGTGCGCCCTCTTCGTAGACGTCCCGTGCCGTCGCGAAGAACGTCGTCGGCAGGGAATTGCCGCAATCCGCCTGGTGGGCCTTCGTCACCGCGGTGAAGAGGTGCCGGCCCTCGATGAAGATCGGTACGAGGATCACGTGGTCGGCAGCGTGCGAGTTGCCCAGGTACGGATCGTTGTGGAGGAAAGCATCGCCTTCACGGATGTCGTCGTGCAGCGCGACCATGTCCTCGCCGAGGGGGCCTGCGCCGAAGACGTGCACCGGCACGCCCTCAGCGGCGGCCAGCAGCTGGTTGTCGGCCGTCAGCACAGCACACGAGAAGTCTCGGGCGGTGTTGATCACCGAGGATCGCGCGGAGCGAAGCAGCCCGCTGGTCATCTCCCGGACGACACCGTCGAACGCGTTTGCCAGCACCGAGAGCTTCACTGGGTCGAAATTGCGTGACACCTCACGCCTCCTTGCGGGTCAGGTAGATGTTCGAGCGATCATCGAGGGTGGCGTTCCATTCGGGCGGGACGACGATCGTGGTGGTCGGTTGATCGATGACCGCAGGACCGGGGAGGGAGTCGTCCGGACCGAGAGTCACGCCCCGGTAGCGGGGGGTCGCATAGCTCTGACCATCGAAGATGATCTGATCCGTCCGATGCGATTCAGGCGATCCGCCCGAGGCGACCTGGATGTTGAGGTTCTCTGGACGCGAAACTTCGACGCGGACACCCCAGCTGATGATCTCCACGCGGCTCCGTGGGTCGTGGGTGCCATTTCGGCGATCGTGCTCCTCGTGGAACGCCGTCGCGATCACCGCGGCCGCATCGCCGTCGGTCTCAGGCGGACCGCTCAGGCGCACCCGAAGATCCCATGCTTGACCCGGATACCGTGCGTCGACGAAGTAGGTGAACTCGGGCGCGCCGCCCACACCGTCGAACCGTTCAGCGAAGTCGGCGGCCTTGGCTTTCAGCTCGGTGATCGCCCGCGTGGCGCTCTCCGGATTGAACGCGTGGGTGTCGTTGTGCAGTGGGGAAAGGAACTCGGTCGCGATGGGCGCTCGGTGGGCCCCATAGGCGGCTAGCACGCCCGCGGTGGCCGGGATGAGGACCGTGTCGGTCTCCAGAAGGCCCCCGATCGCCGCGGCAACCATGGCGCCGGCGCCGCCCCCAGCGACGATGAGTGCGCCACGCGGGTCGACCCCCTGCTCGAGCGAGGCGTGGCGGATTGCGGTCGCCATGTGGTGGGCAGACACGTCGAGGATCGCTTGGGCGGCCTGTTCGACGGTCATCCCCATCGGACCGGCGATCCGGGAGACGATGGCTTCCTCTGCGGCGTCGCGGTCGAGGACGAATCCGCCCTCGAATCCACTCGCATCCAGGTAGCCGAGCACCACACAGGCGTCAGTCACCGTCGGCTCCAGGCCACCGCGTCCGTACGCCGCAGGCCCTGGCGTGCTCCGCGCGCTCTGCGGGCCGACCCGCAGCAACCCGCCGCCGTCGATCCAGGCGATGCTGCCGCCGCCCGCACCGATGCTCGAGACCGCGACGGACGACAGGCCGGTGAGGTGGCCCACGAACGGCTCGCCGAGCCAGGCTTCGCGAGTGTGACGCACCACGCCCTTCTCGACGAGCGAGACATCGAAGGTCGTGCCGCCCATGTCGCACACGACGACGGTTTCGCGGTCCGGCGCCGCCGCTGCGCCGACCAGTGGCGCCATCGACGGTCCCGAGTTGAGGAGCAGGACGGGGCGGTCGAGCACATCGGAGATATCGAGGACGGCCCCCTCCGACGTCACGACGAGCAGATCGCCCGCGAAGCCGTTGTCGGCCAGGTCCGAGCGCAGGTTGCCGAGGTGATCGGCCATAAGCGGCTTCAGCGACGCGTCGATCGATGCGGCCGAGGAACGACGGTACTCGCGGATGGTCGGATTCGCGCGATTCGACAGCGTGTACGGCACACCGGGCAGGATCTCCTCGATGAGCTCGCCGAGTCTGAGCTCGTGCGCGTCGTTGACGATCGACCAGAGGAAGGATACGGCGACCGCTTCCACCCCGTCCTCGCTGAGCCGGGTCAGCACCTCGCGTGCCTGAGCTTCGTCGAGTGGGGTGAGCACCTCGCCCTCGGAGGAGATGCGCTCCCGGATCTCATAGGTGAGCCGTCGGGGGATGTAGGGACCGGGATACGCGGCCTTCGAATCGAAGGCGTCGCGACGTCCCCCTTCGCGCAGCAGCAGGGTGTCGGCGAAGCCGTCGGTCACCAGCAGAGCCGTATTCGCGACCTTGCCCGTCAGCACAGCGTTCGTGGCGTGCGTTGTGCCATAGACGATCACGTCGGCATTGCGTAAGACCTCGGCGCCGTTCCAGCCGACCGACTCGGCGGCACGATGCACTGCGCCCTCGAAGCCTTGGAAGACGCGGTCATAGTTTGTGAGGGCCTTGCCGACCGCCATCTCGCCGCGACCGGAACCCACCACGACGTCCGTGAACGTGCCGCCGGTGTCGACGGCGATGCGATATCGCTCTGGTGCGGGAGCCGAGTGAACGTCAGTCATTTGTCTTCCATATCTGTGTGCAGAGTGGTCAAAGGGGTGCAACACGATTCCGCAGCAGGCCCACCCGGTCGATATCGACTTCCACGACATCGCCCGGGGCGAGCCATACCGGGGGCACGCGTTTGGCGCCGATTCCCTGGGGAGTCCCGGTCGCGATGACGTCTCCCGGCTCCAGGGCGAGGAAACCCGAGAGGTAGGACACGATTTTCGCGATCGTGAAGATCTGGTGGCGGGTGTTGGAGTGCTGCACCTCGACTCCGTTCACCCGTGTTGCGATCTCGAGGGTCTGCGGGTCGCCGATCTCGTCGAGAGTGACGATCGCCGGACCCCAGGGGGTCGAGCCATCGACCGCCTTCCCGGCCGTCCACTGCGTGCCGCGGTACTGGAGGTCACGCGCTGTGATGTCGTTGAGTGGCGCCAGACCGGCCACGTGCGAAAGCGCATCGGCCTCGGAGACGCGGTGGGCCGTGCGTCCGATGACCACAGCCACTTCACCCTCGAAGTCGAGGTTGTCACTCACGTCGGCGCCGCCGATCTCGTCGCGTGGTCCGATGAGTGTCGACGCGAACTTGACGAAGACGTCGGGGTACTGCGGCAGCGCTCGGCCGGTCTCTGCGACGTGGTCCTTGTAATTCAGGCCGATGCAGAGCACTTTCCGCGGGTCGGGCACAGGGCTGAGCAGCCGTACCTCAGCCAGTGCGCCCGCTCGGATCTCCGGGGAGTGCGCGGCGAGTCGAGTTACCTCCCCCGAGAGAGCAGGGATCGCGTCGGCATGCACGGCCAGGAACTCGCGCACCGACGGGGTCGGCTCCACCGTCGCGGCCGTCAGGAATCGCTCGAGGTCGATCACCGAGTCGCCGACGATCGCTCCGCCCCGAGCGGAGCCGTCATGGAGGTAGGAGACGAGTCGCATCAGTCGCGCCTCGCACCCTGAATGCCGGCGACGGCCCACACCGCATCCGTGAGCCGGTCGACGATGTCGTCGACCACCGCTTTGTTCATCGGGGTGGAGAGCGAGAGCAGATTCGCCGGCGAACCGAGCAGCCCGCGATAGTACGACTCCCACCAGAGCTTGTGCTGAAGCTCCTCCGGCACCTTCTGGCTTCCCTCGGGTACCGCGCGCAGAAGCGACCCCCAACCGCGGATCTCCCAGCCACTGCCGGCAAGGCTGGCTTGAATGGTCGCGCGGGCGAGGTCACCGAGTGTGTTCAGCCGCTCGATCTCGGACTCCGGGTAGAGGCGCAGGGCAGCAGCCCCCGCCGC
This sequence comes from Leifsonia sp., assembly GCA_035999915.1. Taxonomy (GTDB): domain Bacteria; phylum Actinomycetota; class Actinomycetes; order Actinomycetales; family Microbacteriaceae; genus Leifsonia. The sequence continues at coordinate 19,630 of DASYGJ010000252.1, forward strand.
CATGCTGACCGGATTGCCCGAGAAGGTACCGCCGTGGGGGAGGCTTCCTGCCCGGGTCGGATCGACCTCGGACATCAGGTCGGCAATGCCCACGACGGCACCGACTGCGAAGCCTCCCCCGATCGTTTTCCCCGTGGTGAGGAGATCAGGGGCGATGCCGTACGCACCGCTCAGCCCGTGAAGGCCCAGTCGCAGGCTGATGACCTCGTCGATGATCAGAACGACCCCGTTGCGGCTCGCCAGTTCCCGGGCAGTCGTCACGAAGTCTTGGGTGATCCGGAGGAGGCCTGCCCGGTTCGGGAGCAGGTCGAGGATGATCGCCGCGTACTGGTCGGGCGCCGACTCGACCGCATCCCGCAGCGCCTGTACGTCGTTCAGCGGGATGGGGGTGACATCGCGTGTCACGCCGGCCGTCACCCCGCGGGTGTACCCGGGGCCGCCGGCTGCCAGAGCGACGTCCGAGGTGCCGTGGTATCCGCCCTGCGTGACGACGATGCGATCGCGACCGGTCGCCGCCCGCGCGATTCGGATGGCCGCCATGACGGCCTCCGTACCCGAATTCGTGAACCGCACTTGATCCAGCGTCGGGAGCCGTTCGAGAAGGAGATCGGCGAGTTCCCACTCGTAGAGATTCGGGATGCCCCAGCTCGCCCCGGCCGACAGCGCCGTGATCGCCGCCTGGGTGATCTCCGGATGCGCGTTGCCGTGGATGAGCGAGGTGAAGTTGTTGTTCGCGTCGATCAGCTCGAGTCCGCGGTCGTCCCAGACGCGATATCCCGCCCCGCGCACCGCATAGGGGCTGGGCCGACCGGTGTAGTAGGTCGAACGGCCGTACCCGCCGGGCAGGAGTGGGTATCCTCGCGGCCCACGGCGCAGGTGCGGGTCTTCGAGAACTCCATCGTCGACGAATTCGCCTGCTGGATTGCTTGTGGTCATGTCTTCGATCCACTCCTCAGTTCACGACGTCCGTCAGGGGCTGCCCGGTGAGCGCGAGCCGCGCGCGTTCGACCGCACCCTCCTGCAGTGCGCCTGTCGAACGGTTCGACCGCCAGGCGATGTGCGGGGTGAGGATGGTGTTCGGTGTCGAGCGCAGCGGGTGCTCCGGCGGCAGGGGCTCCTGGGAGAAGGTGTCGATGCCGGCTCCGCCGATCTGGCCGGAGGCGAGCGCGACGGCGAGCGCTTCCTCGTCGATCAGGCCGCCGCGCGAAACGTTCACGATGACGGCTCCGCGGTGCATCCGGCTCAAGCTGCCGGCGGAGATCAGATGCTGAGTCGTCTCGTTGAGCGGAAGGTGCAGAGAGATCACATCGGACTCCTCCAGCACGCTGTCCAGGGCGGCCAGCTCCACAGGAACGTTCGCAGCGTAGGGGTCATAGCCACGCACGTGCGCGCCGACCGCCGACCACATCCGCGCCACGTGCTGACCGATGCGGCCAAGCCCGAGGACACCGATGCGCAGCTCCGACAGAACCGGAGTGTCGTAGCCGATGATGCCGGCCCAGCCCTGTTCGCGGATCGCCGCATCACCGGCGGGAAGCCGGCGAACGAGCGCCAGACCCATGGCGAACGCGTGCGAGGCGACCTCCTCTGACGCCGTTCCCGGCACGATCGCGACCGGGATCCCTGCCTCGGCGGCGGCATCGACGTCGATGTTGTCGTAGCCCATGCCGTAGCGGATCACGGCGCGGGTCTTCGACATCGAGGGATAGTCCTCGGCCGTGAGCCGGGCGTACGGAGTGACCATCACGACCGAGGCTTCTGGCAGCCCTGCCCGGAAAGCATCGACGTCGGGCGCTGCGACCAACTCGTAGCCCAGTTCTTCCGCGAGCGCGTGCTCACGATCCAAGTCGGGGAAGTGATGGGGAGCCACCAGGATGGTGCCCTGCCTGTCGCCGCTCATTCGTGCCGTCCTGTCCTAGTCGTGATCCACGGGAACCAGACGATTCAAACAGCGTGCGGCAGAGGCGATCCGTCTCAGATCGATACATCCGGCCCGGGATTCCGGGCGCGCGGACGAGGGGCTCGAGACCCCTCGCCGTCGTCAGGAGACGTCAGAGATCGAAGCCGCGACTGCGGAAGTAGTCCATCCGGCGATACAGCGTGGAGCGTCCGATTTCGAGGGACTCCGCTGCAAGGCGACGATTGCCCGCCACCTCACGAAGGGCGCTGCGGATCTCGGCGAGCTCGGCGTCCTCGAGGCGCGAGAGTCGTCCGCCGGTGAGGAGGTGGTGGAAGCTTGCGGGAAGGTCATGGTCCTCGACCTCGATTCCCTCAGCCAGCTTCGCGGCGTCGGACACGATCTGATGCAGTTGCGTCACATTGCCAGGCCAGTCGGCCTTGGTGACTGTGGCGATTAGTCTGCGCGAGAGGCGCCGGGTGCCGATCTCGGCGGCGATCGCGGAGGCGAGGAGAGGGATGTCCTCGCGCCGGCGGCGAAGAGAAGCGACGCGTATCTCGAGTGCACTGCTTGCGTCAGCCATCGCGCGGACGCCCTCCGTGACACTTTCGACGGTGAGGATCACGCTGCAGGCGCCGATCCGGATCTGGGCGGCGACGTCTCTCGCGTCGACCGGCGAAAGCTGGTCCGCGTGTGCGATGACGAAGGTCTGCGGAGGCCGTGCCGCGACAGCGTGCCGCGCCTTCTCCATCCGCACACCCGCCGCCGGATCCCGGCCGTCCAGCCGGATGACCGACGGCCGGGTCGAAGAGATGGCGTCGGCAAGGCGCTGCTTGCCGGTGCCCGGCTCGCCCACGATGAGCGCCGAACGATCGCTCTCCATCGCTAGCCGTGCCGATGACACCGTCCGCTGGAAGGCCATGCTCTGCCCCTGGAGCCGCTCGGCGAGGGGATCTGTCCGAGCGGGGGCGAGCGCACTGGTCGCGGCCGTGGAGTCAGGTTCTGCGGGGCGGGAAAGGGCGCGCGGTCGCACCACCGCTACGGCGCCGAAGGCCGATCCCCCCAATTCGACGGCGCTGATCTCCACGAGCGAGGGGCCGAGACCGGTCAGCATCGCCTCGACGCTCACGGCTGTGCCGGATGACATCACGCTCTTGGCATAGCCCGTGACGATGGAGACGTCGCTGCCTTCCAGCTGGGACGTCGCGATTCCATTCATGAATGAATGCTTGCCGTTGGTCGCGACGACCGCGGCCTTGCTGCGGCGACGCGAGACCATCATGTATTCCTTGAGCAGTGCACGCTCGCGCGAGGACATGCAGTGCTCGATCTCGCGCTCGATGCGCGCGGTGACCCCTTCCAGCATCAGGAGAGTTGACGACGGGTCGAGCTCCTGAACCCGCGCGTTCGGCAGGGTCAGCCCGACGACCGCACGGACGCGCTCGTGGAACGGATCACGCACGAGCGATGCGAAGCACCAGTTGCCGCGCATGTCCTCCCGGAAGTGCTCCTCGGGGGAAAGCCACACCGCGCGGCCCTCTTCGAGTGCCACACCCTCGCCGCTGCTTCCGCAGCTGCTCTCGAGCAGCGAGTACCCCGACGGGAACTCGGCCTCATCGCGCAGGAACCCCGGTTTCACGAGCGAGCCGCTCGGCGAGGTGAGGCTGACATATCCACCGATGTCTTCGGCGACCGCGTCGAGCTCGCGCAGGTAACGCTCCGCGATTCCCAGCGTGCGCTCGTCGACGTGGCCCTCGTCGATGAACCCCTGATCACGGCTTCCGTCGACACCGGCGGCGCGGCTCCGCCACCACGAACGCGCCACGACCGGCCGAAGGGCCGAAAGGTCATCGGTGGCTCGGCTCAGGAATTGCTCGCGGATCTCGTGGGCGACGCCCACCGAGGCGAATGGACGCACCATGGGAGTGGCGACGGTGTGCATGTGAACTTCCCTGTCCCTTATGACTGACCAGACACAGAAACTAACACGTACTAACGCTCGTACGCATTGGGAAAATCGCCAAAGAATCGCTCCGTGATCGTGTCAGGGCACAAAGCCGTCGGCGGCTTCGGCCGGCGTTGTCGAGACTCGAGCGATTGCCGCGATCTCGATCACGGCTCCGTCGCCGCCGATATCGGCGACACCCACTCCTGTCCAACTCGGGTGGGGCGCGTGGATGAAGCGGTCTTTGACGGGCAGGAACCACTCGTTCGTGGCCGCGATGCCTCCCTTGTGGAAGGTCTGGAGCTGAATGATGTCGGCCAGGGTCGCGCCCCCCTCATGAAGCACGCGCTGGACCGCGAGGAACGCGAGTTCGGCTTGGCGCGCACCGGACGAAGGGATGGAACCGTCCTGATCGATTCCGAGTTGACCGGACACGAAGATCAGGTCTCCGACCCGCACACCGGGGGCGAGTCCGTACGCAGCGGCTTCTTCTTCCGACCCGGCTGGAGTCAGGTACTGGATGGTCGCATCCGCCATGTCGATCGCCCTGCTCACCGTGCGGCGACGGCCACGGCCGCGCGAGTCGTCAGGATGTGGTTCGCAGCTGCTTCCCCGGCACGGACAGCACCCTCCATGTAGCCGGTCCACATCGGAGCTGCCTCGGTCCCCGCGAAACGAAGCGGACCGACAGGGGCATTGAGAGCCTCGCCGATGGCGCTCAGCAGCCCCGGAGGCATGACGGTGACCGGCGCTCCGAGGGTGTACGGGACGCTGGGCCAATCCATTTCGTGGTACGACAGCGGATGTGCGGCGTCGTGTCCGAGTGTCGCAACCAGGGAGTCGATGACGGCCGTGCGGCGCCCTTCCTCTCCCAGTGCGAACCACGCGTCGTAGTCCTTGCCGCCGATGAACGCAACGATCGTCGCCCACTCATCACCGGGCCGCGTGACGTCCAGCGCCAGACACCCCAGGTCGAGGTCGAAGATCGCAGAAGAACGCCCTGCCTACCGGCCACAGCGCATCTCGCTTCCGGAGGGCGCACGAAGGATATTCGGCGCCGCTTCGATCGCATCTTTCGCCGGATTCGCAGTCTTCGGCCTGTTCACCTCGCTCGCCCCGACAGTGCTATCGGGAACGCTGCACGAGACATCCCGCCTCGTTGCCGGCCTCGTCACATTCGCCGTGTTCGCCGCATCCGCCGTCTCGCAAGTCGCTCTAGCGGGGATCCCGCAACGGGCACAACTCCGGGCGTCACTCGGGCTGGTCGTCGGCGGCCTGATCGCTCTGGCTGCGAGCGTGCTGCGCTCAGACCTTCCTCTCTTCGACATCAGCGGAGTACTTGATGGCGCCGGCGTCGGCCTGCTGTTCAAGTCCTCGATCGCTGTCGCTGCTTCGCTCGCAGTGCCCGATCGCAGAGGGGAAGTACTGGCCGCGATCTTCCTCATCGCCTACACCGGGCTGGCGCTGCCCGCGCTCATCGTCGGGCTCGCACTCGCTCTCCTGCCGGTGGTCCCCGTGCTCGTGACTTTCGTGACCGTGACCGGTGCACTGATGGTGTGGGGCGGGGCTGCGATGCTGGTCACGGTTGGACGCGTGGTTCGCTGAATTCGTTCGCGGCCTTCGACCTCAGCGCCCCCGTCTGAAGCGATCGAGAGTGCGTCATACGAGGATCGAGAGCGGACTCTCGATTCCGGTGACGAAGGCGGAGAGCCACCGCGCGGCCAACGCGCCGTCGACTGCGCGGTGGTCCACGGACAGCGTGCACCGCATCACAGTCGCAACGGCCAACTGCCCGTCGATGATTGTTGGCGTCGGCTTCGCGGCTCCGACGGCGAGGATGCCCGATTGCGGCGGGTTGAGGATAGCAGCGAACTCCGTCACTCCGTACATGCCCAAGTTCGTGACCGAGAAGCTTCCGCCTTCCAGCTCGTCCTGCCGAAGTCGCCCGTCTTTGGCTCGCTTTATCAATTCAACCATGCGACTGCTGAGCGCTCCCAGTCCCAGTGCGCCGACGTCTCGGACGACGGGCGTGAGGAGGCCGCCTTCTGTCGCTACCGCGACAGCGATGTCCACCGATTCCCACTGCCGCAGATGTGTGTCCGTCCACGTCACGTTCGCTTCCGGCACCTCGACGAATGCCCTGGCCACAGCTTTGACCACCAGATCGTTCAGCGAGACTTTGACGGAAGCCGAGGCGTTGATCCTGGCACGCAGGGCGATCAGTTCGTCCACTCGGCAATCGGCCGCGAGATAGAAGTGCGGCACCGTCGACTTGCTTTCGGTCAAGCGCCGGGCGATCGCACGCCGCATCCCGGAGTGCGGAATCGCCAGGTAGCCGCCGTGGGCTTCTGCCGAGGCGGCCGCGGCCCCGGGCGGCACCGTCGGCACTTCGCTGCGCGCGGCGCTGACAACCGAATTCTCGGTAGTCCGGCCCGCCTCCAGGACCCTCACTGCCGCTTCGACATCTGCCCGCACGATGCGCCCACCGGGACCACTCGGGCGCACACTCGCGAGATCGATCCCGCTCTCCCTGGCTCGCCGCCGCGCGAGAGGGCTCGCGAAGAGTCTCGCCGGCGCGGCCGTTTCAGAATCCGGGCGCATAGCATCCACGGGCACGGGCACAGCATCCGCAACCACCTCGAGCACGGCCTCCGGCACCGCCGCGCCCAGAGCTGTGTCGATCTCGGCGTCGGTCTCGCCCACGGTGATCAGCACGGCGATCGGTGCCCCGACCTGTGTTGCATCGCCCGGGCGGGCGATGATCCGCCCGAGGATTCCGTCCTGTTCTGCCGGCAGGTCGACCAGCGCCTTCTCGGTTTCGATCTCGGCGATCGTCTGGCCGGCGGTAAAGGGGGCGCCCAGTTCGACCGTCCACGCCGCGACGACCGCCTCGGTCGCGTTTGCTAGTACTTCAGGCATTCTGAGAATGGTCGCCATGGTTAGAGCTGCCCCCCTCGGCCGGCGACCGCGAGCTCGAGTCCCACGACGATCTCTTCGGTCCGGGCTATCGCTGCGCGCTCCAGGATCCGGGAGATGCTCGGACTGGCCTCGCCCCCCGTGACGCGCTGGACGGGCTGGTCGAGCCAGTCGAAGTAGCGGCGGTGGATCTCGTCGGCCAGCCAGCCGCCATACGAGGTGCCTTGTGCGCCCTGCTCGACGATCAGCACATTATTGGTCTTTCGTATGCTCGCGCCGATGGTGTCCCAGTCCAGCGACGCCCGATCCAGCCATCGCAGGTCGATCAGTTCAGCGTCGACCCCGACCTGCTGGATCGCCTCGAGACTGTGGCCGACCATAGAAAGGTAGCTGATGACTGTGAGGTCGACGCCTTCGCGCCGTACGGCTGCGGAGCCGACCGGAATGACATAGTCGAGATCACCCGCCGGCACCTCCCCGGCCTGCCCATAGAGGTCGACGTGTTCGATGACCAGCACGGGATCCTGGAGCGCCAGCGCGCTGTTCATCAGTCCGATGTAGTCGGCGGGGCACGACGGAGCGACGATCCGCCAGCCCGGGCTCGTGACGAAGATGCCCGCAGGATCCATGAGGTGTTGGGAGCCGTATCCAGAGCCCATGGCGACCTTGGTGCGCAGCACGAGCGGAACAGGGTTTTCGCCACCGAACATGTGTCGGGCCTTGCCGATCTGATTGAAGAGCTGGTCCGCAGCGACCCACATGAAGTCGGGATACATGAATTCGACGACAGGGCGGAATCGCCCGTCGAGGGCTATGCCCCCGCCGAGTCCCGCGAAGGCATTCTCGCTGATCGGAGTTCCGAGCACTCGCCCCGCGAACTTTCCCGCCAGGCCCTTGGTCGCTCCGTTCGTCCCGCCGTTGAGGCGGTGCACATCTTCACCCAGGATGAGAATGCGGTCGTCTTCGCTCATCCGGCGATCCATCACGGCGGCGACGGAATCGATGAACTTCTTCGTCTCACGTGGCCCACTGAACGTTGTGGGCTCGAGTGTCCTGGCGGTCGACAATTCGCTGCCGTCGCCGCGCACACCCACGTTGACGAAGTCGACGTCCGGCCAGAGGCGAGGACGGATGCGTCGTTTGCCCGGCTTGTCCGGATCGGGTTCGACAAGCTGTTCGACGACGCTCGTCATGGCGGCTTCCGCTTGCGCGCGCACGTCGGCCACCCCCGCGGCGTCGATGAGGCCGAGTTTCGTCATTTCGGACCCGACCCGCTCGAGCGGGTCCCTGGCCCGCCAGGTCGCCTCCTCTTCCTTGGTGCGATAGCCGAACGCGCTGCCGGGGAACGAACCGTTCTGGTGAAAGAACCGATACACCTCAGCTTCGACGACGGCGGGGCCGGCGCCTGACCGCATGACGCTCTCGGCCTCCTTCATCGCAAGGTGCACGGCAAGAGGATCCATGCCGTCGACGCGCCACGAAGGGATGTTGAACCCGAGTGCGCGCGCGGAGAGCCTCGGCTCGCCGGTCGCCTCTGAAACGCTGGTGGACACCGCGTAGAAATTGTTCTCGATGAAGAAGGCGAGTGGCAGCTTCCACGCCGAGGCAAGGTTCATGGTTTCGAGGACCGAGCCGATGTTTGTCGCGCCGTCGCCGAAGTAAGAAACGGTGACATCAGACGTCCCGGCGTTCTTCTGTGCCCAGGCGTTACCGGCGCCGAGGGGCACTCCGCCGCCGACGATGGCGTTGGTCCCGAGCGCTCCCGCCTCGAACCATTGGAGGTGCATCGACCCGCCCCGTCCGTGGCAGTACCCGTCGGCGAGGCCGAGGATCTCGGCGAGTGTTCGCTGCAGTACGGTGCGCACGCGGTCATCGACCAGCGAACTGAGGGAGAGGGTGCCCCCGGTGACATGGTTGATCGCCTTGGCAAGGAACTGATGATGACCGCGATGGGAGCCGTTGACCGCGTCTGACGATGCGAGGCCGACGATCGAGCCGACGGCGCCGCCTTCCTGCCCGATGCTCGAGTGTGCGGGTCCGTGGACCAGCCCTTCGCCGGCGAGTTCGAGGACCGCCTCTTCGAACGCCCTGATCATGTGAAGCTGGCCGAGCATGGTGGCGAGGAGTGCCGGATCGGCGTTCTTCCAGTCCTGCGCTGTCGTCGTGAGCTCGATCCACGGTGATCCGGGTTCCAAACGTCGTCGTTTCGGCATCAGCGCCGCCTCCATCGGTCACGCCGGTCATGCGATCGGCTTTGCGGTTCTCTGATCATAGGCATGATTGCATCCAATCACAATCGATTGCGCCGATAACTCCGACGTTGTAGCGCTCGTTGGACCATAATTGTATCCAATAGTCACGAACGCAACCAAAGGAGCGGCTCATGCCAAGTGGAATCCCCGGCCTTCGCGGAACCGATCACATCGGCTTCACGGTGCCTGACCTAGAGGAGGCGACGACGTTCTTCGTTGACGTCATCGGCTGCGAACACGTTTACTCGCTGGGTCCGTTCGAACACCCCGGCGACGACTGGATGAGCGAGCATCTCGGAGTGCACCCACGAACCGTGATGCGACAGAATCGGTTCTTCCGCTGCAAGAACGGTCCCACGTTCGAGGTCTTCGAATACGAGGCGGCCGAACCCCCGGCGCAACAACCGCTCAACAGCGACATCGGAGGTCACCACCTGGCCTTTTACGTGGACGACTTCGACGTGGCCCTCGGGTATCTGCGCGAACGCGGCGTCGAGGTCATGGGCGAACCGACCTTGAGCGCAAGCCACAACGAGGGCCAGCGCTGGGTCTACTTTCGGAGCTCGTGGGGAATGCAGTTCGAGTTGGTGAGTTACCCGGACGGCAAGGCCTACGAGAAGTACGCGACTGTTAAACTGTGGCATCCTGCGCAGCAGTGAGGCTGAAGGAGACCGAGACGGAATGGAGACGATGTCATCCACGACGAGTCGAGACGGTGGGGCGGGGAGCCGAATCGCGGACTCGCTGCGCGATGCGATACTGCGTGGCGTCTACGCGCCCGGTGCCCGCATCCGGCAGGAGGACCTCGCACAAGAGTTCGGTGCAAGCCGGCTCCCGGTGCGCGACGCGCTTCGCATCCTCGAATCCGACGGACTAGTCACTCTCGTTGCGAACACCGGCGCCTGGGTTTCGCACCTGAGTCTCGACGAATGCCAGGAGGTCTACCAGATCCGTGAGCGGATCGAGCCGCTCCTGCTTCGCTACAGCGCCGAGCATTTCGATGACGAGATGGTCGATGGGCTTGCCTCCCTGGCCGACAGAATGCAGGCCGGCACAGATGTCGAGACCTTCCTCAGGCTCGACCGCGAATTCCATCTTCTGTCATACAGCGCCGCGAAGACCTCGATCCTCGGCGAGACGGTCCAGCGACTCTGGAACTCGACGCAGCACTACCGTCGAGCATTCACCTTGCTGATCGGTCCGGACGCCAGCAGGGCGGTCCACTACGAGCATCAGCTCCTCGTGGCCGCCCTGAGGCGGGGTGACATCGACGATGCCGAACGTGTGCTCTTCGGACATATCCGACGCACTCGGCTCGAGCTGCTGCAACATCCCGAACTGTTCCAGCAGCCTCTGCCCGGCGACGCGGGTGGCGGCTAGCTTTCAGATCGCTTCCGCCAGCGTCTCTGACACAGGACCGCTCCGGGCGCTCGCGCCCAGGTAAAGCCGTGCGACCTCCGGATCGTTGAGCAAGCCCTCACCTGTGCCGGTCAGGGCGACCACGCCCGCCTCCAGGACTGCAGCGCGATGCGCGACCGCCAGGCCGGACCGCGCGTTCTGCTCGACGAGGAGCACCGTGCGACCACTCTCGGCGAGCGCGGCGATGCTGGCGAAGACCGACGTCCTCGACTTGGGGTCGAGTCCGATCGACGGTTCGTCGAGGAGGATGAGCGCAGGGTCGAGCATCAAGGATCGAGCGAGTTCGACCTGCTTCTGCTCGCCACCCGAGAGCGAGCCAGCGGATGCCGACCTGCGCCGGGCAACGATGGGGAACATCTGCGCGACCTCCTCGATACGCTGCCTCACGAGGTTCTGGTCGGAGAGGATGAAGGCACCCATGATCACGTTTTCCCACACGGACATCGCCGGAAAGAGACTGCGGTCCTGGGGCACGTGGACGATTCCCCGTGTGAGGCGCTCCTTCGGTGCAAGCCTGCCGATGCTCTCCCCTTTGAACGTCACCGTTCCGCCCTTAGGACGCAGCAGCCCGCTCACCGTCTTGAGAACCGTCGACTTTCCGGCACCGTTCGGTCCGATGAGACAGACGATCTCGCCACGTGCGACCGAGAGGTCGACACCTTTGAGGATGAGGCCCGCGCCGTAGCCGGCCGTCACGCCGTTCAACTCCAGTAAGGGAGCACTTGTTGTTTCAGCCACCTAGGTACGCCTCCAGGACTCGTGGATCGGATTGGATCTGTTCAGGCGAGCCGAATGCGATTCGTGCACCCTGATCGAGGACGATCACCGGATCGCAGAGCCGCATGACCAGTTGCATGTCGTGCTCGACGATGAGGAAGGTCACGCCCGCGGCGTTGCGCTCTCGGATATGCCGCTCCATCGCATCGATCATCACCGGGTTGACTCCGGCGGTCGGCTCATCGAGGAGCACGAGCCGTGGGTTGCTCATAAGGACTGCAGCGAACTCAAGCAGCTTTCGCTGCCCATACGAGAGGTCGCCGGCGATGAGATCGGAGAGTTGGTCGAGACGGAACTCGCTGAGCATGGCCTTCGCCCGCTGTGCGTCCTCCGCCGAAACCCGACGTCCGAAGAGCTGGCGCCAGGTGTAACCAGCCGCCACGACCAGGTTCTCCTGGACGGTCAGCTCGGGGAAGATCCTCGCCTGTTGGAAGGTGCGGGAGAGGCCGCGGCGATAGAGGCCGGCCGGCCTCGGGCGCTCGACAGTCTCACCGTGGAAGCGGATTTCGCCGGCATCCGGCTTGAGATATCCGGTGATCATGTTGAAAGCGGTCGTCTTGCCTGAGCCGTTCGGGCCGATGAGGGCGGTGATCGTTCCTTCCTGCACTTCGAAGGAGCACGCGTCGACCGCGTTGACTCCACCGAACGACTTCTTCAGGTGTTCGATTTCCAGGAGTGCCCGGCTCACAGGGTCACCGTCGCTTTCTCTTCCGGTCCGGCAGTGTCAACCAAAGCTGGTGCTGTGGAGTCGGAATTCGATGCCGTTCTTTCCCTGAGCAGGGCGGCATCGCGCGCGGCCCCGGCTGCGGCCGCCCGCTTCCTGTTCAGCCGTTCTCGCACCGAGGGGATGATCCCGCGGGGTAGGAACAGCATGATGACCAGGAAGACCGCGGCGTACGCCAGCAGGTACAGTTCGCTCGCACCGAAGGACTGCGCGAAGAGTTCCTGCGCCGGTACCAGGATGAACGCCCCGAGCACCGGACCCCACAGGGTCCCGCGACCACCCAGGAACGCCATGAGCACCATGCCGATCGTGATCAGAGGATCGATGGCGAACTGTGGGTAGATGAAACCGACGTAGTAGGCCCAGACACCGCCGACCATGGCGACGAGCCCGCAGCTCACCGCGAACGCAATCAGCTTGACCGCAGTGACCCTGACGCCCACGCCGTGCGCCTTGTCCTCATCGGCCCGCACCGTGGCGAGGGAGAGTCCGATCTTCGACCGGCTGATGTAGAACGATATTCCCATGGCCACCGCGAGCAGAGCGATCATCGCAAAGTAGAACGGCCAGTCGTAAGTGTCCACTGCGAACGGAGCCGGTGCGACACTCTTTCCCTGTGCCCCACCGGTGACGCTGGTGAGATTGAAGGCCAGCGTCTGGGCGATGAACAGGATGGTGATGGTCACGATCGCGAACACATCCGTTCGTGTCCGCATCGAGATCCATCCGATCGGTAGGCTGAACAGTGCTGCTCCGACTCCGATCAGGGGGAGGACAACGAACGGCAGGTAGCCGTCGCCGACACTGTTCGAGAACATGATGCCGATCGTGTACGCGCCGATCCCGAAGAATGCGACGTGCCCCAGCGACGGATACCCGGCGTAGCCGCCGAGGATGTTCCAGGAGCTGGCGAGCGCCGCATACATCACCGTGAAGATGAGCAGGTTCAGAAGCCAGACGGGTCCGCCTGCGAAGGGAATCACGATCAGTACGACGAAGAACACAGTGGCGCGGACCACACCCGCGCGGGTGATCGCGCCCTTCACAGCGCACCCCGCGTCTTCGCGCCGAACAGCCCGCGGGGCCTGACCAGGAGCACGAGGAGCAGCACGATGAAGAAGGTGAAATCCGACCAGATGGGGGAGGCGAGTGCCGAGACCACCGACGAAGCGACGCCCATGAGGAGGGCGGCGACCACCGCCCCGCCGATACTGCCGAGACCGCCGAGTACGACGATGGTGAGCAGCCGGCTGATGAGGTCGTAGTGGCTGCCGGGGTTGAAGGAGTTAAGCATTCCGAAGACCGCTCCGCCTGCCGCTGCCGTTGCCGACCCGATCCCGAACCCGATCGCCGAGACTCGCTTCGAACTCACGCCCAGTAGCTCCGCAGACATCGGGTTCTGCACCGTTGCCCGCACGGATCGGCCGAACTTGGTGCGCTGCAACAGCAAGTAGAGCAGCCCAAGCATCACCAGCGACAGGAGGAAGGCGACGAATCGGACGGAACTGACCTGGTAGGTGAGCACCGTCCAGCTCGTGTTCGCGTAGGTAGGCTGCACGTTCGTGAGGGTGGCTCCGTACGAGAACGACAGCACGCCTTCGACGGCGAGCGCGACGGCGAAAGTGACCAGCAGGGAGAGCTGAGCGACATCATCCCCGTGAAGCGGCCGCAGGAGCGCCCACTGGATTCCGATGCCGACGAGGAAGAGAATCGGCGTCGTCACCAGGATGGAGACGAACGGGTCCATGCCGAGCGTTGTGAACAGTGTGTAGGTGAGGTAGGCGCCAAGGACCACCAGGGCCCCCTGCGCGAGGTTGACCACCTTCATGATTCCGAAGATGAGCGTCTGGCCGCTGGCCATCAGAGCGTACACACCGCCCGTCAGGATTCCCAGGATGATCGCCTGTATCAGTGCATGCATAACGTGCCGAGCTCCTAACCGGCCCAGGTGGGCTTCGGTGCGACGGGGGAGTGCTGCGCACCCTTGGCCGGGTAGACGGTGGTGAGGGTTCCGTTGATCCATTGGATCAACTGGTAAGCGCCTTGTGGCGCCCCGTTCTGGTCCCACTTGAGGTCGCCGACGAGGGTCGGCCAGGTTCCGGAGTGCAGGGTCTTGATTATCGTGGCGTTATCGACCTTGCCCGTCTTCGCCGCGACCGCCTGGACGAGCATCCCCGCCGAGTATGCCTCGGCCGACGTCGGATCGATCTTCTGGGCCGTTCCGCCGTACTTGGCGATGTAGTCCGCGATGAACTTCTTGCTCGCCGGGTTGGGCGAGTCCGCGTACCAGTCTGCGCTGGAGAACACGCCTTCGGTGTTCGATGCACCAACAGCAGCAGGAAAGTCGCCGGGCGAGTTCGCGCCGTTCGCCTCGAACAACCATTTCGGGTTGAACTTGAGCTGGATCATCGCCTTCATCTGGGCGAAGGCGTCGGCTTCTTGCGTGCCACCGACGACGACGTCGGGGTTCGCTGCCGCGATGCCGGAGACGATCGGAGTCATGTCGGCGGTCTCGGCCGGGTAGGTCTGGTTATAGACCGTCTTGATGCCTGCAGCCTCGAAACGTTTCCTGATGTTGTCCGCGATCGGTGCGGAGAACGGATCGTCGAGCTTCGCGTAAGCCGCTGTCTTCGGTCGGTCACTCGACGGGAGCGAGAGTATGTAGTCCGCGAATACGTCGCCGCCCTGGGTCGTCGGAGCCGGCTGCACGAAGAAGAGGTTGTTCAGCTTTTGGGCGAAGACCGAGGGTCCGCCGCCCGCAGACTCGATGAACGCGTAGCGGTAGCGGCTGGCAACGCGTGAAGCCGGCACGGTGAGAAGGCTGGAGTATGGCCCGAAGACGAGGTCGACCTTGTCCTGAGTGATCAGGTTCGTGTAGTTGCTCACGACCTGGTCCGGACTGGATGCGTCGTCGTGGATGGTGAGCTGAACCTTGCGGCCCAGGATCCCACCCACCTTGTTAGCCTGCGCGGCCCAGAGCTCATAGCCCCTCTCGGCGGCTTTGCCGGAGTCGGAGAAGTCACCGGTGAGGGACAGCGAGATTCCGACCTTCAGCGGCGATGTCGACGGAGGCGTTGCCGCGCCTCCGCTGCAGCCGCCCAGGAAGATCGTGGCGGCGGTGGCACTCGCAATGGCGAGGAGCCGTTTCGGGGGTCTCCCCGACGTGCGATTTCGTAGTTGCATCTTTGCTCCTAACGGGAAATGGCAATTGCTCGAACGTGCCGGCATGTGTGGGGCGACAACAGCGTCGAAGCCCGCAAACCGCAATCGTTTGCAATACATTTGCATGAGAACGAGGGAGTGTCAAGCGAATCTGTGAAACCCGGAATGGGTTCAGCGAGTTCGCGCCGTCGAGGCTCGCACGACGAGCTCGACGGGCAGAACCACTTTGATCGCGGTGATGACCGATGTCTCGATCTCTTCGCACAGGAGTCGAGCGGCTTCAACACCGAGTTCGAAGTGGGGGACCCGGACGGTCGTCATCGCCGGCTCGAAGTCGCCGGCGAACAGCATGTCGTTGAAGCCGACGACCGACACGTCGTCGGGGCATCGAAGTCCGTTCGTGCGCAGTGAGCGGTACACCCCGAGCGCGAGGAGGTCGTTGCCGGCGATGACCGCCGTCGACAGTGCCCCTCCGAATCCGATGACCTGGTCCATCGCACGCAGCCCCTCATCGACGGAGTAGGCAGCCGTCTCGATCACCGTTCCGTCGAGGCCGAGTGACGCACAGCCGGCGACGAAAGCATCCCGGCGAACCTGGCTCGTCGACAGGGCGAGCGGCCCGGCGAGATGCACGATCCGTCTGTGCCCGAGTCCGGCGAGATGCTCGAGAGCGGCACGGATTCCCTGGGCGTCGTCGCCTACCACCGCCGGGTATGGCACCCCGCCCGACTCCCGATTGACCATCACCGCCTTGAGCCCGAGGTCGAACGACTCGGTCGCGGTCGCGTGGCCCTGATGGCCGGTGGCGAAGATCAGTCCGTCGACCTGTCGCTGGATCAGCGACTGGAACACGAGTTGCTCTGTCGTGTCGCTGCCGTCGGTGTTGACTACCAGAGCTGAGAATCCTCGCGGCGCCAGGTAGCTCTCGATGCCGCGCACCATTGGCGGGAAGATCGGGTTGGTGAGGTCGGGGATGATCACCCCGATGGTCGTCGACGAACTGGTGCGCAGGCCGCGCGCGATCGAGTTCGGAGTGTAACCCAGTTGTCGCGCCGCGGCGCGGACGCGCCGGATCGTCTCGGGATTCACTTGCCCCTCAGTGCCCGAATTCAGAGCGCGGGAGACCGTTCCGGGGTGGACACCGGCGAGACGGGCCACATCCGCGATCGTCGCACGCCTGGACATGGCTCAAACATAGCGTTACATCCGCGCCATCCCGCGCCGATTTTCGCAGGGTTGACACTCGACACGCTCATGGCAATAATTGCGACAGACTGCAATCGATTGTGGTACCAATCTCACTGAGGAGACACTATGGATTCATCCACGAGACCGACCATCGGCTGGATCGGCGCGGGGCGCATGGGACTCGAAATGGCGGGCCGCCTCCTCGGCGCCGGCTACGACGTCACGGTCTACAACCGGACGCAGTCCAAGATCGTCCCCCTACTCGAACGAGGGGCGACCGCTGCAACCCGACCGGTCGACCTCGCCGACCGGGAGATCGTCTTCACCATGGTCTCCGCTCCGAAAGACCTCGAGGCCGTGACCGTCGGCGAAAACGGACTCTTCACGTCGGAGACAGACTCCCCGCGCATCCTGGTCGACTCGTCGACGGTGTCGATGGCCGTATCCGCGAAGATCCGCGCACACGCTGCAGAACGTCGCACGGAGTTCCTCGCATCACCCGTGAGCGGCAACCCAGCGGTCATCGCCGCGGGAAAACTCACAATCGCCGCATCCGGGCCGCGCGAGACATTCGACCGCGTCTACCCGGTGCTCACTGCGATCGGCCGTAGCGCAACCTACGTGGGCGACGGCGAAGTCGCCCGCCTGGTCAAGATCGCCCACAACGTGTTCCTCGGCGTCGTCACGCAGTCCCTGGTCGAGATCATCGCCCTCGCCGAACGCGGCGGCGTCTCCCGCCATGCCTTCCTCGAATTCCTCAACGACTCCGTCATGGGCTCGACGTTCACGCGCTACAAGACCCCCGCCATCGTCAACCTCGACTTCACGCCCACGTTCACGATGCCCCTCCTGGCGAAGGACTTCGACCTCGGCCTCTCGGCAGCGCACGAACTGAAGGTTCCGATGCCGATCGCCGCAGCAACGGCTCAGCTCGTCGCATCGGCGATCGGCGCCGGCCACACCGAAGACGACTTCGCCGTATTGCTCCTCGAAGAGGCCAGGAGCGCGGGCATGAAACTGATCCCCGAGAACGTGCCGGTCAAGAGCGGGCTCGAAGTGGGTCGCCATGAGTAACCTCTCTCCGCTCCAGGCACCCGGTCACTCGAACGTCGACTACGAGATGCGCGTCGACATGGATCGGCTGCGCACCTACCGCCTCGACCGCGCTAAGCGGTCGCTGGAGGGCAGCGAATGCGGCGCGTTCCTGCTGTTCGACTTCTACAACATCCGGTACACCACGCAGACGTGGATCGGCGGCGCGCTGGGCGACAAGATGACCCGGTACGCGCTCCTGACCCGTAACGGCGAACCGATGCTCTGGGACTTCGGCTCCGCCGTGCGCCACCACCAGCTCCACTCACCGTGGCTCAAGCCGGAGAACAATCATCCCGGGATGCTGGGGATGCGAGGTGCGGTCGCTCCGTCGGCGGGGCTGATGGAGTCCGCGGTTCGCGAGATTAAGGCACTCCTCGTTGAGGCCGGCGTCGCCGACTTGCCCGTGGGAGTCGACATCGTCGAGCCTCCCTTCCTGTTCGAGATGCAGCGCCAGGGACTGACCGTCATCGATGCACAGCAGCTCATGCTTGATGCGCGCGAGATCAAGTCGATCGACGAGATCATCCTGCTCAACCAGGCTGCCGCGATGGTCGATGGCGTCTACCAGGACATCGCCGATGTGCTCAAGCCGGGCATACGCGAGAACGAGATCGTCGCGCTCGCCAACAAGAGGCTCTACGAGCTCGGCTCTGACCAGGTGGAAGCGGTCAATGCCATCTCGGGGGACCGGTGCAACCCCCACCCCCACAACTTCACCGACCGCATCATCCGGCCGGGCGACCAGGCGTTTTTCGACATCATCCACTCGTTCAACGGTTATCGGACCTGCTACTACCGCACCTTTGCGGTCGGCAGCGCGACGAACAGCCAGCGGGATGCGTATAAGCGTGCCCGCGAGTGGATGGATTCCGCGATCAACGTCGTCAAGGCCGGGGTCGGCACTGATGACATCGCACGGGTCTGGCCAAAGGCGACGGACTTCGGCTTCGCCAATGAGCTGGCCGCGTTCGGCCTCCAGTTCGGTCACGGGCTGGGCCTCGGGCTTCACGAACGGCCCATCATCTCCCGCCTGAACAGCCTCGACAACCCCATCGAGATCAAGGCGGGGATGGTCTTCGCACTCGAGACGTACTGCCCGGCATCCGACGGATTCTCGGCCGCACGTATCGAAGAGGAAATCGTGGTTGCGGAGAGCGGCATTCACGTACTCACGCGCTTCCCCGCCCAGGACCTCTTCATCGCCAACCAGTACTGACCAAGGAAGTTGCCTCCATGCTGATCCGACATGCACACCGCAGCGAACGCACCGCGGAGCTCACCACGTGGTTTCCCCATGACCTCCTCATCGGTGGCGAGACGCGACCGGGCTCCGGCGGCCAGCGGTTCGACGTCGTCAATCCGGCGACAGGCCAGCGGATCGCCAGCGTTGCAAGCGCCGCCGTCAGCGATGGTCTCGACGCGGTCCGGGCCGCAGAACGAGCGCTGCCCATCTGGAAGGCCGTCGGGCCCCGCGCAAAGGCCGAGATCCTGCGAAAGGCGTTCGAGTTGATGTGCGAGCGTGCCGAGGATCTCGCCCAGCTGATTGTCCTGGAGAACGGCAAGTCGCTCGTCGACGCACGCGGGGAGGTAGCATACGCGTCCGAATTCTTCCGCTGGTATTCAGAAGAGGCCGTTCGGCTGATCGGCTCGGTTCAGACCTCGCCGAGCAACCAGAACCGAATCGTCGTCAGTCACCACCCCATCGGGGTCAGCGTGCTCGTCACCCCGTGGAATTTCCCTGCTGCGATGGCGACGCGAAAGATCGGCCCTGCTCTGGCAGCCGGCTGCACCGTCATCCTGAAGCCCGCGAGTGACACTCCTCTCACGGCGCTGGCGATCGCTGAGATCCTCACCCAGGCGGGCGTGCCAGCGGGCGTCGTCAATGTCATTCCGTCGCGGTCGTCGGGCGCAGTGGTTTCCGCAATGCTCGACGACCCGGCTGTCCGTAAGTTGTCGTTCACGGGCTCGACCGACGTCGGCAGGACTCTCCTCGAGAACGCCGCCCGCACCGTCGTGAACTGCAGCATGGAGCTGGGGGGTAACGCTCCGTTCCTCGTGTTCGACGACGCCGATCTGGACAGTGCCGTCGACGGCGCCATGGTCGCGAAGATGCGCAATGGAGGCGAAGCCTGCACAGCAGCGAACCGGTTCTATGTGCACACCTCGGTCGCGGATGAATTCGGACGCCGGCTCACAGAGCGGATGGCGGCGCTCCGTGTCGGCGATGGACTCGGAAAGCGCGTCGACCTGGGACCGTTGATCAACGACGAAGCCCGACTCAAAGTCGACAGCCTGGTCTCTGCTGCCCGCGACGCCGGAGCAGTCGTCCTGACAGGCGGAGAACCTGACCACGGCGCGGGATTCTTTTACCCTCCGACCGTGCTCGTCGACGTGAAGTCCTCGTCACCCATCCTTGCGGAGGAGATCTTCGGGCCCGTCGCACCGATCGTCACCTTCGACACTGACGACGAAGCAATCGAACTGGCGAATCGAACGGAATATGGACTTGTCTCCTACCTCTACACGTCCGACCTGTCTCGTGGATTGCGGGTGAGCGAGCGGCTCGAGACCGGAATGGTCGGCCTCAACCGTGGGGTCGTGTCCGATCCTGCTGCCCCGTTCGGCGGGTTCAAGCAGAGCGGCCTCGGCCGTGAGGGCGGTCATGAGGGGATGCTCGAATTCACTGAGTCACAGTACATCGCGGTCAATTGGTAACCGTTCTGCGGAGCACTTCGTAGACGAGCAGGATTCCGCGATCGGCACGCTCGTCATTCGTCAGAGTGTGACCATCCCATCCGGGAATCCTCAAATCGCGAGACCACGAAGGCAACCTGCTCATCGGGATTCCCAAATGTGCGGTCCGGGCAAGTTCATTCGCAGAGACGCGTTTGGCCCGCGCCATCAGGAGGAAAGAACAGTCGAGCCCCCAGCGGAGGATGTCTGCGTCGACGTGTCCAAGATCGCTCGATGCCGTGTATATCGCCGCTCCTGATAGACCGCATGTAGAACTACGAGCAAGACGGCCGCGACTATCCCACCGGCCAACGAAACCGGGAAGTTCGTGGTCAGGGGATAGATAAGAAGGGATGCGCCGGCGCCGGCAACGATCGAGTTCACGATTCCGATCGCTGAGGGGATGGTGAAGAACACGCCGCGGCGATAACCCTTCTGGCCAATATCGAGGAGTTCGTTGGGAGCTTTCCCTCCGGGCATGGGGAAGTATTCAGCAGCGTCGGGGAGGAGGGACGCGTAATATCGCCGGATGCGTTGAATCGACGCTAGCGC
Source organism: Leifsonia sp. (assembly GCA_035999915.1). Taxonomy (GTDB): domain Bacteria; phylum Actinomycetota; class Actinomycetes; order Actinomycetales; family Microbacteriaceae; genus Leifsonia. Next base: position 40,290 of record DASYGJ010000252.1, read on the forward strand.
AGCAACATCTTCCAGCGAGGTTTGGACGAGGCGCTCGTAGGTGAAGACGCCGAGTATGACGACAACGGGGAGGACGACGGCGAGGAATCCCAGGGCGAAGGGTGTGGAGGCCAAGAAGCCGAACTCGACCAATGCGCTCGAAAGGGTCATGAGGTAGAGGGATGCGCGGCCATTCGACTCGCTCACCGTGATTCCTCGCGCCGATTCCAGGACGAAGTGTTCGGTGAGGAGTGCGTTATAGAACGCCTGGGGCCGATCCGCCAGGTTGCCTGCTGAGTCGCTCGCCGAAGGAATGAAATCTGGTGTCTCCGGTGCGGGGTGCTGATCGGTCATTTCTGCCCTTCTCGTCATGCATTGGTGGCAATACTCGGCAACGCCTGCTTCTAGCCCCCGGTCGCCGTGCGATCTGCCAGGCGCCGCCGATCACTGGCCTTGGTGGGTGAACGTGTCTTCCGAGAATCTGGGTGGGTCCGGCCATTGAGCCAGGTCTGCGGCTCCCCGGTATGTGTCGCGAAGAAATTCGAGAACCAGTTGATCCGGATCATCGGATCGACGCACGGTCTCGTATGGCAGAAGGAACTCCCCATACTCGTCGCTGTAGAACGCGCCGTCGGGTACCTTCACGGTGCGGAACAGCTCAGGGGCGGGGTACCGAACGTGCGCGGCTGAAAGAACTCGAGCAGGAGAATCAGGAACTGCGGGCGGAGACCGCCTTTCTGAAAAAGGCAACGGCTTACACCGGTTGAGCCTGCTGTCTATACCTCGGCCGAGTTCCGCACCCTGGTGACCAGCCTGGGCATGCGTTCCTCGATGGGCCGCACGGGCGTGTGCCGGGACAACGCGATGTCATCTCCTACATCGAGGGGTTCTACAACAGCCGCAGGCGTCACTCGGCGCTCAAATAGCGCCGGCCCAACGAAGTCCATTTACTCTTACGAACAGCCAGCCCTGGCAGCGTAGAAAACCATCAATTCCGTTGTCCGAAATCTCCGCGGCAGATCTCTCGGGCGCGCCACTATGCCCACGGCACTACGCGGGCATCGCCAGCCAATGCGGACTTGTAGAACAGCAACCTGGAGTGGGTCGGTCAGCACGCGGAGAAGCCCGGGTACGTTTCGGTACCCGGGCTTCTTCACGCGCACTGGTCAGGCGACGATCTTGTTGAACACCTCATTGAACGCCTCCGTCGTGCTCGGATGCGTGTAGATCGCGTTCTTCAACGTCGTCGCGGTGACGCGTTGCCGCATCGCCAGAGCGACTGTGTTGATGACCTCCTGCGCATCGATGCTGAGGATCGCAGCACCCAGGATCAGGTCGGTGTCCGCATCCAGGATGAACTTCATCACGCCGCGGGTCTCTTCGATCGTGTACGCGCGGGGCATTGCGATGATGTCCGCGACGTTCTCTCGGGCGACCTTGATGTTCAGGCCCTGCTGCCGAGCTTCGTTCTCGGTGAGCCCGACCGTCGCCAGCGGCGGGGTGATGAACAAGGTCCTCGGTACGGCGACGCGGTCCGCTGTGCTGCGCCTGCCCTCGCCGAGCAGCTGGTCGATCACGATGCGGGCGTCGTCCAGGGAGATGTAGGTGAACTGGGGTCCGCCGTTGACGTCGCCGAGCGCGTAGATGTGCGGCTGCGACGTCCGGAGGAACTCGTCGACGACGACCGCACCGCGTGGCGTGGTTTCCACTCCCGCAGCCTCGAGGTCCAACGCGGCGGTCGCCGGTTTGCGGCCGGTGGCCGGCAGAACCGCATCGGCCAGGATTGTGCGGGCGGCGCCGTCTTTCGTGTAGCTGATCCGGGTTCCGCCCTCCGTGTCGTGGACGCGGGTGACCGTTGCGGCGGTGATGATGGTGATCCCATCTCCGGCAAGAATGTCGGTCGCGACCGAGGCGATGTCATCGTCCTCCTTGGGAAGGAGCCGGTCTGCCGCCTCCAGCACGGTGACCTCCGAACCAAAATGCCGATAGATGGAGGCAAACTCGAGCCCGAGGTAGCCACCGCCGATGATCACCAGGTGCTCGGGCAGCGCGCCGGCGCGAGTGAGGTCCGTGCCGCTCACCAGGTGCGCGCTGTCGGAGATTCCCTGGATGTCGGGGACGATCGGTTCGGAGCCGGTGTTGATCAGGATCGTCGGTGCGGTGACGGTGATCTCATCCTGTCCCTCGCCGACCGCGACGGTGTGCTCGTCGACGAACCGGGCGGGACCGGTGATCACGGTGGCGGTGTCCTTGCCGTCCAGGGCGGCGAAGTTGCCGGCGCGGAAGGAGGCGGTGAGAGCCCGGACTCCTTCGATCGAGTTGGCGAAGAACTCCTGCGCCTCATCCTCCAGACGCTTCGAATTCGAGTAGTGGACGAGCATTTTCGTCGGAACGCAGCCGACATTCGGGCAGGTGCCGCCGTACATCCCCTCGGACTGCTCGATCATGACGACCCGCCTGCCCGCATCCGTCAACGCGTGCGCAGTGGTCTTTCCGCCTTTACCGAATCCGAGGACGATGACGTCCGCTGTAAGAGCTGTTGTGGTGTCCATGCATCGAGTATGTTCTTCCGAACGTGCTACAAATAGGCTGTTGAGTTTCAACAATTCGCTCGAAGGTCTCACAATGGATGAAATCAGCCAGCTGTTACGGATGGCGCGGCTCGAAGCCACGCTCGACACGCGGTGCTTGATCGGCGGGTCCACAACGATGGAAACGGACGCCCGAGGGCCTCATGAAATCCCTTTTCATGTGCTGTTGCAAGGCGAATGCATCCTCGAAGTCGACGGCACACTGCATTCCATGACGGCGGGGGATGTGGTGATTATCACGACGGGCAGTCGGCACCGGATCCTGACAGCAGGCTCGGGCGCAACCCGGTCGACCGTCAAACGGGACGGGCCCACTTTCTCGGTCACCACCAGCGACAACGACAGCACGCCAGTCATCGATTTGTTCTGCGGCCACTACACGATCGGCGCGGGCGCCGGCGCGATTCTGTTCGGATCGCTCCCCGCACCTACGCACGTGTCGTTGTCCCGATCTGAGAGTGGCCACGCTGCTCTCACCCGGTTGAGTGAGCTGATGCGGGCCGAAGCCGAGCGCGACGGGGCAGGCTCTGCCGCCATCATGTCCGCGTTCTGCACAGTGCTCATCGCCTTGGTGCTTCGCGCAAGCTCCGAGTCCAGTGCCCATGGCCGCCTATGGACCGCGGTTTCCGATCCCCGATTGAGTCGAATGATTCAGAACATACTCGCGAGGCCCGAAGACCGGTGGTCGATCGAACGGCTGAGTTCCGAGGCGGCCATGTCGCGGGCGACGTTCATTCGACGGTTCCAGGCTGCGACGGGCATGACCTTCGGGCAGTTCCTGACCCGGGCTCGCCTGATGATCGCTGCTGACCTGTTGACGAACTCCGACCGCAACATTGCTGGGATTGCGGCACAAGTCGGCTATCAATCCGAGTCAGCATTCACTCGGGCGTTTCGCGCAGCAACCGGGGAGACGCCCTCTCGTTTCCGAAGATCCCAGCAAGACAGCCTTGTACCAGCTACCGACCGCAGCTCAGTGGCCGCAGCAGCACGGTAGTCGGCGGTTGGGGGCCGAGCAGGTGGCTGACGGCGTCCAATCGATACTTTAGGGCTGAACCATGAAACGAATTGGCCTATTCGTACCACTCGCCGCCCGGAATACTCAATGACGCGGCGACAAGCGTCGATGCGGCTGCCATGTGTGGGGCCGCGGCCGCAGATGAGCGAAAGGCACGTATCAGTAATGACCAATGAATTCTCGGGAACCTCCGCCCTTGTCACCGGCGGCACCAGCGGGATCGGGCGGGCCACGGCAGTGCTGCTCGCCGCCCGCGGAGCGCACGTCGTGATCGCGGGACGGAATCAGATGCGCGGCGATCAGGTCGTCCAGTCCATCCGCGCGGCAGGCGGCACGGCGGACTTCGCCGCCAGTGACTTGCGCGACGCCCGGTCAGCGCGGGAACTCGCCATTCGAGCTGTGGAACTCGCCGGCACCATCGACGTGCTGGTGAACAACGCGGGCGTTTTCCCTTTCGGTGCAACGGAGGACACAAGCGAGGATGACTTCGACGCCGTGTATGCCGTCAACGTCAAGGTGCCGTTCTTCCTAGTGGCAGAGTTGGCCCCGGCCATGGCCGCGCGCGGACACGGAGCTATCATCAACGTGGCGACCATGGTCTCCGACTTCGGCATGTCCGGAATGAGCCTGTACGGGTCGAGCAAAGCGGCCCTCGTCTTGTTGACCAAGGCCTGGTCGGCCGAATACGGACCCCGCGGAGTGCGTGTCAACACCGTCAGCCCCGGCCCGACCCGCACAGAGGGATCCGCTCCGATGGGTGACGCGCTCGACCAGCTGGCCGCAGCGGCGCCGGCCGGGCGACCCGGCACGGCGCAGGAGATCGCGGAAGCCGTCGCCTTCCTTGCGAGCGAGCGCTCGAGCTTCATTCACGGGGCGCTACTGCCCGTCGACGGCGGTCGAATCGCGGTCTGACAAAGCCGGCGGGCGTCCGTCCCCCGCGGGCGCCCGCCACCCCGGAGCACCATCGCACTTCAGAGAAAGGGGAGAAAGTCATGATCGGAATCGGTGTCCGAACCGTAAACGGGGCCGTCGAGGTCCTTGACCTTCCCACACCCGTGACCCGATGGCTGGTGAGCTCCTGCTCGAGGTGATCGCTGCGCGCATCGGGCGATGGGATTCGCTCCTCGCCACCGGCGGCTGGGATGTCGGTCTCCAGCTGCCCGCCGCCCTCACATTTCTCAACCTAAATCAGACTTTTTCTCAGACCTTGGACCACGTGATTCCGGCCGGGAAGGCAGCCGGGTGGTGGTCTCACATTGTGTGAGAGCTGACAGTTAGATGCGGATTCGCGTCGAGTCGCTTCCTTGCTGTGAAGCGGTGCACGGTTCAGAACTAACGAGTCTGCAGCTATCCCCGCGGGATTGGTGTTATCCCGTCCAGGATCTCTTGGACGGACGTTCTCGGGATCTGCGCTCGCTCTGCGAAGTCAGGGAACGAGTTGACGGTTTCTTCCACCTCGTCGATGATCGCTGCTGGTGCCGGGACGCCGAACCGGTCGGCGACATCGATGATGTCTTTGCGGGTGATTCCGGAGAAACGGCCGTTCACGCTCATCAGGTGCTGGTGGGTCCATGCGCCTTGCGGGTTGTACGCGTACGTGATGTCGTAGCCTGGGGCGAGGGACCAGGTTCCGTCTTCGCCCATGAGGAAGGCGACATTCTTGCTGTGGTCGTCGCAGTTGGCGGCAGCAACGTTGAACACCATTCTCCGGAACCCTTGTTGGAGGGCGTCGTCACCGAGTTCGAGCTGTTGGATGACGGTGAAGTACTGGGCATAGTCGTTGGTCGCGGTGACGTTGAAGTCGACGGCGGCAAGACCGCAGAGCGACTGCATGTGGAGGCGTCGTCCCGCGTCGCGGTCGAACCGTTTCGTCATGTAGTGAGCGCGACCGTTCTCGTGGAAGAGACGCGTCTCACTCATCTGGATACCGGCGGCACGCGCCATCAGCGAGTACGCGTATTCGATCCGCCCGTACGCCTGGGTATGACCGAGTTGAGTGTCCGTGCCGATACCGTCGAACTTGATCAGCCACGGTTCGAACCCTGGCTCCGGTGTTGCGTGGCCGGATCGGATCTCCTCGGTGTCCGGGTTGTAGTTGATGATGGCCTTGGCTCGAGCCCCGCCGGCGCTGGTTCCCACGCTGATGATATTTTCGAGCGCGGTAAGGCTTGTGGTGTCGTCTGTCAGTTCGCCGTGCACTGCTCGACGGGCGGTTTCGACCAGTTCGCGCATGTCGATCGCGCTGGGGAGTGTTCCGTCCGGCGAGTTGTCTGGACGGAACTCGAGCGCCCCGAGGCCGCGGCTGCCGAGGTACGCGAGCCGGTCGAGGGCTGTGATCTGATCACTGTTCACGCCGTTGCGTGCCATCCACGCGTTGATCAGCCCGTTTCCGTAGCGGTCGGGGAGCGCGTCCGCGATCATCGGAGGCAGCAGTTGGTATGTGTCGGGGTTCAGGTCCGGGAACGTGTAGGTCCGGCGACTGTGGGGCATGAGGATGGGTCCGAGCTCGATTGCTGAGGACCACGACGGGTCGTACTGGAACGCGTAGGATCGGCCGCGTCCGCGGATGAGTGCGCCGACTGTCTTCCCCCATGCGCGGACCTCGATCAGGTTGACGGGAACGTAGGTCATTGGGTCGTGGTCTTCCGCGCGCGCACCCGCTTCTCCTGACGGCGGGCCGCGCGGAGAGCTTCCATCGGGGAGATCTCCGGGATGTCGGATACTGCATCGAGCCATTCGGTTCGCCCGAGCGCTTTGGCGACACGGATGATCGTTCGGAGTGACGAGCCCTGCCCAGTTTCCAGGTTGGCGAGAGCGCCGACGCTGACGGAAGCCTGTCGGGCGAGTGTCTTCCGGTCGATGTTGTCGGCGAGGCGGAGCTCCCGGAACTGCGCGCCGACGCGCTGTTCCCACTCGTCGACTGTTCTGCCGTCACTGACCATGGTGCTCACCTCGTTTCGACTCGAATAACCACAATCATACTCCTCACGATCTATGCGCCAGACGCACAATTACGGTTATAAAAGCGCAAAAGAGGAGTAACCACCAACATTATGGTTCCCGGTTCTTAGCAATTTGAGACTACCGAATCGGCGGTAATCCCGGCTAGAGCACTGGAATCACGCTGTCACCCTTCTTTGTAGCCCGGACGACTCGACTTACCTTGGTTCAGTCGACGCGGATGGGCGTCGCCAGGCTCTGTCTGGCCGACGCAACCGCGCCACCGTCCTCGGTGGACGATCGCCCTACTGGCTGCTTCGAAGGCGCAAGGAAGTGCCGGCGATTATCGTCTCAACGCCAGCCGTGAACACGCGTTCGCTTATCGGGTTGGCGCCGGCTGCGAACGCCTCGGCGACCGCGGGAGACGCGGTGCCGATGAAGGTCTGCAGTGAAGCTTGTGCGCCAGCAGGGTCGCGGCTGGCTCCTTCCGCCTCGGTCTGCTCCTTCAGCACGAAGCCGGAAATGAAGTGAGTCATCACGGCGATAGTCTGCATGGCAGACATCGGCGAGAATCCAAAGCCTGCGAGCGCTTCGACCTCATCATTGAAGAGCCGGACCATGCCGACGCTGGCGCCTCTGGCACCGGCTACGATCCGCGCGCCGTCCCGTTGCGCAAGCAGTGCCTGGCGATATCCGAATGCGCGTCGCCTCATCCAGCCTTGCCACGACTCCCCGACCTCGGGCGGCCCCATACCGGCCCCCATGATGACGACCTCCGCTGACTCTCCCAGCAGTTCCTCTCGGCTTCGGAAGTGCCAGTACAGCGCCGGAGACTGAACATCGAGGCGCTGAGCCAGGCGTCTCATGCTGAAGCCGTCCAGCCCGAGTTCCCCGATGAGTGCGAGGGCGTCGGCGACGATCGACCCTCTGTTGAGCCGTTGCCGTTCTTGCACGGTTGACAGCTTAGCAACGCTAAGGATACCGTAGTGTTCCTTAGCGGCGCAAAGGAAGCGATGTCATGTCGAATGTTTGTCTCGGGCAGTGGGCGGCCCGAGCAAGACCATAGGAGAGAAAGATGCTCATAGTGGCCGGATACCTTCAGCTTGCACCGCCGGACCGGGACCGGTTCGTGGATGCCCACGCCGACCGCCGGAGTTGGGAATGCAGTTCCTCGGCGGCGACATGCAGATTTACCACATCTCTCACACATCGTCTCCGTTCTAAACCGTCAGCCGATCAAGGCGCCCGGGAATAACCCGGCGACCCAGGCGACCTAAGGAGCACCGTGTTCACAGTCACATCAGCAGATGGAACCGAAGTCCGAGCCCACGACTCCGGGTCCGGGCCGGTCATCCTCATCTTGCCGCCTGGCATGGACGACGGGGCCGGCTATCGAAAGGTTGCAGCTGCACTCTCACACAACCACCGAGTCCTCGTTCTCCACCGTCGCCAATATCGTTTGGATCTCCCATCCCCCTGCTCCTTCGCCGACGAGATCGCAGACGTCAAGGCTCTCGTGGAAGGGCTCGGTCAGAAGGTGCTGATCTTCGGCCACTCCTCCGGCGGCTACCTGGCTCTCGAGTGCTTGGCTGCGATCCCGAAGTCGTTCTACGCGGGTGCGATGTACGAGCCGCCGGTGCCGCTGGACAGACTCGCGGGCGGAGAATTTCTTCCGGCGGCGCAGCGCGCGGTCGCATCTGGACACCCCGGCAAGGCGATGCAGATCTTCACTCGGGACATGGTGGGACTGCCACCATGGCAGGCGCGACTCATCGGGATGCTCGTGGGCCTTTTCCCGAAAATGAGAAGAATGGCGCCACGGCAAATAGCCGACGTGGCCGCCATGGACGCTCTCGGCTTTCGGCTGAGCAGCTTCCAGAGCGTGTCAGCCCCGGTTCTACTGATCGGTGGAGATCGCAGCCCCGGGCACCTCGACGCCCGACTGGACGCGCTCAGTCGCGTTTTGCAAATGTCGGAGCGAGTAATGCTGCGGGGCCAAGGGCACTCAGCGCAATCGGGCGCACCGCAGGAACTCGCGGCAGTGATTGCCGCATTTTACTCGCGTGCACTACCGTCCGCGTAGTCGCATCCCGTCGGATACGCTGCCCAGTTCAAAGATTCATGCTAAGCAGCACCACGGTGAGTTCAAGTCGCACGGCTGGACGGCGTATCAGGGCTTCAGGAGCAACTTCCCGCTGACGGCCTTAGTGAGTATGCGGTGGTGAGCCTCGGCTGCGCGATCCAGTGGCAGCACATCGTCTACCGCGACCTTCAGGCGCCCCGCCACCAGTTCGTCCAGCGCCGCCTCCACGGCTGCCCGTTGCCGATGCGGGGGGACGGAGCCAGGTAGCAGACTGACACCTTTCCGGTAGAGGGTTCTGAGGTCAAGTGTCGCTTCCGGGTCGGAGGAGGTGCCATACACGCCGATCCGCCCGCCCATACCCACAGCGTCGATGAGCGCCCGCGTAAAGCCTCCGCCAAGCGCATCGAAGGCAATGGTTGGTGCCAGTTCGGCAAGTTGGGCGGCCAAATCACCTGCGCTAGCCACGATCGCACGATCGGCCCCGGCCGCCGTGATTGACTCCGCCTTCTCCTGGTTGCTGGTCTGCCCCCAGACCACCGCCCCCTTACTCTTCGCCAGCTGGACCACAAGGGATCCGACGCCACCCGAAGCACCGAGCACGATGACCCTGTCCGTCTCTTTCACCGGCGCTACCTCATTGACCAGCCACCACGCTGTCCTTCCGGTCACCGGCATCGCCGCCGCCTGGGCGGGGTCCACGCTCTCAGGCACACGGATCAGCGCGTCCCTTGGCACCGCGGCCCGCTCCCGATACAAACCGTCAAGAGTGGTGCCGAAGTTCCCGGCGTCTACGACATACCGGCGGCCATCCACGACACCCACCGCCTCAACGCCCGGAATGAACGGTAACGACTGGCTTCCCCCCGCGACCGTTCCCTGCGTCACCCAAACATCAAGTGGGTTGACCGCAACGAACTCGATG
>DASYGJ010000011.1:0-2683 GCA_035999915.1 Leifsonia sp.
GGTATCCCTTCTCGTGTTCACGGCGGCTCTCGCCGCTCTCGACGCCGAGCGTCACGCGCCGGGAGCGCACATCACGTCGTTCGGAAACGCGATCTGGTGGGCGTTCGAGACGATCTCGACCGTTGGGTACGGCGACTTCACGCCCGTGACGGACGTCGGGCGCTTGGTGGCTGTGGGGCTGATGATCGGCGGGATCGCCACCCTGGGAATCGTGACAGCGACACTGGCCGCCTGGATCGTTGAACGGGTTCAGCGGACAGAGCACGACGACCGCAACGCCACCCGCGGCCAGATCATCGAACTCTCCGCGCAACTCGCCGAGGTACGCGCGCTTTTGGAGCGGAATTCGGGTGGATCGGATGTTCGGCGTTGATCGCGGGAACCCAGCGAAGGAGGTTCGCATGGCAGAGGTGATCGTGGTCGGCGGCGGCCCGACAGGGATGATGCTGGCCGGTGAGCTGGCTCTGGGGGGAGTGGATGTCGAGATCCTCGAACGACGTTCGCAACCGGAGCTGGCCGGATCGCGCGCGGGCGGCTTTCATTCGCGCACGCTCGAGGTCCTCGATCAGCGGGGAATCGTCGACCGCGTTTTGGCGAAAGGGCAGACCGCGCAGACGGCCAGGTTCGGCACCTCGGTGCTCGACATCAGCGACTTTCCGACGAGGCATCCTTACGGGCTGGCGCTATGGCAGAACCAGTTCGAACCGATCCTGGCCGACTGGATCGAGGAACTCGGCGTGCGCGTGCGCCGGGGGAGTGAAGTGGTCGGCTTGAAACAGGACGAAGCCGGTGTCGAAGTCGAACTCGCCGGTGGCGAGCTCCCCGGTGGCGAAACAATCCGCGCGAAGTACCTGGTCGGTGCCGATGGCGGCAGAAGCTTCGTGCGCAAGGCAGCGGGTATCGGATTCCCGGGCTGGGCGGCGACACGCAGTAATCTGATCGCCGAAGTCGAGGTCGTCGAGGAGCCGCCGGCCGGAATCCGGCAGGACGAAGCCGGAGTCCATGGGCTGAGCCTGCTGGCGGACGGCCGCACGTATCGGGTCGTCACGACGGAGCAACAGCTTGGTCCGGCGACCGAGCCGACGCTGGCCGACCTTGGCGAGAGTCTCAGAGCGGTTTTCGGAACTGACTTCGGCGTTCACAGTCCGACCTGGATCTCCCGGTTCACCGACTCCACTCGTCAGGCATCCGCTTACCGAGACAGGCGCGTGCTGATTGCTGGCGATGCTGCACACATCCACTATCCGGCGGGTGGGCAGGGGATCGGACTCGGCGTGCAGGATGCGGTCAATCTCGGCTGGAAACTCGCCCAGGTGGTCCGAGGCGTTTCTCCTGATTCGCTGCTGGATACTTACCGTGCGGAGCGCCATCCGGTCGCGGAACGGGCCCTCAAACATTCGATGGCGCAGACCGTGCTTCAACGGGCGGATCCGCGAACGGTCGCACTGACCGAGACCATGGCGGAACTCCTGACGATGGATGAGCCTCGCATCCGTATTGCTGCACTCATCCATGGTCTCGACATCGCCTACGACTTCGGGCCTGGTCACCCGCTGCTCGGGCGCCGCATGCCAGACCTCGACCTGGAGACGTCCGGAGGGGTCACTCGCGTTTACGCGTATCTGAATGGCGCAAAGCCCCTCCTGCTGAATTTCGGCGCACCAGGCAGCATCCGTATCGCCGGCCGGGCCCACCGGGTCCAACTCGTTGACGCAAACTACGCCGGAGAGTGGGAACTACCGGTGCTCGGTCGGGTGCAGGCGCCGACGGCGGTGCTCGTGCGGCCGGACGGATACGTGGGGTGGGTGGATCCCGGAGGCAACGGCCTCGATGACGCGCTCGAACGCTGGTTCGGCCGACCGACAGCGGGGGAGTAGACGCGCCGTCGCCACGTCAATTTCGTTCAAGACTTGTCTGGCGGGAGGAAGAGCCCTTCGATCGGCTTTTCGAAGAGGCGGGAGATGCGGAACGCGAGGGGCAGCGAGGGATCGTACTTTCCGGTCTCGAGGGCGACGACGGTCTGACGGGAGACTCGCAGACGTTCGGCAAGCGTCGCCTGAGTCCATCCCCGCTGCTCGCGCTCGGAACGGATCAGGTTCTCCATCACGCGTCGGGGGCTCCCGTGACGAGATTGGTGAAAGCCCACGCCACCCCGCCGGCGATGGCAACGGCCCATCCGCCGTTGGGCATGTTGAACCCTGCCGAACTGAGGGTGCCGAGGGTGATGGCGGTGACCATCGCCACCGTGAAGCCGACCGCTAACCCGGGAAAGAAGAGTTTGAGCTGGTATTCGTCCAGTTGTCGCACGCGGAGCACGATGAAGATCACCATCCAGACAGTCGGAAGCAGGGGGAGCAACGCCAAGACAAGACGCCAGGGGGTGTTGCCCTGACCCCACAGATCGAGCGCAAAGTTCGCCAGCAGAAAGCATCCTGCACCGGCCCACATTCGCGCGCGAAAGATGCGTCGGCGTCGAAGTTCGATCGGTGATTCGCCACCGGAGTCAAGGTCCCTTGTCATACTTCGATCGTAAGAGCACCGGAGGGTCAAGTCAAGGACACTTGACATTTATGTTGGCAGAACTCGGCGTCGGCCTGGGCCGACTCGTTGCGCGAGGTGGAATGAGACGCTTCGTGCGGTCGACCGTAATGCGTAACGTTACGCGTTACGATCTTTGATGCCC
>DASYGJ010000015.1:0-4346 GCA_035999915.1 Leifsonia sp.
CTCAACTCCGACGGCACGGAGCACGCCGTTCCGAAGAGCGTGTGTTCATCGACGCCGATCGACCCCAACGTGGCCGCGGCGGCGATCTTCGCGCTGCAAGGCGTGCTCCGCGGCGGCGGCACGGCGGCCTCCGCCAACCCCGGCGACGGCATCCCGATCTTCGGCAAGACCGGCACCACCGACAACTCGCAGGAGAACTGGCTGGTGACCTCTACCACCAAGATCGCCCAAGCCACCTGGGTGGGCAACGTTCAAGGAAACGTCGCCCTCCGAAGCCAGTCGTTCCAGGGCATCGGCGGTGGCAATGTGAAGTTCGCCATCGTGAAACCCATCGCGCAGGCACTCAACGCCGTCTACGGCGGAGGCGCCTTCGCGAGCCCGGGCGGCAAGTACCTCAACGCTCCGGTCGCTCCGAGGCCCGCGAACCCAGCGGTGCCGGGCCAGCCGACAGCGCCTGGCAATGGCAAGGCCAAGAAGGCCGGCTGAGAATCCCGGCCCGGCGACCGGTTTCTCGCCTATTGTTATCTTGTGGGACGAACACCAGACCCAACCCGGAAGCCTGAGCTCCTCGGCCGCATCATGAACCACGTGGCGGCCGAGCCGCTGTCGAGGATGACGTTCCGAAGCCTGGCCAACGCGCTCGGTGTCAGCACCTATTCATTCGTCTACCACTTCGGTTCGCGGCAGGAGATGATCGACGCGATCCTCGAAGAGGGTGTGCGGCTGCAGCGCGAAGCGATCATCGGCGTCGACGTCACCACATTCGATCGGCAACAGTTCGCAGACTGGTACAAGGAGTCGTTCCGCCACTCCCTTCGCGACGCCAATCGAACCGCCCTACGACTCCAGTTCGAGGCCGGCGCGCTCGAACCGATCGATCGCGACATCGGAAAGCGGATCACCGCCTCCTTCGCCGAATGGCGCGACCTCGTCGAATCCTGGCTCGTCGCTCAAGGGGTCGGACCGCAGCGGGCGCCCGTCCTCGCGCAATGGCTCGCCGACACAGCGGCCGGAATGCACTTCGGGTTCCTGATCACCGGCGACCGCGACAAGACGATCGAGGCCTTCGACGTCTTCCTCGGGGCGTACCTCCGCGAAGCGTTCGGCGACTGACCGGCATTCGAGCCTCGCGTATCCGGCCACCGCGCATCCGGCTACCGCGCATCCGGAAACGTCAGTCTCGCTCGACGACCACTCGCACGCCTTCGAGCATCTCCACCCACAACGACCGCGAATGTTCGGCCGCTTCGGCAGTCGGGTTGTTGTCCTGGTCGAGCGTCACATGTGTACCCGTCGCGGTCTGGTCGAGTTCGTACCGCAGCGTGTGATAGTTCTCCGGGATGTCCGGCTTGCCGGTCAGCGGGCTGAAATGGGTCAACACGAGCCGCGACGGCTCATCCAGTTCTATCACCGCGCCGTGATCTTCGAACGAGCGACCTTCGTAGGTGCCCCGCCATACGATCCTGCTGCCGATCCGCCAGTCCGACTCGATCTCCGCATTGAACAGGATCTCCGGATGCGAACCGTTCGTGGTCAGCACCCGCCACACCGCCTCGCGCGGCGCGGCGATGTCCACCTCCGCTCGTGCAACGAAACTTCCCATCGGCACGCGTCCTCTCCTCGCGCCCATCACACACCAAGTGCGCCGGGAACACAAGCGATCGGGTCGTCAGCGGGCGAGCACGACCGCCTGGTACGGAGCCAGGGACGTCGGAAGGGCGGCTTCGGCCGCCGCAAGGTTCGCGAGGACGAGCTCGGCCTCCGCCCATTCATGCGCGCCGGGCAGGTCGTACTCGGCCGGTTCGCCGGTCAGATTCACGAGGACCAGCAGCCGCCGGTCGCCGAGAGTGCGCGTGTAGGCGAAGATCTGCGGATGCTCGCGCAGCACGAGCTCGAATGTACCGTCGGCGACGACCGGCTCCCGGTGACGCAGCCCGATCAGCGCGCGATAGTACGCGAACACGGAATCCGGATCGTCGCGCTGGTCGGCGGCGTTGATCTGCGGATAGTTCGGATTGGGCGCGATCCACGGCGACGCGGTGGTGAATCCGGCATTCGGTCCTGATGTCCACTGCACGGGCGTGCGCGCATTGTCCCGGCTCGTGCGGCGCAGGGCGGCGAGAACGTCGGCCGGAGCTGCGCCCCGCACATCCACCGCCTCGGCGTAATAGTTGAGGGACTCGATGTCGCGGAAGTCCTCGATGCCCTGGAACGGAACGTTGGTCATCCCGAGTTCCTCGCCCTGGTAGATGTAAGGCGTTCCGCGCTGCAGGTGCAGCACGGTCGCGAGGGCCTTCGCCGAGACTTCGCGTGCGGCGCCGTCGTCGCCGAAACGGCTGACCACGCGGGGCTGGTCGTGGTTGTTCCAGTAGAGGCTGTTCCAGCCCGCGTCGGCCAGGCCCTCCTGCCACCTGCCGAACGACTCTTTGAGGTCGAGTACGCCGACGTCGCGGTGGTCCCATTTGCCGCCAGGGCCGTGGTCGAGATCCACGTGTTCGAATTGGAAGACCATGTCGAGTTCAGCACGGGCAGGGTCGGTGAAGAGCTGCGCATCCCCCACCGTGACACCCGGCATCTCACCGACCGTCAGGTAGCGGTCCTCCCGGCCGGCGAAAACACGCTCGTGCATCTCCTGGAGGAACTCGTGGATGCGCGGACCCTGACCATAGAACGGGTACCCGTCGCCGAACAGGTGACCCGGCACGACCTCGCCGTCGGGCAGCGATGGCACCTTGGAAATGAGGTTGATGACGTCCATCCGGAATCCGTCGACGCCGCGGTCGAGCCACCAGTTCATCATCTCGTAGACCGCATCCCGCACCTCGGGGTTCTCCCAATTGAGGTCGGGCTGCTTACGGGAGAACAGATGCAGGTAGTACTCGCCGCTCGCCGGGTCGAGTCTCCAGGCCGGGCCGGAGAAGAAGGAGCCCCAGTTGTTCGGCTCCGCACTGTGCTCGCCCGGTGCCTTGCCGTCGCGCGGCGGGCGCCACCAGTACCAATCGCGCTTGGGACTTTCCGGGCTGCTCGCTGACTCGACGAACCAGGGATGCTCGTCCGACGTGTGGTTCACGACGAGATCCATGACGAGCTTGATTCCGCGCTCATGGAGCCCGGCGAGCAGATCGTCGAAATCGTCGAACGTGCCGAACAGCGGATCGATGTTCTGGTAGTCGCTGATGTCGTAGCCGTTGTCGTCGTGCGGCGAAGCGTAGATCGGCGAAAGCCACAGAACATCCACACCGAGGGCCACCAGGTGATCGAGGTGGTCGATGATTCCCCGCAAGTCCCCGATCCCGTCCCCGTTCGCGTCCGCGAAGCTGCGAGGGTAGATCTGGTACACGACGGCGGAATGCCACCACTTCTCGCTCATCGCAGCAGCATACCGACGCCGGTCGCGGATGCGGTTCGCGCGAGTCAGCGACGGGCGGGCGCAGCCGGTAGCCTGAGGCCATGATCGAGGCTCCGCAGACAGCGAAGAAACCGACCGAGCGCGTGCAGCACGGCGACCTTTACATCGACGACTACGAGTGGCTCCGGGAAAAGGATGATCCGGCGGTTCTGGCGCATCTCGCCGAGGAGAACGCATACACGAACGCCCGGACCGAGCACCTCTCGTTGCTTCGCGAGCAGATCTTCGAAGAGATCAAAGGACGCACGCGGGAAACCGATCTGAGCGTTCCCGCCCGCGAAGGGGACTGGTGGTACTACACGCGCACGGTGGAGGGAAAGCAGTACGGCATCCATTGCCGCGCGCCGATCGCGAACGCCGACGACTGGGAGCCGCCCGCGCTCGATGAGCAGGCGCAGAAGAACGGCCTGCCGGGTGAGCAGATTCTGCTCGACGACAACATCGAGGCGGACGGGCACGAGTTCTACGGCCTCGGCAGCTTCGACGTGAGCGCGGATGGGCGCCGGCTGCTCTGGGCCGTGGATACGGAAGGCGACGAGCGGTACACCATCCGCATCCGTTCGCTCGTGGACGACGGCGTGGCCTTCCCTGACGAAATCGCCGACACCGCTGCCGGCGCACTGTTCGACCAGACCGGCGAATACGTGTTCTACACGACGGTCGACGACGCGTGGCGGCCGGACACCGTGTGGCGGCACCCGGTCGGTGCGGGCCCCGAAGGAGCGCCCGATGTGCAGGTCTTCCACGAACCGGATGAGCGCTACTGGGTGGGAGTCGGCCTCACCCGCAGCCGCCGCTACCTGGTGATCGAAGCGGGATCGAGCATCACCAGCGAAGCCTGGTTGCTGCCCTCCGAGGATCCGACCGGCGAGTTCACGGTGGTCTGGCCACGCGAGGAAGGCGTCGAGTACGACGTGGATCACGTGGTCATCTCCGG
>DASYGJ010000082.1:0-3133 GCA_035999915.1 Leifsonia sp.
CGGCGGATGCAGGCGAGCGACTGGCTGGCGAACGCCTCGTTGAGTTCCACGCTTCCGATGTCGTCGAGGTCGATCCCACTCCGCGCGAGAGCCTTTTCGGTGGCCGGAACGGGTCCGAGCCCCATGATCTCCGGCGCCACCCCGACGCTGGCCCCCACCACGACGCGTGCCCGCGGCGTCAGCCCGTACCGTTCGACGGCCTCGCCGCTTGCAACCACGAGCGCCGAAGCGCCGTCGTTCAGCGGGGAGGAGTTGCCCGCGGTGACGACGGATCCGCCCGCGACGACCGGCCGCAGGGCGGCGAGCGCCTCTGCACTCGTGTCACGGCGGATGCCCTCGTCGGCCGTCACCGGACCGCGCGCCGTCTCCACGGCCACGATCTCGTCTGCGAACCGTCCGGCGTCGGTCGCGGCGGCGGCCCGCCGGTGGCTCTCGAGGGCGAAAGCATCCGCATCCTCACGGCTGATCGAGTCGAGCCGCGCCACCTCTTCGGCCGTCTCGGGCATCGAAAATGTCGCCTTGTCTCGCGCGAGGAATCGCGGGTTCGCGAAGCGCCAGCCGATCGACGTATCGAACTGCGCTCCGGGCTTCGCGAACGCTTTCTCCGGCTTCGCCTGCACCCACGGCGCGCGGGTCATCGACTCCACGCCGCCGGCGACCACCACATCCGCATCTCCGGCCCGCACGCTCTGCGCCGCCATCGTCACCGCGGAGAGCCCGGATGCACAGAGCCGGTTCACCGTGATCCCTGGAACCGCGTCGGGCAGCCCGGCGAGCAGCACGCTCATCCGCGCGACATTGCGGTTGTCTTCGCCCGCCTGATTGGCGGCGCCGAGGATGACCTCGTCGATCGTCAACGCACTCACGCCTGCCCGCCGCACGGCCTCGCCCACGACGAGGGCCGCCAGGTCGTCGGGCCGCACACCGGCGAGCACGCCGCCGTAGCGGCCGACAGCCGTGCGCACGCCGCCCACCAGATACGCCTCCGCCATCGCTCTCGTCTCCTTCGACGTGCCTCGTCATGCGCGTAATTACCGACCGAACGTTCAGAAAGTAATCCTCGCAGACGTCGACCCTCCCCACAACTCGCCGCCACTTGTCAGTTCCGGTCGCTCTCGCCCGCGCGGAACGTCGTCGCGGGCCAAGTGGGCGTCGGGGCGCGGCGTCGGGGCGCGGCGTCTGGGCATGGCGTCAGGGCACGGCGTCAGCGCGTGTCGTGGTCCTCGAAGATCAGGGACGTCTTCGTGTCGCGCACCGACGGGATGGCCGGCAGGGTCTCGAGCACGAGCCGCCGCAGATCCTCGTTATCGCGAGCCCGCACCAGCAGGATCACGTCGAAGTCGCCGCCGACAAGCGCGAAGTGTTCCACCTCGGGGATGCTGCGCAGCCGGTCCCGCAGTTCGTGCCACCCGGCCTGCTCCACCCGCAGCGTGACGTAGGCCGACGATCCGCGGCCCGAGAGCACGGGATCCACCTTGGCCGTGAACCCCGTGATCACCCCGTCTTCCAGGAGTCGCGACAGGCGGGCGTAGGCGTTCGCGCGCGACACGTGGGCCGCCTCCGCGACCGCGGTGATGGAGGCGCGCCCGTCGGCGCGAAGGGCTTCGACGATGCGGGAGTCGATGTCGTCCATTGTGGTAGACAGTTTGTCGCTGGCGAGCCAGGAAATCAAGCATTCGTCTCGAAACCCGGCAGGACCTGGCATCCGCGGTCCAGCGAAGTCATCCTGAAAGAGAGCGACGTCTTTCAAAGGAGAACCGATGCACGCCATCGACCTGCTGCCCCGCGAGATCCCCGTGGGCCTCATCGACGAGCACGGACAGTCCCGCGAGGACGAGCGCTACGCAATGCCCGACCTGGGTCGGCTGACCGACGGCTACCGGCACCTGGTGCTCGGCCGCCGCCTCAACGAACAAGCAAACGCGTTGGTGCGCCAGGGCCGCCTGGCCGTCTACCCGTCGTCGCACGGCCAGGAAGCCTGCCAGGTGGCCGCCGCCATGGTGCTGGACGAGCAGGACTGGCTCTTCCCGACCTATCGCGACACGGTCGCTGTCATCACCCGCGGCGTCGACCCGTTCGAAGCGTTCGTGCTGCTGCGTGGCGACTGGCACTCCGGCTACGACCCGACCAGGCATCACATCGCTCCGCAGTCCACACCGCTCGCCACTCAGCTGCTGCACGCGGTGGGGTTCGCCCAGGCGGCCCGGATGCGCGATGAGGACACCGTCGTCGTCGCTCTCTGCGGAGACGGTGCGACAAGCGAGGGCGACTTTCACGAGGCCCTCAACTTCGCCGCGGTCTTCCACCTGCCGGTCGTCTTCCTCGTGCAGAACAACGGCTACGCCATCTCCGTTCCACTCAGTCGTCAGACCGCCGCACCCTCCCTCGCCCACAAGGCGATCGGCTACGGGATGCCCGGCGAACGCGTCGACGGCAACGACCTCGCTGCGCTCCTCTCGGTTCTCGGCGATGCTGTGGCCTCCGCGCGGGCCGGCGGCGGACCGACCCTGGTCGAGGCCGTGACCTACCGCATCCAGTCGCACACCAACGCGGACGACGCCACGCGCTATCGCAGCGACGACGAGGTGAAGCCGTGGCTCGAGCGCGATCCGCTGAAGCGCATCCGTACCTGGCTGCAGACCGAAGGCGTTCTCAGCGACGGCGACGACGCCGCCATCCATGCGCAGGCGGAACGCGTCGCGACCGAACTGCGAGCCGCGGTGAACGCGGAGGCGACCGAGCATCCCGAAGACCTGTTCCGCTTCGTGTACGCCACACCGACCCCGCAGCTGCGCGAGCAGGCGGCACTGCTCGCCGCCGAACTCGAATCCGATCAGGAGGCCACCCGATGACCCTCATGCATGACGCTCCCGCTGCCCGCGTCGGCGCCGCCGCGATGACGATGACCATGGCGCAGGCCCTCAACCGAGCCTTGGCCGACGCGCTGGAAGCGGACCCGACCGTCGTCATCTTCGGCGAGGACGTCGGCGTGCTCGGCGGCGTCTTCCGCATCACCGACGGCCTCACCGCGCGGTTCGGCGAGAAGCGCTGCTTCGACACCCCGCTCGCCGAGGCCGGGATCGTCGGCACCGCCGTCGGCATGGCCATGAACGGGATGCGACCCGTGGTCGAG
>DASYGJ010000088.1:0-1825 GCA_035999915.1 Leifsonia sp.
GTGGTAGAAGCGGCTTCCCAAAGTTCGCTCGAACGGTCTGTGTCGATCTGCGCCTGCCGCCTCATCGTTTCGACTGTGGTGGCGATCTCGGCGGCTGGAGCGTGGGCAGAGTAGGTCTCCTCGCCGTCTGTCTTACGGATGAACGTGAACGTGTGTTGCTCGGTCAGGACCGGCTGATGAACGATGCGTTCAACCCGCGTCGAGGCGTCGCCGAGGACGCTGGTGGAGACGCTGAAGCGGGGATACGGCGCAATTGCAGATAGCCACATGACTGCGCGGTCGTCGTTAGCGCGTTGCTGATGTTCGTCAATGGTCAGGCCGGCGTATTCGGCGACGTGCACCCATCCCCAGTGTGTGGCGACGAGCAGGATTCCGATCACCGCTACGACGGCGTCCAGCACGCCGCCGCCGTTGAACAGCACCTGCCAGCCGCCATAGAGCGCCATCGCGGCACCGCCGATCAGGCTGACGCCCGTGAGGAGCGATCCCGCCGCGACCAGCCTGTCGTGCTTCTCGGTAGCGATCTCCGACTCTCGGCGCTGCTCGGCGGCAGGCAAATTGAACAGGTCCTCGTTCAACAACCGCCGGTCGGCGGGTACGCCGAGAAACGCGATCATCTCCTGGCCGCCGTCAGCCATCTTCCCGTCTCCGGTGGTCTTGTTGCCGACTACCGGCTAGTCGGTGGCTTTGTCTGAGGCGATGCAGCGCGTGATGGGCCACCGCCGTTGCCTCCACTCCTGGCAGCGTCCGCGGCGAGGTTGCCGGTCAACATCCCCTGCTGGATCTGGTCCATCAACGAACCGACGGATGCAGGCGAGTGCGGAAGCAGCAGCGTGGTCATGTTGCCGTGCTCGCCGACCGACCGGATCGTGTCCATGTACTGCGTCAGCGCGACCAGCCCCATCGCCTCTTTCGGATCGATCCCCCGTTCGTCAGCGAGTATCGCCAGCGAGTCCTTCAGTCCCTGTGCGATTGCCTTACGCTCGGCCGCCACTCCCTCGCCGTGGAGACGCATCGACGCCGACTCCGCCTCGGCCTTCTTGATCCGTAGCGTCTTGTCGCCTTCGCCCTGCGACGTCGCCGCTTCCTGGTTCCGGCGCGCCGCGTTGATGTTGTTCATGGCGTCCTTGACACGCTGATCGGGCTCGATGTTCGTGATCAGCGCCTTGATGATCTCGTAGCCATAGTCCGCCATCTGGGTCTGCAGCGTGTCCTGGATGTGCTTGGCAATCGTGTCGGCATCGGCGTATGCCTCGTCGAGGTCCATCGTCGGGATGTGCGAGCGAACCACGTCGAACGCGTAGGACTTCATCTGCACCTCCGGGTCGTCGAGCTTGTAGAAGGCATCCTTGACCTTGTCTTGCCCGGCCCCGACCATGTACTGGATCGCGAGCTTGACGACTACGAACACGTTGTCGCGGGTCTTGGTCTCGATGTCCGCGTTCAGCTGCTCGACCTGCAAGCTCATCCGGCCGGCCACTTTCTCGACGAACGGGGACTTGCGCTGAAGTCCAGGGCCGGCGACGCGGACGAACTTGCCGAACCGCTCGACGATGGCGCGTTCCTGCTGCTCTACGGTGAAGAAGAAGAGGGGCATACGACTTCCTTTCAAGCGGCCCGGCGACTGGGGATTGCCGTATTCGGCGTCGGACCGCCCTCGATGGGTGGCGGCTCTTCCGTCGCTAGGGACGAACCTGTCCGTGAGGTCGCCGTTCGGTGAATTGGCCGACGGTGCTGTGCGCGAAACCGCTCGCAGAAGCGATGAAATACCCGCATGGGATTGTACTCCGCTGGGTGAGCGGTCCGCCCCGCGTCATGCGTGGCC
>DASYGJ010000257.1:0-5882 GCA_035999915.1 Leifsonia sp.
GATCGGATCGGAATTCACGGCGGCCGGTATCCTCATGCAGCGCTGGTTCCCGCACGTCGATGTGTGGGTGTGGTGTCTGATCTTCGCGGCGGTGCTGTTCGGCGTCAACGCGATCTCAGCGCGGGTATTCGGCGAAACCGAATTCTGGTTCTCCATGATCAAAGTCGCGGCGATCGTCGCGCTCATCGTTCTCGGCGGCGCAGCCATCTTCGGTTTCTCGCCCTTTTCCACCGTCCATCACGCGCCTGTGTTCCTCAGCAACTTCAACACCCCTCACGGGCTCTTCCCGAACGGCATCGGCGGCATCCTGGTGACGTCGCTCGCGGTCTTCTACGCCTTCAGTGGGTCGGAGCTGATCGGGGTCGCCGCCGGCGAGACGAAGGACCCGTCGCGGAACATCCCTCGCGCCCTTCGCTCAACGGTGTTACGGCTCGTGATCTTCTTCATCGGCGCGATCGCCGTCATCGCTGCGATCCTGCCGTACAAGCAGGCCGGCCTGACGAACAGTCCGTTCGTCGATGTCTTCGACTACGTCGGCATCCCCTATGCCGGCGATGTCATGAACTTCGTGATCATCACGGCACTGCTCTCGGCCGGGAACAGTGGCCTCTTCTCGTGTGCCCGGATGCTGTTCTCCCTCGCACGCGAAGGCCACGGCCCTCGGATCTTCACGAAACTGACGCGCCGCGGCATCCCCCTTATCGCACTCTCGGTCAGCATGATCGGAGGTCTCGCTTCGCTCATCTCCAGCGTCATCGCCGCTGAGACGGTCTATCTCGTGCTCGTCTCGATCGCCGGCTTCGCTGTCGTCGTCGTTTGGATGTCCATCGTCGCCTCCCAGTTCTTCCACCGCCGCAAGTTCATTCAGGCCGGCGGCGACCTGAAGACGCTGCCATACCGCACACCGCTATATCCACTCGTGCCGATCCTGGCATTCGTTCTGCTTTTCATCTCTTTGGTGGCCATCGCATTCGACCCGACTCAGATCGCGGCCCTGTACTTCGGCGTCCCCTTCACCGCGGGGTGTTACCTCTTCTTCTGGCTCCGTTACGGCCGGAAGTCGAAGGCGACGGGAGCCGTTCCGTTGGTGATGAGCGCGGCAGACGCCGAAGAGATCGACGAAAGCGCGACGGTCTGACGCTTGCGAAGGACCCTGATGCCCTGCGCATGACAAGGTGGAGACATGCAGCCTCATTCGTCACTCACTCAGGGCCTCAGCCTGCTGGAAGGGGCGTCCGACCGGGAACAGTCGGGCCGAGCCGGATACAGCGTCTCTCGACTCGCCGACGCGGTCGGGCTCGAGCGGAGTCGTGCGTCAAGGTTGACGCAGGAACTCCGCGGGTCGCGGTACCTCGAGATCGACGAATCGCAGACACTCCGCCCCGGCCCGACCTTCTTCGGTATCGCCGCCGCCCGAAACGGAGAGTGGCTCCGAGCATCCCGGGCGGTGCTCAGGATGCTTGCCTCACGCTTCGACGTCAGCGCCCGCCTCTCGACACGTTCGGGGGCCGGGGTGCTGCTCTTGCGGTACGAAACGGGCGTCAGCGCGCCTGACAGTTCGGTTCGACCGGGGATGACGACACCGGTGTGGTGCACCGCCGCCGGTCGAGCGCTCCTGTGGGATCTGGACGATTCTACGATCGCGACCCTGCTGCGCGACGTCGAATTCGTCGGAGTGGGCGGCCCTCGCGCTGCCCACTCCACCGAAGAAGTGGTCACACTGCTCGAACGCGATCGCGACAACGGTCACGCCTCCGCCGTCGAAGAGTTCGAACAAGGATTGACCGAACTCGCGCTACCGCTCCGTGACCGGAGTGGTCGCGTCATCGCGGCGCTCAGCGTTGTCACGCGCCAGGTCCCGCAGCACGTTCACGAGCGAATGGTCGCCGAGCTCACCAACGCGAGCCTGCGGCTGCAGGAGCTGACGGCCGGCGACTGAAAGATCAGGACCCGTCGGCCTCCGGCGCCCCGAGCAGTGACGACAACGCCGACGCCGCGCGCACGCACTCCATACCGAGCTCAGACGTGCGATCGACGAGCCGGTCGCGCACTCCGACGATCTGCAGCGCGGCGATCACTTCGCCGCGGAACTCGCGCACCGGAGCCGCAACCGAGTACAGATTCGGCTCGGCTTCCTGGTCGACGATCGTGTACCCGCGGGCGCGCGCTTCATTGAGACGCCCGAGGAACTCGTCAACAGTGGCCGCCGCGTTGGGGCCGGCCGATGTGAAGACGGTGGATGCGAAGACGGCTCGGATCTCCTCCTCATCCGCATCCCACAGCGTCGCCTGGCCGGCGTCACTGCAGAATGCCGGAAAGGCTCGTCCGACCCAGGAACCGATCATCCCGGTCGACGGGGGCACGCTTTCGACGATCGTGACGGTGCTGTCGCCGTGCAGCGTCCCGAGGAACGCTGCTTCGCCCGTCTGTTCCGACACGGCTTCGAGGATGGTCAGACCGTCTTCGCGCAGGCGTCGTGCTGTCAGCGCTTGCGCCTTGGCGTACCAGTCCCAGCTCAGCTCGTAATACTTGCCGTCCTTGACGGCCAGGCCACTGTCGGCGAAGTACTTCAACGTGCGGGAGACTTGTGATCTCTCACGATCCAGTCGATTCGCAAGGTCTACGACAGCGGCGCGATAGGGCGGCCGACCGGATGCTTCGGCCAGGGAGGCGAGGATCTCCAACCCGCGTCCCATGCTCGACTGTCGCTCCACACGGTCGAGCTTAGCGATGCGCACGCGAGGGTGGTCAGTGGATGGCGAAGACGCGCGCCGGGAATCCGCTGCCGTTGAGCGGTTTCGGCCAGGTCGCGACGACGAGAGCGTTCGCCTCAGGAACAGCGTCGAGCTGGGCGAGCAGCTCGATCTGCCACCGATCCTGCTCGAGGAGATACCGCTCCAGCCCTAGGTCACCCTGCGATGTTGCCAGCCCGGGGTCCGTGTCGGTCTGCTCGTGGCCGACCGCGGCGATGTTGCGCTCGTCGATGAGGAATTCGAGCACCTCGCGACTCCATCCAGGCGTGTGACTGATCCCGCCATCGTCGAGGTTCGCCATCATCTCCCCGAGCGGCCACCTCGTCCACCAATCGGTGCGGAGGGCGACGAACGAGCGTTCCGGGATGCGCCCGTTGCGCTCCTCCCAAGCGTGTACGTCGGCCAGAACCGGGGTGCTGTCGGGGTCGGCTGCAACGCGTTCGCTGATGTCGAGCACGACCAGCGGCAGGATCATCTCGTCGACCGGGAGCTGATCGACGGTGCGTCCGCCGGACGCGAAGTGTGCGGGGGGATCGATGTGGGTACCCCACTGCCCGATGAGCCTGAACTCATGAGTCGTGAACCCGTCCCCGCGTTCGATGGAGAAGAGCTCGCGACGCTGCTCGTCGGGAAACGCGGGAAAATGCGGTTGGCCGGCGTGGAACGCGTGCGTGAGGTCGGTGTACGTGCGTCCAGAGAGCGCAGCAGCGGCAGCGCTCCACAGGTCGTGAACGGGTGATTCGGTGACCGCGATCATGCGCGGGCCTCCGCGCGCTCGCGGCCGACCGAGGTCACCAGCTCCACCGTCTCACTGAACTCGATGACGGGGACCTCCCACGGGTGCGCGGATACAAGCTCGGAGACGACTTGATCGATGCGCGCCGCACTCAGTTCGGCTCTCAGGTATGTGGTGACGATCAGCGTCGGGGAGACGCATCGCTCGCCGCGTGCCCCGAGGGTGGCGTTCGCCGAGTCGCCGACGAGGAAC
The DNA here is from genome assembly GCA_035999915.1 of Leifsonia sp. Taxonomy (GTDB): domain Bacteria; phylum Actinomycetota; class Actinomycetes; order Actinomycetales; family Microbacteriaceae; genus Leifsonia. Next base: position 3,742 of record DASYGJ010000257.1, read on the forward strand.
GACTCGAGACCGAAGGATATTTCCACGACGTCGGTATAAGCGCCGAAATCGCCCAGTTCTGACGTCGTCTCGATGATGTCTCGCAGGGGCCGGAGATCCTCACTCAGATAGGCCGCTCCTGCGCTCGTCACGAGCGACTCGAACGTCTCAGCGGACACCGGCCAATGCACGCGCAGCTTGTGTCGTCTCGACTTCTCTAGGCGCATCCTTGCGCTCCCTTCGGTTTCATGCAGCATACACACTCGGAAGTGTGATTATGGCACAGTGAGAGCGGGCTACGCCATGCTCATCGTGGACAGCGGGCGCACCACGCGCACCGACTGGACGCCGACCTGCTTGCTGAAGAGGCTCTCCAGCTCGTCCACGCGCTCGGGGGAGGTCACCTGAACGCGCAGAAGAATGTCGAACTCGCCATCGGCGACATCGCAGCTGAGGACCTCAGGGATGAACTGAACACTTCGCAGCACATCCTTACCGCTCATCGTCCGATTGCGTTCGATGAGAAGCATGACCACCGACGGCCGCTCGTCCGGGTCCGGGAAACCGCGAACTGCGCGGTATCCAGCGATGTAACCGGCGGCAGTCAGATCACAGATCCGTTTCAGGCAATTCGCCGGCGTCTCTCCGATTCGTGCTGCGAGGACAGCGGTACTCATGCCGGCATCACGCACCAGCAGGTTCAGCAGCGAGCGATCTGTTGAGTCGATCGAGTGGGACATCAGGCCTCCTTGAGGTGTTCCTGGGGCTAGTAAATACGGCGACCAGGGGAGGCGGAGCGCAGTCTGACGTTTTGATCGGCGGGCGGCCGAAACGACCATCCTGAAGAGCGGAATGACAGCGGCGGACGGACAACACGCGACCTGAGGATGGAACTCGACAAACAAGTAGGAGAAAGGGAGATCATCGTGGATCGTTACGACTTGGCACTCATCGGATTCGGTGGGGTGAACCGCGCGCTGGCCGAATTGATTCGCGACCGAGGCACCGAACTGACCGAACGGCTCGGTTTCGAGCTGCGCGTCGTGGCCATCACGGACCTGCGGTTCGGTTCCCTGATGCAGGCGGACGGGATCGATCTCGGTCGGGTGCTTGCGATGGACGCGACAGAGACGTTCGCGGGTATGGACGGCGGCAACGGTCGGCCCCGCAACGAGGAGGTCATCCGCTCGTCGACGGCCGACATCGTCGTCGAGGCGACCTTTACGAACCCGGTCGACGGTGAGCCCGCCGTTTCGCACGTCAGATGGGCACTCGAGTCGGGCAAGCACGTGACGACGACGAACAAAGGGCCGATCGCCCTCGCCGGCAGCGCCCTCAAAGGCATTGCGAACGACAACGGCGTCTACTTCGAATACGAAGGGTCGGTGCTCAGCGGCACTCCGATTCTGCGCTTCGCGAAGGAGCAACTCGCCGGCCTGCGGCTCTCCGGCGTCCAGGGCATCCTGAACGGCACCAGCAACTACGTGCTCGGTCGCATGGAGACCGGGCTCAGTCTGGCCGGCGCTGTCGCGGAAGCCCAGAAGCTCGGTTATGCCGAGGCTGACCCGACGGCCGATATTGAGGGCTTCGACGTGCAACTGAAGGTGGCGATCCTGGCCAACGAACTCCTCGGGGCGAACCTCAGCACCGAAGACATTCCGCGCGTGGGCATCTCGACCGTGTCGGGCGAAGAGATCGCGAGCGCCGCACGTGAAGGCAAGCGCTGGAAGCTCATCGGATCGGCCACACGGCACGCCGACGGCTCGGTCACCGGTCGGGTGACACCCGTCGCCGTCGACTCCACCAGCCCGTTGCACGGAATCAGCGGTCCCACGAACGCCGTCACCTTCCAGACCGACCTTCTCGGCGACGTGACGGTCTCCGGGCCCGGCGCCGGACGCACCGAAACGGCATACGCCCTTCTGTCCGACATCATCGCCATCGACCGCGCGGTGCGGCAAGAACGAGTGAGCGTGAGCAATGTCTGAGACCGCGCTGATGCCATCCGTACCCACCGACCAGGCGAAAGATCTCACAGTCCACAACCCGTTCGACGGAACCGAGATCGGGCGGGTCGCGCAAACCCTGCCTGCCGACATCGACCAGGTCATCGAACGTGCTGGCCTCGGATTCGAGCTCTCGCGAAGGCTTTCCCGCTTCAG
>DASYGJ010000167.1:0-4098 GCA_035999915.1 Leifsonia sp.
GACGATGGCCCGCGTCGAGGCCCTCCCCGAGCCGTACCGCAGCTCAGCGAAGGCGCTCAATCGGTACTTCATGTACTACGGCGGCCTCACCGACGGCGACACGCTGGTCACGATGATCGGTGACCACGCAGACCTCTGGGAACGGGCCGCCATCGACGGCACACCGGTGCGCGACATCGTCGGCGACGACCCGGTCGACTTCGCCGAGACATTCGCCCGGTCGTATTCCGGCACGCAGTGGATCGACAAGGAGCGCGCCCGCCTCACGAAAGCGATCGACGACGCGACAGGCGACAAAGGCAACCAGGGCGACCAGGGCGACAAAGGCGACCAAAAACACAAAGGAGAGGAGACGGAGGAATGACCATGCAACAGTCGCTCGAACCCGCCATCCGGGTGAAGGGCATCACGAAGTCGTTCAAGGACCTGCACGTGCTTCAAGGCGTCGATTTCGACGTCAAGGCGGGAAGCATCTTCGCCCTGCTCGGCTCGAATGGTGCCGGCAAGACCACGCTGGTGCGCATCCTGTCGACGCTGCTCAAGGCCGACGGCGGCAGTGCGACGGTCGCCGGCTTTGACATCGCCGCCCAACCGGGCGACGTGCGCGAGTCGATCAGCCTGACCGGGCAGTTCGCCGCGGTCGACGAAGTGCTCACCGGCCGGGAGAACCTGGTGCTGGTCGCCCGACTGCGACACCTCAAGAACCCGGGCGCTATCGCCGACGAGCTGCTCGCCCGTTTCTCGCTCATCGACGCGGCGAACCGCAAGGCGGCCACGTACTCAGGTGGCATGCGCCGCCGTCTCGACATCGCGATGAGCCTGATCGGCAACCCGCCGGTCATCTTCCTCGACGAACCCACGACGGGACTGGATCCGCAGGCCCGTCTCGAGGTGTGGCAGACGGTCAAGAGACTCGCCGGACAGGGCACGACGGTGCTGCTCACGACTCAGTACCTCGATGAGGCCGAGCAGCTCGCCGACCGGATCGCGATCCTGCACGAGGGCACGATCATCCAGAACGGCACCCTCAGCGAGCTGAAGCAACTCCTCCCGGCCGCCAAGGTCGAATACGTCGAGAAGCAGCCCTCCCTCGAGGATGTGTTCCTCGCCCTCGTCGGTGAGACCGGCGCATCCGACGAAACCGCGGTTTCAACACGAAAGGAATCATGATGACCATCCACGTTCTCGGCGACACCGGCGTACTCACCGGACGCTCGCTGCGCCACATCGTTCGCAGTCCCGACACGATCATCACCACGGCGGTCACCCCGATCGCGCTGATGCTGCTGTTCGTGTACGTGCTCGGCGGCGCGATCCACACCGGATCCAGCGAATCGTACGTCGACTACATGCTCCCCGGAATCCTGCTGATCACGATCGCGTCCGGCATCGCGTACACCGCATACCGGCTGTTCCTCGATCTGCAGGGCGGAATCTTCGAGCGCTTCCAGTCCATGCCGATCGCCCGATCGAGCGTGCTCTGGGCGCACGTGCTCACCTCCCTCGTCGCCAACCTGGTCTCGGTGGCAGTCGTGATCGGCGTCGCGCTGCTCATGGGATTCCGCACCGGGGCATCCGTGGGCGCCTGGCTGGCGGTTGCCGGCATCCTCATCCTGTTCACTCTCGCCCTGACCTGGCTGGCCGTGATCGCCGGACTCTCAGCGAAGACGGTCGACGGCGCGAGTGCGTTCAGCTACCCGCTGATCTTCCTGCCGTTCATCAGCTCCGCGTTCGTGCCCACCTCCTCGATGCCCGGCCCGGTCGCCTGGTTCGCCGAGCACCAGCCCGTGACATCCATCGTGAACACAATCCGGGCGCTCTTCGCGCAGCAGCCCGTCGGCAGCGACATCTGGATCGCCCTCGCCTGGCTCGCCGGCATCCTCATCGTCGCCTACGGCTTCGCGATCGCCAGCTACCGTCGCAAGATCAGCTGACACCGAGGTGCGTCTAGTCGATCTCCGGCATTTCCAGGACGACCTTGCTGCGCGGTTCGGGATGCTCGGCCAGCCGATGCGCCTCCCACACGTTCCCGAGCGGCACGACCACGGCATCCGGCAACGCCAACTCCCCCTCGGCGAGCATCCGGAGCCCATCGGTGAGCATGGCGCGGTACGCCCGCCGCTCCATCGCGACGAACAGCGGCACGGAGCAGACCCGCTCCCGCGGGTGAGCCCAACGGTGAACGCTGGACGAGAGTGCGCCGGCCGCCGTGTCGGGACGCTCCTGGCCGGTTCTTCCGACGAAGGCCGTGTGCACGAGCGTTCCGGTTGGCGCGACCGCCTCCTTCACGACCGGTGAGCCGGTGTGGTCGATCGCTGCGTCGACGCCACCAGCGGATGCATCCCGAACCTTCTGCGGCCACTGCGGGTCGGTGTAGTCCGCGAAGGTCACGCCCAGCCCTTGGGCACCGGCTCGGGATCGAGCTGAAGCCGTACCGAAGACCCTGAGCCCGCCGACGCCGGCAAGCTCGGCAGCGAGAACTCCGACCGCTCCGGTCACTCCCTGGATGAGGATGCTCCCGCCCGGTTGAACCTGCGCCAATTGCAGCGCAACGCCAGCCGTCAGCAGGTCGAGGGGAGCCGTCGCTGCGGACGCCGAAGGAAGCGCATCCGGCACCGCCACCAGCAGCGTCGGATCGAGCACGAGGCGCGTCGTGTGGGCGCCCATCCGTGGCAGGCAGCCCGCGACCCGGTCGCCGACCCGCAACCCGAGCCGATCGCTCACGTCGGTGGTCGTCTCGAGCACACCGACGAAGTCATACCCCAGGGTGAAGCCGGGCAACGGCTGCAGCAGATACCCGCCGCGCCGGGCGAGGAGGTCTGTGCTCCCCACGGATGCGTGCGTCACCCGCACGAGGACGTGACGCCGGCCAGGATGCGGCGCCGGCGAAGAGACAAGCGCGACGGTGTCCACGCCGCCGAACGACGTGACCTGCGCCTGTGTTCTGGTCGCCATCGAGACTCTCCGTTCCGTGACCACGATCATCGCACCCGGACGGACTGAGCGAGCCCGGTCGAGTGGGCGGGTCCGAGCTCGCGCGTCGGTGCCCCTAGTCTTACCCCGTTGACCGTGGAACGATGAAGTCATGGGTTCCGACGACATACCGAGGGCTGCCGGGCCGGTCGTACTGGTCGTGATGGGGGTTTCGGGATGCGGCAAGTCGACGGTCGCCGCTCTTCTGGCGGGTCGTCTGGGCTGGCCGTTCGAAGAAGGTGACGCCCTGCATCCACGGGCGAACGTCGAGAAGATGGCCGCGGGGCATCCGCTGACGGATGCGGACCGCGCCCCTTGGCTGCAGAAAGTCGCCGGATGGGTCGACGAACAGCTCGACGCCGGACAAAGCGGACTGATCACCTGCTCCGCGCTGAAACGCTCCTACCGGGACGTGATCAACCGGCGCGGTTCTGGCGTCGTCTTCGTGTATCTGTCCGGCACTCGGGAGACGATCGCGGCACGCCTGGCAACCCGGCAGGGCCACTACATGCCGCCCAGTCTGCTCGAGAGCCAATTCGCCGACCTCGAAGAGCCGGGTGCAGACGAGCCGGCCATCCGCATCGATGTCGGACCGCCGCCCAGCGTGATCGCGCAACAGATCGTGGACCAACTCAACCTACCCGGCTGAGTCGAACGAGGGAGAGACGTCATGACCATATTCGACAGCCCAGGTACCGCCCTCGCGCACGCGACACTGAACGCGATCGCGGCCGCCGGCCCGGGTAACGCGCATGCACCGTGGGACAGCCATGACACGCAGGTGTTGATCATCGCCGGGATCGGCATCGCGATCGTCGTGCTGCTGATCGTGTGGCTGAAAATGCATGCGTTCCTGGCGTTGACCATCGGTTCACTGTTCGTCGGCATCGGATCCGGGATCGCGCTCGACAAGGTGACGGCGTCATACGAACTCGGTGTCGGCGGGGTGCTCGGCTACGTCGGTGTGCTGATCGCGCTCGGTGCCATGCTCGGTAAGCTGCTGGCCGATTCCGGCGGGGCCGACAAGGTGGTCGACACCCTGTTGCGCGGCCGGCCGGCGACCCTGCCGTGGAAGATGGCTCTCATCGCGGGCATCATCGGCATCCCGATGTTCTTCGAAATCGG
>DASYGJ010000261.1:0-3616 GCA_035999915.1 Leifsonia sp.
ATGCTGCTCATTGTCTGTCCTTCGTCGGAACGGATGTTCTGCCCGATCGTACGACTGGGCCTTCAGCCCGCGACTATACGCGCTGTACAGGGGGCGTGCATCCGCTCGACACCGTGTACAGAGTGCGCGGGTCGTACAGAGCGCGCAGTCATGCTCCGCGTCCGAACTCCGCGCGAACCGTCCGCTCCGCGTCGGCGATGCGAAGAACCATGGTTCGCTCGTCGTGCGGGATCGGGGAGAAACCGAACGTCTGGTAGAACGTCCTCGCCGAATCCGAAAGAGCCTGCACCAGGATCGCTCGCGCGCCGACGAGGCGACTCGCCTGCAAGCTCTTGAGGAGCGCATCCTGCAGAAGTGATGCCCCCAATCCCTGGCCTACTTGCCGATAGTCCACGGCGAGTCGGCCGATCAGGAGCACTGGGATGGGGTTCGGCATGTTACGCCGGAGGGCGGCGTTGGCGTCTTCGCTTCGTAACGAACTCGCCGAGAGGCAGTAGTAGCCCGCCACTGTGCCGCTGACACGATCGACGCTGACGAAGGTGCGGGATGCGCCTGCCGTCTCGTTCTTCAGCGCTCGGGTGCGCAACCACTCGTCGAGCGACTCCTCACCGCTCGTGAAGTCGTCGACTCGGTCTCGGGCTTCGATCGCACGCGGAGAGAGGAACTCACTCAATCGACGAAAACCGACCGACGGGTCAGCAGACGCGCGAGACCGTCGACCGTGTCGGCCGGCCGGTTGATCGACTCGTTGAAGGCTTCCCACGCGCGCTGGGAGACCCGGAGTTCGCGATCCTGCTGGATCACCGCATCCGCCTCGCGAACCAGCACCGCCACCGAGAAGTCGGTCACGGATCGGCCGGAGAGCGCCGCCGCCTGCTCGATCTCGTGCTTCTGTTCGGCCGTGAGCCGGAGGTCGAGCCTGTCATTCTTCGTCGCCACCATGGAGCCAGTGTACGGCAATTCTCCGTACGGAACGAGTCCCCGAAACCCGCGCATCGAACTCTGCCAGGGAATCGCGACCACCGCGGCCGATTGGCGAGTCTCCCAATCATGAAAAACAGCACCAGTCGAGTTGTGAGTCCTACTTCAGTTCGAGACCTGTCTGAAGCTGCGCGATCGCGGCATCCATCAACGCGAACGGATTTGCCGTCGGGTCGTCGGCCATCGCTGACATCATCGCCATCGCAGCACCGACGATCGCGCCGGAGGTCACGCGGATCTGGAAGTCGTCGGGTGAGCGGCCGATCCGTTCCGCGATGGCCTCGGCCAACATCGACATGGTGTCTGAGAATTGCGCGATGGCAGCGGCGCGGAGTGCGGGCACTGCCAGCAGAAGCTCGATTCGCTCGCTCTGTTCTGCGTTCTGTTCCGCGTTCAGGTTGCCGAGGATCGACTGCATCGACCGCCGCAGGGCCTCGAGCACGCCCAGTTCCGGGGGCTGGGACCGGAAGCTCTCGATCAGCACCGGATCGAACTCATCAGTGATGACCAGATCTTCTTTGGTGGGAAAATACCGGAAGAATGTGCTCTCCGAGATCTGGGCGAGCGTGATGATCTGGTCGACAGTCGTGGCGTCGTAACCCTGCTTACTGAACAAGTCGAGTGCGATGCTCTGCACCGAGGCGCGGGTCTGCGCCTTCTTGCGCTCCCTGAGCCCAAGAACAGGTTTCTCACCCGGAGACGACAACGGCGACCTCTTCAGCGGATTCCGCGACGCGGCGCGGGATGAACACAACAGCCAGAATAGCGCCCACGATCCCGACGCCCGCGCAGACCAGGAACGCGGTATCCATGCCGGTCACAAAAGCCGACCGCACCGAGGTCAGCAGCGCGGCGGGACCGGTGCGCTCGGCGATGGCGACGCCGGCGAAGATGCTCTGGTGGGCCTCATCGGCCACAGCGCTGGGCAATCCGAGCGCGGTGAGGTGCGAAAGGTAGACCGCACTCAGCACGCTTCCGAAGACCGTGGTCCCCAGGGGCGCACCGACCTTCTGGATCGCCTGCACCACCGCAGAGCCGATGCCGCTCTCATCGGCGCCGATCCGCGAAAGAGCCGCGGAGGTCGCCGTCGCGGTGGCCACTCCGGCACCTATCCCGACGATCGCCATCCAGACAACGACGAACCAGACGCTCGACGTCGCATCCGTCAAGGATCCGAGGAGAAAGCCACCGGCGAGCAAGAAGAATCCGCCCGCGAGCGTGATGCGGTCACCGATTCGGGCGGCGAGGCGGCTTGCCGGCACCGCCCCGAGAATGAGCCCGCCGATGAGAGGCAAGAGGCGCAGACCTGACGCTTGGGCATCGACTCCGAGCACACCTTGAAAGAATTGCGGCATCGTGAAGATGACGCCGATCATGGCGAGTCCGCCGATCGCAGCCAGGATGGCCCCCCACGTAAACGACGCGGATTCGAAGAGCGCCGGGTCGATCAGAGGGTCACCGCCCTGTGCTCCGACACGGCGCTCCCAGAAGATGAACGTAGCGAGAAGGACCGCTCCGGCACTCATCAGGATCAGCGCCCAGTCGTTTGTCCAGCCGTTCTGACCCGCCTCGATCATGCCGGCCGTGATCGCCACCAGACCCCCAGCGGAGGCGAGGACGCCGACAAAATCGAGGCCGCGCTTGTTCTCACTGCGCGATTCCGGGATGAGCAGCCAACCGACGATCAACCCGAGGATCACGACGGGAACGTTGAGCAGGAACAGCGTGCCCCACCAGAAGTGGGAGAGCAGCCATCCTCCGAGAATCGGGCCGAGCGGGAGAGCGATGAAGTTGGATGCCGCGAAGACGCCGACCGCTTTCGGCCGCTCTTCGCGGTCGAAGAGCACTGTGATCGCTGAGAGCGCCATGACGACGACGCCGGCTCCCGCCTGTCCGAGCAACAGCCGCGCAGCGAGGAAGGCTGCGGCATCGGAGGCGAAAGCGCAGGCCGCCGAACCCACACCGAACAGCGCAAGTGAAACGAGCAACGTCTTCTTGCGTCCGAACCGGTCCCCGATAAGCCCGGCCGGTAGCACGGCGGCGGCGAGCACGAGCAAGTATCCCGAGGAGAACCATTCGAGATCCGACTCTCCGGCGTGCAGTGCGGTTGCCAGTGTCGGGAGGGCGACGCTGAGAATCGTGCCGTCGAGGCCGATCGCGAGAACGGCCAGGCTCACCCCGACCAGAGCGAACCAGCGGCGCGCTGCTGACATCTTTATGATTGCTACCATTTATTCATGGTAACCCTCTTTTGGGTGTTGCCTTCAGTTTTTAATAGATGGTCTCTTCTCCGGGCAAGATTACGGGCGCGCGCGGCGGCTGGGTGAATTCGAAGTCGCTGACCAGATTGCCGAGCTGCGGATTGTTCTCCCGCACATCCGGGCGCGGGTCGGGCCGACCGTCGGTCTTCGGATCGAGTCGCTGCCCGTTCAAGAAGTCGTCTTCGATGAACTTCACGTAGGCGTCGTGGCTCAAGGTCTGGTGGTCGATGTAACCCCGCTTGGCGTAGGGGCTGATGACGATCCCCGGCACGCGCAGTCCGTAGCCGTTCTGGTCGATCACCGGGGGCTTCACGTGATCGTAGAAGCCGCCCCAATCATCCCAGGAGAGGAAGATGGCGGTGCTGTTCCAGTCG
>DASYGJ010000262.1:0-1737 GCA_035999915.1 Leifsonia sp.
GGTCGCGAGCGCGGGAGCGTCGCTCCGGTCGGAGCCGGAGACGCGGAACCCTTGCGCGATCAGGATGCGGGCGAGCCCGACCATGCCCGCACCGCCGATGCCGACGAAATGGACCGCGCCGCCCGGTGGCGGGAGCATGACGGCGCTCCGGTCAATCATCGCCGGACTCCATGCGCGGCTGCGCGCGGCGCACGGGCACCGCCAGTTGCGCCGCCGACCGCGAGATATTGATGAGCACACCGAGCGCGCCGAGCGTCACGACCAGCGATGAGCCGCCGTAGGAGAAGAGCGGCAGCGGCACCCCCGTGAAGGGAATCGCCGTCGTCACGCCGCCGATATTGATGACGGACTGGAAGACGATCCAGGTGGTGATCCCGGTCGCGACGATGGCGCCGAAGCGGTCGGGCGCTCGCATGGCCGTCCGATAGCCGCGCACCGCCAACGCCGCGAAGAGTCCGAGCACCACCGCGCAGCCAACGAGCCCCAGTTCCTCCCCGAGCACGGCGAAGATCGCGTCGGTATGCGCAGCGGGGAGCCAACTGAACTTCTGCCGCGACGCGCCCAGCCCCAGCCCGAAGACGCCGCCGTCACCGAGGGCGATGCGCGCCTGCCAGAGCTGCCAGCCCGCGTCGCGCAGGTCACGATCGGGGTGGAGAAAGAGCAGCAGCCGCTCGCGGCGATACGGCGCGGTGAGTGCGAGCAGCGCGAAGGCGCCTGCCCCGCTCATCAGGAAGAGACCGAGTTGGCGGATATCCGCCCCTGCGATCAGGAAGACGCTGATGCCGATCACGGCGAGCACGGTCGCGGTGCCGAGGTCGGGTTCGAGCATGACGAGGAAGAGGATGAGGCCGAGGATGATGGCGAAGGGCGCCGCGCCGTTGAGGAAATGGCGGATGCGATTCCCCTTACGGTCCAACAAATCGGCCATGTAGAGAATAAGGACGAATTTCATGATCTCGCTCGGCTGCATCTGCACCGGCCCGATCGCGAACCAGCGTCGCGCGCCGAAAACGGTACTTCCCAGGGGGAGCACCGCCAGCAGCAGCAGCACCGTCCCCGCCATCGCCGGTACCGAGAAACGCCGCCAGAAGTGGTAATCGACGCGCGCCGTGACGAGCAGCACGGCGACGCCAACGGCGAGGAACACCAATTGGCGGCGGAGGAAGTAGAGCCCGTCGCCAACATCGCGGATACCGACCGCATACGAGGCGCTGAAGAGTACGAGCGTGCCGAGCGAGACGAGGACGATCAACGTCCCGATCAGCACCGTATCAATCTGACCCGACGATACGGCCGCCCCGGCACTCCCTGTTCGCTGCTTGCCCGGAAGGGCGATACGCTCGACGGCCATCAATCTCCCCTCCCCGCGCGCAGCCGCGCGACTGCCGCGCGGAACTGATCGCCCCGGTCGAACTCATTCTCAAAGACACCGAACGATGCGGCGCCGGGCGAGAGCAGGACGGTATCGCCGGGGTCGGCCAGTTCTCCCGCCGCGTCCATCGCCTCGTCCATGCTCCGCACCGGGCCGATGATCGGCCCCGCATAGCCGCGCTCCGCCAGCATTGCGGCGAGCGGCGTCGGCACGCGCCCAGCGAAGAGGACAATCGCCTTTGCGGTCAGCATTGCATCGGCGAGGGCCGCGAAGTCGAGCCCTTTATCGGAGCCGCCCGCGAGCAGGACGACCGGCCCGGGTGTCGTCTGGAGGGCCGCGACCGCCGCCGCCGGGGCCGTCGCGGC
>DASYGJ010000200.1:0-3785 GCA_035999915.1 Leifsonia sp.
CGCGCCCGTGCCCTCGGGGTTCTGCCCGTAGCGACCGCCGATACGAACGGCCTCCTCGCTGAACCAGCGCAGGAACTCGCCACCGTAGGTGACCTCGCCATTGGCCTCGGCCAGCGGCTTGCCCATCTCGAGGGTCATGAGCAGCGCGAAGTCGTCTCGGCGCTCCTGCAGCAGGTCGAACGCGCGGCGGAGGATCTCGGCGCGGATGCGGGGCGGGGTCGCCGCCCACGCCTCCGCCGCCTTGGCCGCCGCGTCCAGAGCACGGATGCCGTCCTCCGGGCGCGCGTTGGCGATGCGCTTGATCACACGCCCGGTCGCCGGATCGCTGACCTCGATCGGGTCGGCGGAGCCGGCTTCCCAGCGCCCTGCGATGAACAGTCCGTCGGGAACCTTTGCGAGCAGTTCCTCCTCGCGAGCACTCATGCGTTCGCCACCGCCTCTGCCACCACGTCGAGGCCCTCGATCAGGAGGTGGTCGGGGATGCTCAGCGGCGGGAGGAACCGGATCACGTTCCCGTAGGTGCCGCAGGTCAGCAGGATGACGCCGGCCGCATGTGCTGCGGCGGCGATTTTGCCGGTGAGAGCCGCATCCGGTTCTCCCGTCGCCGGGTCGACCAGCTCGATGGCGACCATCGCACCGCGTCCGCGCACTTCGGCCACCCGCGGGTCGGCGTCGCACAGCGCACCCAGCTTTTCGAAGAGGATGGCGCCGATCTCGCGAGCTCGCGCTGCCAGGTTCTCGGTCTCGTACGTCTCGATCGTGGCGAGCGCCGCGACGCAGGCGAGCGGGTTGCCCCCGTACGTGCCGCCGAGACCGCCGACCTGCGGCGCGTCCATGATCTCGGCGCGGCCGGTGACCGCGGAGAGCGGCAGACCGCCGGCGATGCCTTTGGCGGTGACGATGATGTCGGGAACGATGCCGAACTGCTCGGAGGCGAACATGGTGCCGGTGCGGGTGAATCCGGTCTGCACTTCGTCCGCGATGAAGACGACGCCGTTCGCGGCCGCCCAGTCGGCGAGCGCGGGCAGGAAGCCGTCGGCGGGCACGATGAAGCCGCCCTCGCCCTGGATCGGCTCGATGATGATCGCCGCCAGGTTGCTCGCCCCGACCTGCTTCTCGATCTGCAGGATGGCCCGCGCCGCGGCCTCGGCGCCGGACAGTCCGCCGTCACGCAGCGGGTAGCTCAGCGGCGCCCGGTAGATCTCGGGAGCGAACGGTCCGAAGCCGTTCTTGTACGGCTGGTTTTTGGCGGTGAGGCCCATCGTGAGGTTGGTGCGGCCGTGGTAGGCATGGTCGAACGCGACCACGGCCTGCTTGCCCGTGTAGTGGCGCGCGATTTTCACGGCGTTCTCCACGGCTTCCGCGCCGGAGTTGAAGAGGGCACTGCGCTTGGCGTGATCGCCGGGAGTCAGGCGGTTGAGGGCTTCGGCGACCTCGACGTACGAGTCGTATGGAGCGATGGTGAAGCAGGTGTGGGTGAACTGGGCGACCTGTGCGATGACCGCATCCACGACCCGCGGCGCCGAGTTGCCGACGCCGGTGACCGCGATTCCCGAGCCGAAGTCGATCAGCGAGTTGCCGTCGACGTCGACGAGAACACCGCCGCCGGCGGCGACGGCGAACACGGGAAGGGTCGTGCTAACGCCCGCGGCGACGGCCTGCGACTTGCGCTCCATGCGCTTGCGCGACTCGGGGCCGGGGATGGACGTTACGAGCCGGCGCTCCTGAGGGAGGGCAGGTCCGCCTGTGATGGTGGCGGGGTGCTCAACAATGGTCATGGGTGCATCGTAGGGATGCGCGCCCCTGCGCTTCTTCGACACCTCGTACAATTGCTGGGAACACATTAGACACGCTGGCAGAAAGGCCACGCATGCCCGCCACCCTCGACCAGCTCCTCGCCCAGCCCGAGCTGGCTTTGCGGCTGCTCACCCCGACGGATCAGGATGCGCTGAACCGGCCGATCCCGTGGGCGCACAGCTCCGACCTCGCCGATCCCACACCATTCCTCAGCGAGGGCCAGGTGCTCCTGATCACCGGAACCCCCGACGACATCGAGCCATACGTCGCGCGTCTCCTGGCGCATGGCATCGCCGGCCTGGGCTTCGGAACCGAGGTCGTGCGCGACGGCACACCGGACGCCCTCGTCGAGGCCTGCCTCCGTCTCGGTCTGCCGCTCTTCGAGGTGCCATACCGCACCCCGTTCATCGCCATCGCCCGATTCGTCGCGGATCGCGTGGCGGCCGATGCGTACGCCCGCAGTACCTGGGCGCTGCGAGCATCCCGTGCCATCTCCCTCGCCGCACTGCGACCGGATGCGCTCGGGGCGGTCCTCGCCGAGCTCGCGAGCCAGCTGGGTCACCCCGTGGCCCTCGTCGGCTCGACGGGAAGTGTCGACCGCGTCTTCCCGGCGACCTCTCTGGACGCTTCGTCCCGCGCATCCCTCTCCGACGCCGCAGAACCGCTGCTCCGCGCCCGCCGCCGCGCCGCGACCATCGTGCAACTCGGAGCCGACTCCTTAGCGATGCAGACCCTCGGCGCCGCCGGACGTCTGCGCGGCATCCTCGCCGTCGGCGGCGGAAGCACCCTCGACGCCGCTGCCCAGCAGGTGGTCACGAGTGTGGTCGCCTTGGCCGGTCTCGCCCTCGAACAGACGCGGGCGACGGATGCGGCCCGTGCCCGCCTGAGGACAGCCGTCTGGCGAGCGCTCCTCGCCGCCGACTTCGCCATGGCGGCCGCAGTGGCCGAGCCCGTCCTTGGCGCCCTCCCCTCCGGCCCCGTTCGCCTCGCATTGCTCGGCGGACCCGCGGTCGACGCAGCCGCGGACTGGCTGGAACTGAACACGGAGGCTTTCTTCGCCCGTGACGACGACGATCTCATCCTGCTGCTGGCCGGGGATGATGCGGTGCCTGACACCGTCGCCACCCGCTTCGACCTGCGCGCGGGCATCTCGGCACCGGTCTCTCTCGCGCACCTGACGGCCGCGCTCGCCCAGGCCACCGCATCCCGCGACCGCAGCACGGCCGAGTCACCGGTCAGCGCTTTCGACGACCTCGCCGGCGCCGGGATGCTCGCCCTCCTCCACTCGGACGACGCGCGCGCCGTCGCCGCCGCGACCCTTGCGCCGCTCTCCCCCGACCTGATCGGGACCTTGCGGATCTGGCTCGACCACAACGGCGTCTACGACACCGCCGCCCGCGAGCTCGGCATCCACCGCCACACCCTTCGCGCCCGCGTCGCCGAAGCCGAACGCCTCCTGTCCCGCGACCTCACGACGTTCGCGACCCGCGCCGACCTCTACGCCGCCCTCCGCGCCGCCCCCTGACCGCGTCCCGGGTGCCTGCCCAGCCACCCCAGCTAACTCAGCCCACCCAGCCAGCCCAGCCCAGCCAGCCCACCCGCCCCAGCCAGCCCAGCCAGCCAGCCCTGCCCAGCCAGCCCAGCCCGCCCAGCCCGCCCAGCGTCGGAGATTTCGCCGAATTCAGCCCCAGACTCCGTCTGAACGGAAGACACGCCACGCCCGCCGCCGAAATCTCCTGCCGAACCCCCGAACCCCCGCGTCACGACTCCCGCGTGATCGACACCGACACGAACAGTTCCGATGCCGCCGCCCCCGCGTACACCCCGCGCAGCGGCGCGACATCCGTATAGTCGCGGCCATGGCCGACGCGCACATGCCGGTCGCCGATCGGCAGACCGTTGGTGGGGTCGTAGCCGTGCCAGGTTCCGCAGAACCATTCCACCCAGGCGTGCGATTCGCCCACCACCGTCTCCCCGATGGCGGCGTC
>DASYGJ010000235.1:0-12156 GCA_035999915.1 Leifsonia sp.
GCGACGGGTGCTCGCATTCACGCTCATCGGCGTCGCCTCGCTGGTCATGGCCGCAACTCCGCTCTACGGCGCGGTCAACGCCGTCGTGGTCGTGGGCCTCGGGGTGCTGCTGCTTCCGGTGGTGTGGGCCGACCGTGCTCCCGGCCCGAGGGATGCGCCCTCCTCCCGCCGGGTGCGGCGCGCGGCGGTGGCATGGTCGATCGTAATCGTGGCGGGATGCGCGTGGGAGATCGCCGCCTTCTTCCTCAGCAGAATCTCGCCGGCCGCCGAGCAACAGTTCCCGCCCCTGTCCGACCTCATCGACCCGCTGCTCGCCACTCCCGTGACGCGCGCACTTCTGGTCGCCGCCTGGTTCATCGGCGGATATGCCCTGCTGCGGAGAGGCTACCGCTCATGAGAATCATCACCGTCGCTGGATTCGTGGTTTGCGGGATCGCCATGCTCGCTCTCGTGGTCCAGTCCCGGCGCCACTCGGCCGGCCACGACTCTGCCGACCTCGCCTCTGCCGGCCTCGACTCTGCCAGCCTCCAGTCTGCCGGCCTCGATTCGGGGCGGCTCGCCCGATTCGGCTCGCTGCTCGATGTGGTGATGGAGGATCGCGCGGCCCGGGTCACCATCCTCCTGTTCTGGTGGTGGCTGGGCTGGCACTTCCTCGTGACACCGCCGCTGCCCTAGCTCGTGGGCCTCCGCGCCGCCGCGGACATGCGTGGCTGCGGACTCCCCGCAGGAAGTATGCGGACGTAGGTCCCGGATTCTCCGTCTGAACGGATGAAACACCGGGCGGATTCGCGAAACGTCCGACCGAAGCCCGACGTCCCGACGTCCCAACGTCCCAACGTCCCAACGTGCTGAGGGTCCCTGACGCCACCGCACGCCACCGCAGGAGAAAACGCATCTCATCGCGGTGTGTCATCCGTTCGGACGGAGAAATGACCTGAGCAGACCGAAACGTCCGACAGTAGCGACTGGCCCGGACTCTCCATCCGAACGGATTCTCCATCCGAACGGCAGAAACTCCGCGTGCGCTGTCGAAACGTCCGACAAATGTGGATCTGAGGGGACTCGAACCCCTGACCCCCTGCATGCCATGCAGGTGCGCTACCAGCTGCGCCACAGACCCAAAAAGCTGTTCTCGATCTCTCGAAGACAACTCATCCAGCGTACTACATCCGGCCGCGCCCAAAAAACGAGGGGCGACCTCCGGGCGTGTCCCGCCTGTTCGTTCGGGCTACTCCGCGATCTCGTGGACGGGGAGTTGCAGCGGCACAACCGGGCAGTCCTTCCACAGACGCTCGAGGGCGTAGTACATCCTGTCTTCCTCGTGGAAGACGTGGACGACGAGGTCGCCGAAATCGAGGAGCACCCACCGACCTTCGGCCTTACCCTCGCGGCGGAGGGTTTTCACTCCTGCCTCGTTGAGCTGGTCCTCGATCTCGCCCGCAATGGCTGCAACGTTTCGCTCGACCCGGCCGGTGGCGAGCAGGAAGATGTCAGTGAGCGGCAGGGGTCCTGAGACGTCGAGTGCTACCAGATCTTCGGCGCCCTTGGAGTCGGCCGCCCTGGCGGCGAGCTGCAGGATCTCGCGGGCGCGGTCGGATGCGGTCAAAACTGGGTCTCCCTGAAGGGTTCGGATGGAGCGGACTGCGTCGCGAAGGTGATCAGAACACCCGCAAGACGTAAGCCGCGATGAGCAGGCCGATCACGCCGACGGCAAGAACACCGGCCGTGATCGAAAGGATGAGAGGCAGCCGAGTGTGCCTCTTCTTCGGTGGCGCGATCACGCCGCGAGTCGACGTGTGGGTACTCACGGCGCGCGAGGCGCGGACCGGCGCGACTTCAGACGTGTTGAACTCGTTCTCCTCGCCGTCGAGCAGGCGATCGATGTCCGACGAGTCGATGTGGTCTGGATGTGCGCCGGTCGAGCCGAGACCGCGTGGGAGATCGATCGAGCCCGTGACGAGGATCTCACCAGTGCTCGTGAGCGGACCGGTCGCATCCGGCGCTGGCAGAGCGGGCAGGATGAGAGCGTTCGTGGTGGTGGCGGAGCCGGACGCGCCGACGCTCCGCGAGAGGATCTGATCGAACGGCTGATTCTTGTCGTCGAGCTCGGCCGCGGTCGACCAGTGGCCGACCGGCGGTTGATATGGCTGGCGCTCGGCGCCGGACGCCGGCTCCTCAGGAACAGCGGGCGTCTCGCTCGGCGTGGCCGCTGCAGAGGGTTTTTGCGCATCCGCGTCGGGGACGAACACCGGCGGCGTGTAGCCGGACTGTGGAACGGCGGCGGGATGTACCGGGCCCGCCGAAGGGCTCAACGGAGCGAACGGCCAGGCGTTGGGCTCGGCCGTGGCGGGCGGCGTCTGCGCCTGCTGAGGGGAATGGGACTGCTCCGGAAAATCGGATGGAGGGGTGGACGTGATCGGCACGATGGGCTCGATGTGGCCGGCCTGCTGATTCGCCTCCTGCGCCTGCTGCATGGCCCGGAGTTCGCGGCGGGTGAGGATGCGCTCCCCAGATCCGGAAGCGGGCGGCACGGCAGCAGCGGGCGGCACGGCAGCAGCGGGCGGCACGGCGGCAGCAGCCGGCACGATCGCGACCGGTTTGGTCACCGGTTCGACCGATCCAGCTTCGGGCGACTGCCGGAACAGGTCCGCCACCGACGGAGCAGCCGGCTCGGCTTCTTCCGCGGGCGAGCTCAGTAGGGCATCGAACGAAGAGCCATAAGTGGGAAGATTCGGGCGTGAAGGCGCTGAGACCCCCGGCTCCGTGAACGCGGTCGCCGGGATCGCGGGCTGCTGCACCGCTGGCGCGGCTGCAGTGTCGTCATCCGGCGAGGATTCGTCTGCACCCGGACGACCGGCCGAGAACGTGTACGGCGTCGTCACGACCGGGATTTCGCCTGCCGGGGTCGGCTCGGCGGTTCCTGCCCGACGGGACGCCTGCCCAACGCCCTTCTGCTCCGCGGAACGCTCGTTCTCGCGGGCCTGACGCCGCGTCTGCGGCGGGTCTTGCCACAAAGTCATGCCACACTCCGATACAGATGGTGTTTGGAGATGTATTGAACCACGCCATCCGGCACCAAGTACCAGACGGGAAATCCCCTGCTCACCCTGCTCCGGCAGTCGGTTGACGAGATCGCCAAGGCCGGAACTTCCAACAAGCTTACGTCTTGCTGCGGCAATCCAGTAATAGTCAAGTCATGTCCCGGGCGACTCACAGCCACGAAGTGAGCGAGGTCCCACAGCTCTTGAACGTCCCGCCAGCTGAGGATCTGAGCGAGAGCGTCGGCGCCGGTGATGAAGAACAGTTCAGCCTCGGGACGGGCTTCGTGCAGATCACGGAGGGTGTCGATCGTGTAGGTGGGACCTTCGCGGTCGATGTCGACACGGCTCACGGTGAACCGCGGATTCGACGCGGTCGCGATGACGGTCATGAGGTAGCGGTGCTCCCCTGTCGTCACCTCCCCTTTCTGCCAGGGGTGGCCGGTGGGAACGAAGACCACCTCATCGAGCTCGAACGATTGGGCGACTTCACTGGCGGCGACGAGGTGGCCGTGGTGGATCGGGTCGAACGTTCCGCCCATCACCCCGATCCTCGGTCGGCGCTTCTCCGTCAGCTCCATACGCTCGGCGGGTCAGTGCCCCTGCGTGGGGTGGCCGGTGCCGTGGTGGGTCGCGCCAGGCGCGGCAGCGTGCGCGGCTGCGGCGGGGCCGGCCTTGTGGCTGTGTCGGTTGGCCACGTCCCGGTAGCTCCAGATGACGAATGCGAGAACGAGGAAGACGGTGAGCGCGATTCCGGCGAAAGCCCACGGCGGTATGGGCAGGTCCACGTGAGCCTCGGTTGCAGCCAGTAGGGCTGTCAGGTGTGTCATCGGTTCTTCCTTTCTCGGCGCGAACGCCCGGAATTCAGTCTAGTGCGGGGTCAGGGACGGATCTGGCCCGACCCGCGGACGATCCATTTCGTGCTGGTGAGCTCGGGAAGCCCCATCGGGCCGCGCGCGTGCAGTTTCTGGGTGGAGATGCCGACCTCGGCTCCGAAACCGAATTCGCCCCCATCTGTGAAACGCGTCGACGTGTTCACCATGACCACGGCGGAGTCCACTTCGGCGAGGAACCGTTCGGCGTTGGCGAGATCGTTGGTGATGATCGACTCGGTGTGTTGGGTCGAATAGCGGCGGATGTGGTCGATCGCATCGTCGAGGGAATCCACGATCTTGACCGAGATGTCGAGGCTCATGTGCTCCGTCGCCCAGTCTTCCTCGGTAGCCGGCACAGCGTTCGGGGCGAACGCCAGTGCGCGGGCATCCGCATGAACTGTGACCCCGGCGTCCGTGAGCGCCGCGAGGACGCCGGGCAGCAGGCGATCGGCGGCGGCCGAGTGCACGAGAAGTGTCTCCACGGCGTTGCACACGCTGGGTCGCTGCACTTTGGCGTTCCGCACGATGTCGACCGCCCAGTCCTGGCGGGCGCTCTCGTCCAGGACGATGTGTACGACGCCCGCGCCGGTCTCGATGACGGGCACGGTCGACTCTGTGACCACCGTACGGATGAGCTCGGCGCTTCCCCGGGGGATCAGCACGTCGATGTAGCCGCGGGCCTTCATCAGCTCCGTGGCCCCGGCGCGACCGAACTCATCGATCGTCTGCACGGATCCGGACGGCAGACCGGCCTCCTCCAGCGCCTCGCCGATCACGTCGACCAGCACACGGTTGGTGTTGATCGCTGCGCTGCCGCCACGCAGGACCGCGGCGTTTCCACTCTTCAGCGCGAGCGCCGCGATGTCGATGGTGACGTTGGGCCGCGCTTCATAGATCGCGCCGACAACGCCGAACGGAACGCGCACCTGCGTGATCTTCACGCCGTTCGGCAGCGAACTTCCGCGCACGGCTTCGCCCACCGGATCGGTCAGCGCCGCCACCTGGAGCACCGCATCCGCCAGGCCGTCGAGGCGTGCCGTGCTCAATGTGAGGCGGTCGATCAGCCCCGCCGCGAGCCCGTTCTCACGGCCGTTGGCGAGGTCCAGTTCATTGGCCTCGAGGATGCGCGGCGCCGAGTCTCCGAGCCGGCGGGCGATCGCTCGCAGAGCTCGGTTCTTTTGCTCGGAGTCCGCCGTCGCCAGGGCGAGCGAGGCCTGTTTGGCCGCGGCGAGCTTCTCGACGAGAGCAACGCCGTGCAACGTAGTCTGAGACATACGTCAAGTTTAGGCTGTCGGAACTGTGGAACCCGCAGGAGCGAACCAGGTTCCGACCGCTTCGCCCCGCAGTGCTTCGGAGACGAGCGTCGTGGCTGTCAAGATCACCGCGGTTCCCTCCTCGGCGGCCTGGCGCGCGGCCGAGACCTTGGTGAGTGCACCCCCGGTGCCGAGCCCCGAGAGGCCGGTCGATCCGATCTCCACGCCGTCGAGGGCGTCGTCGTATGCGACGTGCGCGATCCGCTTCGCGCCGGGCTCCTGCGGTGGCTTCGTATAGAGTGCGTCGACGTCTGAAAGAAGGATGAGCAGGTCGGCGCTGACGAGCAGCGCAACCAGTGCCGCGAGCCGGTCATTGTCACCGAAGCGGATCTCGTGGGTCGCGACCGTGTCGTTCTCGTTGACGATCGGAAGGATGCGCAGATCGAGAAGTCGTTCCATCGCCCGCTGGGCATTGCTGCGGTGCGTCGGGTTCTCCAGGTCGCCGGCCGTGAGCAGAACCTGGCCCGCGACGATGTCGTAGCGGTCGAGGCTGTCCTGGTAGCGGTAGATGAGAACGTTCTGCCCGACGGCGGCGGCGGCCTGCTGAGTGGCGAGGTCGGTCGGGCGTCCGTCGAGAGCGAGATACGGAATGCCTGTCGCGATGGCGCCGGAGGAGACCAGGATGACCTGGGTGCCTCGCCCGTGCGCCTCCGCGAGGGCGTCGACCAAATGCACGATCTGCCCAGCGTTGTCCCCGCTGATGGAGGACGAACCCACTTTGACGACGACGCGTCTCGCTGAGGGCACCTGGCTGCGATCGTCGATGATCATTCCGCGTCGGTCTCCCTGTTCGCGCCCTGCGCGCCGTTCTCGTTCTCCGTATCGGGCACGTCGTCGTCACCGAGATCGTCGACCCACAGACCGGCCTCGCGCTCGCGCAACAGTTCGGCACGGGCCTCGGCCTTGGCGTCCATCCGGTCGAAGTAGTCGGCACGACGCTGATCGCGGGTGGGGCGCTGAGGGCCGTCGAACCGTGCATCCGTACCGCGGGGCGAGGTGATCAGTTCGGCGGTCGAGGTGAGTGTGGGCTCCCAGTCGAAGATCACGCCGTTGTCACGCCCGATCACGACGGTCGATCCGGCGATCGCGCCGGCCTTGAACAGCTGATCTTCGATGCCGATCTTGGCGAGTCGATCCGCGAGGAAGCCGACGGCCTCGTCGTTGTTGAAGTCGGTCTGAGCGACCCAGCGCTCCGGCTTGGCGCCGAGGATGCGGTAGACCGGGCCGTCGGAGCCGCCCTCGACCTTGATCACGAACGACGAGTCGTCGACGGCCTTAGGCCTGATCACGATGCGGGGGCGGAGAGCCTCGGACGCAACCTGTTCCGCCCGAGCGGCCTCGACGAGTCCCGCCAGCGCGAAGGAGAGTTCGCGCAATCCTTCGTGACTGACCGTCGAGATCTCGAAGACCTTGTAGCCGCGCGCTTCGAGATCAGGTCGGACGAATCCGGCGAGTTCGCGCGCCTCCGGAACGTCGATCTTGTTGAGCGCGACGAGTTGCGGGCGCTCGAGAAGCGGCGTCTGACCCTCCGGCACCGGATACGCGGCAAGTTCGGCGAGGATCACATCGAGGTCGCTGAGCGGGTCGCGTCCCGGATCGAGGGTGGCACAGTCGAGCACGTGGAGCAGCGCGCTGCAGCGTTCGACATGCCGCAGGAACTCGAGCCCCAGGCCTTTGCCCTCGCTGGCGCCCTCGATGAGACCGGGCACGTCGGCCACGGTGTAGCGGACCTCACCGGCCTGCACGACACCGAGGTTTGGGTGCAGGGTGGTGAACGGGTAGTCGGCGATCTTCGGCTTGGCCGCGCTCATCGCCGCGATGAGGCTCGACTTGCCAGCGGACGGGTAGCCGACGAGGGCGATGTCTGCCACCGTCTTGAGTTCAAGGAGGACGTCGCCCTCCCAGCCGGGTGTGCCGAGCAACGCGAAACCCGGCGCTTTGCGCTTTTGATTCGCCAGCGCCGCGTTACCGAGGCCGCCGATGCCACCGGGAGCCACGACGTAGCGCAGACCGGGCTCGGTGAGGTCGATCAGCGGAGTGCCGTCGGCGTCCTTGACGACCGTTCCGACGGGGACCGGCAACTCGAGTTCGGTGCCGGCGTATCCGCTGCGGTGGTCGCCCATCCCGAAGCCGCCATTGTCGGAGGAGCGATGCGGGGCGCGGTGGTAGCCGAGAAGCGTGGTCACCTGGGGATCGGCGACGAGCACGATGTCGCCGCCGTTGCCGCCATTACCGCCGTCGGGGCCGGCGAGAGGCTTGAATTTCTCCCGGCGAACCGAGACACATCCGTTGCCACCGTGTCCGGCGCGCAGATGCAACGTCACGTTGTCCACGAACGTTGCCATTGTGCTCCTACCGTTGCGGCCTCATCGGCCGGGAAAAAGGGATGGGCGGGCCGAAGCCCGCCCATCCGGAAGAGTGCTCGTCAGACGAGGGGTCTAGACCTCGGCTGTGACGATGTTGACGACCTTGCGGCCGCCCTTGCTGCCGAACTCGACCGAACCGGCGGCGAGGGCGAACAGGGTGTCGTCGCCACCACGGCCGACGTTGACGCCGGGGTGGAAGTGGGTGCCGCGCTGGCGGACGATGATCTCGCCCGCTCCGACGACCTGGCCGCCGAAACGCTTCACGCCGAGGCGCTGCGCGTTCGAGTCACGGCCGTTGCGGGTGGAGCTTGCGCCCTTTTTGTGTGCCATCTGCTACTTCTCCTAAGCCTGTGCTCGAACGCGTTACTTGATGCCGGTGACCTTGACGCGCGTGAGGTCCTGACGGTGGCCCTGGCGCTTCTTGTATCCGGTCTTGTTCTTGAACTTCTGGATGACGATCTTCGGGCCGCGGAGGTCGTTGAGAACCTCGGCGGTGACTTTCACCTTGGCGAGCGACGTCGCGTCGGAGGTGATCTTGTCACCGTCAACAAGCAGCACAGCAGCCAGCTCGACGTTGCCATCCTTGTCGGCCTTGATGCGGTCCATCGTCACGATGGTGCCGACCTCGACCTTTTCCTGGCGGCCACCGGCGCGCACAACTGCGTAAACCACTTTACGTACCTTTTCTCTGGGGAACAGCTCCCCTGGCTCACTGCGAGCCACGGATCTGGTCCTGCTGTCTTTGTCTTGAAGAAGTTACTGGCGAGCCTGTGCTCCGCTTCGCATTGATCTCAACACACGCGGATGCGGCTCTCAGAAAACCATGGCGCTCATCTGGACGGCGTCCAGCACACACCAACGGTCAACTTTACCCGATGCCCCACACCCGGTCAAACTGAGCGACCAGCGTTTCGGTCGGGAGGCGTTGGGGAGGTCGGGCCTGCGCCGACGGCGGCGACAGGTTCCTACAATCATTCTATGACGGTGCTGATCGATCCCCCGGCATGGCCCGCCCACGGCATGTTGTGGTCGCATCTGGTCAGCGACGCGTCGCTCGGCGAGCTGCACGCCTTCGCGGAGGCGAACGGGATCGCCCCGCGCGCGTTCGACGTCGACCACTACGACGTGCCCGACCGTCGCTACGGGGAGCTCGTGTCGGCGGGTGCGACACCCGTGACCGGCAGGGAGCTGGTGCTGCGTCTGCGCGCCAGCGGTCTCCGCGTCAAGGCGCGGGATCGGGTGCGCAAGCACTGATCCCGCGCCTCGACGACGTCGTCACTCTTCTGACTCGGTGCGGGTGATCTGCGGGGCGACGGAGCCGCCCGCGATGGCGGCCGTGCTCACGCGCCGGCTGCGGCCACGTCCTTGACCCGGCTGCTTCGGCTGAGGCAGGGAGTCGAGAACCGAGTCGAGCAGTTGTTCGGCATCCTTCGCCTTCGGGCGCCGCTTGACAGGCGCGGCGACAACAGGGATGTCGAGAAGCGTCACGGGCTCGGCAGTGGGAACCTCGGGCTCGGACGGCGTGTCCGTCCTGGCTCCGCCATTCTTGCGCGACTTCTTGGGCGCATCGTCGACGGCCGGTGATGCCGCCGCCGGTTCTGCCTCAGCCTGAGACTCAATCGCTGCGTTAGCCTCAGCGACGTGTTTTCCGTGAATGGTCCCGTCGATTCCAGTGACTCCGTCGACCGGGGCGGTCGAGGGCTCTGCTGATGCGGCCGCCGGTTCGGCGTGCTCATGGGCGTGAGCGGCCAGGGTACTGGCCGCGATCTGAGCGAGCGCGTTCTTGGCGTCGTCCGTGATCGCGTGGGTGGCCCCGGCAGTGTGGCCGTTGCCAGTGGAGACACTGCCGCCGGCACCGGATCCGCCGGTTCCGGAGGACTGCTGTCCACCCCGGCCGCGACGACGTTCATTCTGCGGCGGCTGCTGCGTCTGACGGTGCTTCACCACGGGATCGTGGTGCACGATCACTCCACGTCCGGCACACACCTCGCAGGCCTCGCTGAAGGTCTCCAGCAGGCCGAGGCCCAGTTTCTTGCGGGTCATCTGCACGAGGCCCAGGGAGGTGACTTCGGCAACTTGGTGTTTGGTGCGGTCACGGCTCAAGCACTCGATGAGCCGGCGCAGCACGAGGTCGCGGTTCGACTCGAGCACCATGTCGATGAAGTCGACGACGATGATGCCGCCGATGTCGCGCAGACGCAGCTGCCGCACGATCTCCTCGGCCGCTTCGAGGTTGTTCTTCGTCACGGTCTCTTCGAGGTTTCCGCCGGACCCCACGAACTTGCCCGTGTTGACATCGACGACCGTCATGGCCTCGGTGCGGTCGATCACGAGAGAACCGCCGGAGGGCAGCCAGACCTTGCGGTCGAGCGCCTTCTCGATCTGCTCGGTGATGCGGTGCTCGTCGAACGCGTCGCGCTCGCCCTGATAGGTCTCGACGCGATCGAGGAGGTCGGGAGCCACCTGCCGCAGGTACGTCTCGATGGTGGACTGCGCTTCCGAGCCCGCGATGATCAGCTTCTGGAAGTCTTCGTTGAAGACGTCGCGCACGATCTTGATCAAGAGGTCCGGTTCGCTGTGCAGCAGCGCCGGCGCCTGAATGGACTCGAGCTGCTTCGAGATGTCGGCCCACTGGGCGGTGAGGCGGGTGACGTCGAGCGTCAACTGCTCCTCCGTCGCCCCCTCGGCGGCTGTGCGCACGATGACGCCGGTGTTCTCGGGAAGCACCTCTTTGAGGATCTTCTTGAGCCGCGCGCGCTCGGTGTCGGGCAGCTTGCGGCTGATCCCGTTCATCGACCCGTTCGGAACATAGACGAGGTAGCGTCCGGGCAGCGACACCTGGCTCGTCAGGCGGGCGCCCTTGTGTCCGACAGGATCTTTCGTGACCTGCACGAGCACACGATCCCCCGGCTTGAGCGCCAGCTCGATGCGACGGGGCTGGTTGCCAGTCTCGGCGGCATCCCAGTCGACCTCGCCGGAGTAGAGCACAGCGTTGCGTCCGCGGCCGATATCGACGAACGCGGCCTCCATGCTCGGCAACACGTTCTGCACGCGACCGATGTAGACGTTGCCGATGAGCGACGCCTCCTGAGATTTGGCGACGTAGTGCTCGACGAGCACCTTGTCTTCGAGCACACCGATCTGGATGCGCCCGCTCTTCTCGCGCACGATCATCTGTCGGTCGACGGATTCGCGACGCGCCAGGAACTCCGCCTCGGTGATGACCGGTCGGCGGCGTCCCGCGTCCCGTCCGTCGCGGCGGCGCTGCTTCTTGGCCTCGAGCCGCGTCGACCCCTTAACCCGTTGCGGCTCGGTGATCAGCTCGGGCTCGCGCGGCGTGCGCACCTTGACGACGGTGTTCGCCGGATCGTTCGACCCGCTGCGATCTTCTTCACCCGCGCGGCGGCGCGAACGGCGGCGGACCGAACCGCCCTCGTCATCGCCTTCGTCTTGCGGCAGCGGGGGAAGCGGTTTGATGTCCGGCGCCTGGAACAGCAGGGTGGTCGGTGGCAGCCCGGGCAGGGTCATCGTCGTGGCCTGCGGAGCGGCCTCGGCAGTCTCGACGGATGCAGTGGACTCGGCGTCCGTTTGCTCGGCTGCGAACGTGGTCGTGTCTGAAATCGGGGACTCCTCGAGTTTCTGGGAGGTCACGGATTCGGCCACCGGCACAACGCCGCGCGCAAGCGCGACGGGCTCAGTGGAGGCGACGGGCGGCGTCGGTGGCGTCTTCTTCGCGTTCCAGCGCGAACCGAAGAGGCGTGACCGCTTCTTCGTGCCTTCCTGTGCGCCTTCCGTTCCGTTGACCTGGTTCTTGTCGTTGTTTTCGTTTTCCACCATCGCTGGTGCACTCCTCGACCGGCGCGGTTCCCCGCACTCCGGGTACTCTCCGTAAGCGGATCCTGCGCTTACGCGCCGTATCCGCAAATCTCCATATGTGCGGCCGGCTCGTGGCTCGGATCGCACTTCTCGATGTCTTCGGCCGGTCACTCGGACCGGCCCTTGCTGGGCGTTGCACGCCCGTAAGCCTTCTCTTGGCGTGATCGCAACGCACGGTCGTGATCACTTCGTAATGATTATCGCATGTCCCTGCCGGGTTCCACGTCTCTCCCAGGTGGGCCCGCGAGTCGTTATGCCATAATCCGACTGTGTCACCGACTACGAGCAGACGTCCATTCGCCCTCGCAATCTTCTTGATCGTCGCCGGAACCATCGGTTTTTGGGCCGCGTTCCAGCTCACTCTGGACAAGCTCGCGATCCTGGCAAATCCCAATGCGCAGTTGAGCTGCAACTTCAGCCTCCTGGTGGGCTGTTCCAAGAACCTCAGCTCGCATCAAGGCGCCATCTTCGGCTTCCCGAACCCCCTCATCGGCATCGCCTGCTGGACGGCGGTCATCGCCGTCGGTGTCAGTATTCTCGCCGGCGCGCGCTTCGCCAAGTGGTACTGGATGCTCTTCAACCTGGGCGTGGTCGGCGCGCTCGTTCTCGTCATCTACCTGATCACGGAGTCGATCACGGTGCTCGACGTGCTCTGCCCGTGGTGCATGGTGACGTGGACAGTTACCAT
>DASYGJ010000322.1:0-6261 GCA_035999915.1 Leifsonia sp.
GCGCCGTAGCCGAGCATCCCGAACCAGACGATGCTCGCGAGGGTGGCGCCGGCGCCGAATATCCAGCGTCCAGGGTCGCCGTGCGAGGCCGAGAGGGAGCCGAGCAGGAGGATCGTGTCCAAGTAGACGTGCGGGTTGAGCCAGGTGAGCGCCAGGCAGGCGGCGGCCGCCGCCCACGCCGTGGTTGTGCGGGGCGCGCCGTTGGAGGCGTCCATTCGCTCGGGACGCAGCGCGCGCTGGGCGGCGAAGAGCGCATACAGGAGCAGAAAGGCGAACCCTGCCCAGCGCACGATGACGAGTGCGAGCGGAGCTGCTTTGATCACGGCGCCGATGCCGGCGACGCCGGCGGCGATGAGCACGCCGTCGCTGACGATGCAGATCAGCACGATCGTGAGCACGTGTTCGCGGCGGAGGCCCTGGCGCAGCACGTAGGCGTTCTGTGCGCCGATCGCGACGATGAGGGAGGCGCCCGCGCCGAAACCGGTGAGCAGCGTTGCGAGCAGGGCGGCGACAGGCATGTCCTCGACTCTAAAGAACTCCACATCAACAGTGAAGCTCAATTTTCTGATCGAGCATTAGCATGATTCATGATGGATCTGGATGCCGATCAGCTTCGCACCCTCGCCGCGGTCATCGACCAGGGCACGTTCGAGCGCGCCGCGGAGGCGCTGAGAATCACGCCCTCAGCCGTGAGCCAGCGCATGAAAGCCCTCGAACAGCGTGCCGGACGGGTGCTCGTGTTGCGCACCAAGCCGATCTGGCCCACCGCGGCGGGAAGCATCCTGCTCCGGCTGGCGCGGCAGGTGGCTCTGCTCGAGGCGGAGGCCATCGGGGCGCTCGGGTCCGACGGAGCCACGGCGCGGCCCGTCATCCCTCTGGTCGTCAACGCGGATTCGCTCGCGACCTGGGTGCTCCCGGCTCTGGCTTCCCTTCCCGAGGTGAGCTTCGACATCGTGCTCGATGATCAGGCGCACACTCTCGACCGGCTGCGCGACGGCACGGTGATGGCCGCGATCACGTCACAGCCCGAGCCGCTTCCAGGATGCGTCGTCACCCGGCTCGGGTCGATGCGGTACCGTCCGTGCGCCTCCCCGGGCTTCGTCGCGCGGTGGCTGCCGAACGGGTTTACGCGCTCGGCGCTCGGCGTGGCGCCGATGCTCGTCTTCGATCGCAAGGACGCGCTGCAGGACCGCTACCTCGCGGCACACGATCCGGGCGCGCATCCGCCCCGCCACCACGTGCCGGCCTCGGCTGACTTCGTGCGTGCTGCGGAACTGGGCCTGGGCTGGGGGATGCTGCCCGACCTTCAGTCCGATCC
This sequence comes from Leifsonia sp., assembly GCA_035999915.1. Classification (GTDB taxonomy): domain Bacteria; phylum Actinomycetota; class Actinomycetes; order Actinomycetales; family Microbacteriaceae; genus Leifsonia. The sequence goes on from DASYGJ010000322.1 coordinate 1,319, forward strand.
GCTGCTCGCCGACGGCCGACTGGTCGTTCTCGACACGCGCGGAACGCTCGACGTGCCGCTGTACTGGCAGCAGTGGGCTGTCGAGTCGGGCACACTGGCCTCGGTCGCTGCGGTGCTGGAGCGGGCGGCGGCAGTAGCCATCCCGCTGCCAGCCAACGCTCGGCTGGCGACGCGTAGCATCGGACCGTGAAAACCTGGAGGACGCCGCTCATCGCGTTCGCGATCGACGTGATCCTCCTTCTCGTGTTCGTCCTGGTGGGGCGGCGCAGCCACGCGGAAGCCTTCAGCCTGGCGGGCATCTTCGACACGCTCTGGCCGTTCCTCTTCGGTCTCGTACTCGGCTGGCTGGTGACCTTCGCCTGGCGGCGGCCGCTGGCCATCCTCTGGCCCGGCATCCCCATCTGGCTGATGACGGTGGCCGTCGGGATGCTGTTGCGCGTGTCAGCGGGTCAAGGCATCGAACCGAGTTTCATCGTCGTCGCCACCATCGTGCTCGGCATCTTCCTCCTCGGTTGGCGGCTGATCGCCCTGCCGATCGCACGCCGCCGCGTCGCCCGCGGCGCCTGAAGCGCTCCCGCCGCGCCTGACCCGCGCCTGCCGGGCTTGTCCATTGGTGCAAGAAGCGCGGTCGACAGGCTCGGAAACGCACTTTTCGCACGACCGGAACGCACGATTCGCGACCGCGAAGATCGCGAGGCCGGCCCTTAGACCGCGGGCAGCAGGGCGCTCGCGACCGCGAAGATCGTGAGGCCGGCGAGGGCGCCGACCACCGTGCCGTTGATGCGGATGAATTGCAGGTCTTTGCCCACCTGGAGTTCGATCTTTTCGGTGGTCTCGCGCGCATCCCAGCCGGTCACCGTGTCGCTGATCACGCTCGCGATGTCGTGCCGGTACGTCGTGACCAGGTGGCTTGCCGCATCCCGGAGCCAGCCGTTCACTTTCGCTCCTAGCGCAGGGTCAGCGGCGAGGCGGGCACCGACGTCGGCCAGCGCGGCTTCGGCCCGTCTCCGCAGTTCGCTGCCCGGATCGGAGAGTGCGTCGACCAGCGCTGTGCGCGCCGCCTCCCACACTGTTCCGGCGAGCTCGCGCACGCGAGGGTCGTCGAACGCGCGACCCTTGGCCGCCTCGAGTTTGGCGATCGTCACGGGGTCGTGCTGGAGGCGGTCGGCCAGCTCGGCGAGGTAGCCGTCGATGGCTTTGCGGAGCTTGTGCTCGGGATCCGCGCGCACGTCTGCGAGGAACCGGCGCACTTCGGTGTACGCGCGCTCGTCCACCATTTTGTTGAGGAACGACGGGACCCAGGAGGGCAGTCGACCGGAGACGAGCGCGCCGAACGCATCCGGGTTGGCTCGAAGCCAATCGTCGAGGCGGTCGAGCGCGAGGTCGACCGCCTCGTGGTGTCCGCCCGACTCGAGGATGCGCGCGCCGAGGCGTCCAAGCGGGGGCGCCCACTCGGGCTCGATCAAATGATGGCGGGCTACAGCCTCGATCGTGTCGCGCATGTCGTCGTCGTCAAGCAGCGAGGCGATGCCGCGCGCGGCCGCCGACGCCTCCGCGACCACGCGTCGGGCGTTTTCGGGGCGGGCGACCCAGTGTCCGACCGCGCCTGCCACGTCGATGGACGCGAGCTTGCCGGCGACGACTTCGTCCGACAGAAAGTTCGTCTCCACGAATTCGCCCAGGCTGGCGCCGATCTCGTCTTTGCGGTTCGGGATGATCGCGGTGTGCGGGATGCGGATCCCGAGCGGGTACTTGAACAGCGCCGTCACCGCGAACCAGTCAGCCAGCGCCCCCACCATCCCGCCCTCGCTGGCCGCCCGCACATACCCGAGCCATGGATATGCAGCCTGCAGAGCGAACGCCACGGCGAATACCGCGGCCATGAGGACGAGCAAAGACACTGCAAGCGTCTTCATCCGCCGCAGACCGCGTTGGCGTTCGAGATCGGCGGGGGAGAGGATGCGCTCTGTGACTGTCACTGGACGAGGTGCAGTTCGCGGCTGGTGTTATTGAGCCGGTCGGCGCCGTCTTCGCGGGCGACCACGATGTCTTCGATGCGCACGCCGAACCGGCCGGGAAGGTAGATGCCGGGCTCGATCGAGAAGCACATTCCGGCCTCGATGGGATGCGCCTCGCCTTCGACCAGGTACGGCGGCTCGTGGGTCGTCATCCCAATGCCGTGGCCCACCCTGTGGATGAAGCGGTCGCCATAGCCCGCCTCCTGGATGACGGCGCGCGCCGCCCTGTCGATTTCCTGGCACGGAACGCCGACCGCGACCGACTCGAAGGCGACCTGCTGAGCTCGTTTGACCACGTCGAACACCTCATGTTCCTCATCCGTCGGCTCGCCGACGTGCACGGTGCGAGTGGTGTCCGAGCCGTATCCGTCCATGATCCCGCCGAAGTCGAGTACGACCATGTCGCCCGGTTTGATGGTGCGGTCGCCGGCCTCGTGATGGGGATTCGCCCCGTTCGGACCGCTCCCGACCACGGTGAAGTCGACCTGAGTGTGCCCGTGCTCGCGCAGGAGTCGCGCGAGGTCGGCGGCCACCTCCTTCTCGGTGCGTCTGGCGAACCGAACGCTGAGGATGTCCTCGAACGTGGCATCCGCCGCGGCCCCTGCAGCCGCGAGGCGATCGATCTCGTCCTCGCTCTTCACCGCTCGCAGCATCGGCAAGGCCTGTGAGACGGACTCAAATCGCGCATCCGGGAGCTTCTGCTGAAGGCCGAGGAGATGCATGGCCCAAGTCGCGTCGGAGATCGCGTAGCGGCCGGCCGGGTCCAGCAGCGCGGCGGTCGGCACATACTCGTCAGAGCCGTCGGACCAGTCGACGAAACGCATGGCGCCGGCGGCACGGGTGGAGGCCGCGCTGTCGTGCTCCAGCATCGGAACGATCATCGTCGGGTCGCCATCGGCCGGGATGAAGAGCAGCGTGATCCGCTCCGTCGTCGCGATCGGAAGGTAGTCGGCGAAGTACGCGAGGTCGGGCCCGGGCGCGATCAGCAGACCGTCGAATCCGGCGGCCGCGGCCTGGTCAGCCCCGTTCTTGAGTCGCTCGGCGAAATGCTCGGCCGAAATCGTGTTCATGCCCGCTCCTTCCTGCTTCGGCTTCACTCCTCCGGCTTCACTCCTCCGGCTTCACTCCGCCGGCTTCACTCCTCCGGCAGCCCGAGCCACGCGTTGGCCACAGTCGAATGCGCTGACTCGTCGTCGGAGGGATGGAAGATGCCGGCGAGCACGTCGCGATAGAGGCGTCCCAGTTCGTTGCCGGCGAAGTAGGCGGAGCCGCCGGAGACCCGGATGGCCTGGTCCACGACCTGCCGCGCGGTCTCGGTCGCGCGCACCTTCAGCCCGACGAGCTTCGGGAACCACTGCGATCCGTGATCGGCCAGACGGTCGACGTCGCCCGCGAGCGCGTCGAGCTGGGGGAGCAGCGCATCCTGAGCGATCGCCGCATCCGCGACCCGCCAGCGGATGTCCGGGTCGTTCGCATAGCTGCGGCCGTCGTTCTTGAGGCTCTTACGGCGGTGCGCGGCAGCGACGGCGAGGTCCAGCGCGCGGGCGCCGATTCCCGTGTATACGGCAGCGAGCAGGATCTCGAAGGCGGCGAAGATCGCGAAGACGAGCGAGTCGGGGTTCGGGCCGGGGTCCAACCGGCGCACGATCCGGTCGGCCGGGGCCCGCGCCCCCTCGAGCCGGGTCGTGTTGCTCTGGCTCGCGCGCATGCCGATCGTGTCCCAGTCTTCGCGGATCTCGAAGCCGCCACCCTCGCGGGTGACGAAGCCGTAGACGATTTTCGGCGCATCCTCGCTCGTGGTGTCGAGGCCCATCGTGCCGAGGCGGGTCCAGGCCGGCGAAAGCGACGTGAAGATTTTGGTGCCGAAGTAGCGATAGGAGCCGTCGGGCTCGGGATGCGCATCCGTCGTCGACCCGAACAGCACCAGGTCGTTGCCCGCCTCGCTCAACCCGAACGCGAACACTTCACCCGCGCCGGCTTCGCTCAGCACGAAGTCGAGAGAGTCGTCACCACGGTCGTGCAGCACTTTCGCCACCCCGGTCCACACGAGATGCATGTTGACCGCCAGCGCGGTTGCGGGCGCCGCTCCAGCCAGGCGCACCTGCTCGCGGGCGACCTGCTGGAGGCTGAGGCCGAGACCGCCGAAATCGAGCGGCACGAGCGCGCGAAGATAGCCCGCCTGTGTCAGTTCCTCGAAGTCCTCGGGGAAGAAGGCGTTCTCGGCGTCGTAGCCCGCGGCCCGTGAATGGATGCGCTCCAGCAACGCGTCGCTCAGGAGCCGTCCACCGTTGGGGAACACATCTGCCTCGGTCACGTCCCCAGCCTAGGTGAGCCGCGGACTGCGGGGCAGAGCGATTGCTACTCGGTCGGCGTCGAGGTCACCGGCAGTCCACGGCGCCGACGGCCGACCGCGCGGACGATGAGCCACACGGCTCCGCCGACCACGCCGACCGCGATCAGCCAGGGGAGCAGCACCCCGAGCACCACCAGGAGGCTGTTCAAGGTGACGACCAGCGCATCCCAGCCGCCGGTAAGACCGCTCCAGAATGTGGGAGCCGGTGCAGCGACGACGGTTCCCTTGGCCCGCAGCTCGAGCGTGATGGTCGACAGGCTTACCTGATCGTCGAGGGCGGCCTTCTGCGCTTTCAAGCTGTCGAGTTGGGCCTGACGGTCGGAGAGCGTGGATTCGATAGTGATCAGATCGGCCGTGGTGGTGGCTTTGCTCATCAGCTCGAGCAGGCGGTCGACCGACGCCTGGAGCGCGGTGATCCGGCCGTCCACATCCTTCGCCTGCGCGGTGACATCGTCGGCTTTCAGATCGATGGAGTCGACCGTGCCGAGCCGTTTGAGAGTGTCCAGCGTGGTGGTCAGCCGGTTGGCGGGGATGCGAAGCACGAGGGTCGCGCTCGGCTTCCCGCCGTCGGC
>DASYGJ010000330.1:0-3111 GCA_035999915.1 Leifsonia sp.
CCTCCGCATCGTGGAAGAGGGATACCTCGCCCGGCGCCGACTGGAACGCGACCTGCACGACGGCTCCCAACAGCAGCTGGTGTCGCTAGCGATCGGACTGCGCATCGCGACCTCGAAGGCTCAGGCCGGCGGCAATGACGACGTCGCCGCCGACCTCGAACGAGCTTCTGCCCAGCTGGCGGATGCTCTGCGGGAGCTGCGCGAACTGGCGCGCGGCATCCACCCCACCGTACTCACTGACGGAGATCTTCGCTCCGCCCTCGACGAGCTGGCGCAGCGCAGCCACCTACCGGTCGAAGTCAACGTCGACCTTTCCGAGCGACTCAGCGAGGTCGTGGAGGAGACCATCTACTTCTGTGTGGCTGAGTGTCTTGCCAACGCAGCGAAGCATTCGAGTGCTCGCAACTGCTCCGTCACCGTCACGCGCGCCGAGGGCGCCGTGTCTGTGGTGATCAAAGACGACGGGCAGGGCGGCGCGCGCGTGGAGTCGGGCGGAGGCCTGGAGGGCGTGCGCGACCGAGTCGAGGCGGTCGATGGTCATGCAGAGGTGCAGTCGGTGGCCGGGCTCGGCACCATCATCGAGTTGACGATCCCCGTCGGTGTGCCGGTGTCCTGACCGCTCGTGCAGGAAATCGACCAGATTACTTGGTGGTCGAGGGTGGCAGCGCGGCGTAGACCTGGTCGCCGATCAGGAAGCCGGTCCAGCCACCGGGGCAGCTGACCCCCTGCGCGGGGATTCCACCGATGGGCCACCAGCTGTCCTCGATGTCGGGCTTGGGCACAGCGGCCGACTTCACGCACGTGCCGGCCTTGAAGTGCGTCTTCGACACGTAAGTCATGATGGCGCCGCGGTTCTGCGTGTCGTAGTCGACCCGGATGATCGTGGCGTCGTCGGGCAAGAAGGAGGGCGACCCGAACGCCGACGTCGCAGAGGAGGTGAACGCCTTCATGTCGGCGAAGATGGCCGAGTCGACATGGGGTGTGAAGGCGGTGATGACGGAGCATCCGGTGAGGGTCAGGGCCACCACAGAAGCGGAGAGGGCCAGACCGGCGAGGCGGATACGATGCACGGAGTCTCCCGGTGGAACGGACAGGTGGAACTTCCAGTCAACCCCATCAAGCTGTGCACTTCATCGGTCGAAGGGATGATCTTCGCCGAGGGGCGAGAATCTGGCCTTGGTCAGGTCGATGCGGTACGCACCGGCACCCTGTCCGGCACCGATGCCGGCACCGACCAGGGGCGTGGCTTCGGCCCGGTAGTACTGCAGGGCGATGTGCTCATGGTTGGCCGGCGGATGTCCGCCGGCCCGGACGACGCGCCACCAGGGCACGTCGGAGCCGTAGTAAGCCATGATCTGGCCGACCATCCTCGCCGCACGCGATCCGAGCGCCGCAGCCACGTCGCCGTACGTCATCACCTGCCCCGGCGGGATGGAGTCGACAACCGCCAGAACCCGCTCGACGAACGAGTCGGGCGCGGAGTCAGAGCGTGAGGACACCGATCGTCTCGCCGTACTGCGTCTCACCGGTGGGCTGGAAGCCGCTGCGCAGGAAGAACTGCTCCGGGCCGAGTTCGCCCGGCTCCCAGATCACGTAGAGACGAGCGAGGTCGCGTGCGCGTGCCTCGTCGGCCAGCGCACGCACGGCGAAGGTTCCGATGCCGCGACCCTGGTCGTCGGCGTCGACGTTGATGCGCCACAGAATTGAACGGAACTCTTCGTGTTCCGCATCCGGGTCGAAGTTGCCCATGATGAAGCCCACCACCTCGTCAGCGTCGCGCACGACGCGTTGCCAGGTGGTGGCCGGATTCGAGACGGCGGCCGCGGCCGAGTACGAGACGGGTGCCACGAATTGCTCCTGGCCCGGCTTCAAGGTGAGAGCGTTCGCTGCCACCACGTTCGTCGCGTTCAACTCTTCAAGTCTCAACTCAGCCATGACGAAAGGGTAACGTGCGGCGGCAATCCAGGCATAGTCGTCACAGGGTGTTCATCAACTGGTTGTTTCCGAGAGAAACTATCTCGATGTCAAGATAGTTGCTCGGTTCAGGTAAGCTGTTGTCGGCCAAAGCATGGCAAAGACTTGAGGAGATCCATTGGAAAAGATCAAGGTTGACGGCACCGTCGTCGAACTCGACGGCGACGAGATGACGCGCATCATCTGGCAGGCCATCAAAGACTCGCTCATCCACCCGTACCTCGACGTGAAGCTCGAGTACTACGACCTGGGTATTCAGAAGCGCGACGAGACCGACGACCAGATCACCGTGGATGCGGCCAACGCCATCCTGAAGCACGGTGTCGGCGTCAAGTGCGCCACCATCACGCCCGACGAGGCGCGCGTGGAGGAGTTCGGCCTGAAGAAGATGTGGCGCAGCCCGAACGGGACCATCCGTAACATCCTCGGCGGTGTGATCTTCCGTGAGCCGATCGTCATCTCCAACATCCCGCGCCTGGTGCCGGGCTGGAACAAACCGATCGTCATCGGTCGTCACGCTTTCGGCGACCAGTACCGCGCCACGGACTTCGTCTTCGACGGTCCCGGAACGTTGACCATGAGCTTCCAGCCCGCCGACGGTGGCGAGCCGCTTTCGTTCGAGGTCTTCCAGGCTCCCGGCGCCGGTGTTGCTCTCGCGATGTACAACCAGGATGCGTCGATCCGCGACTTCGCGCGCGCCTCGTTGAACTACGGTCTCGACCGCAACTTCCCGGTTTACCTGTCGACCAAGAACACCATCCTCAAGGCTTACGACGGTCGCTTCAAGGACCTGTTCCAGGAGGTCTTCGACGCCGAGTACAAGGACAAGTTCGATGCTGCCGGGCTCACCTACGAGCACCGTCTGATCGACGACATGGTCGCCTCCAGTCTCAAGTGGGAGGGCGGCTACGTCTGGGCCTGCAAGAACTACGACGGCGACGTGCAGTCTGACACTGTGGCGCAGGGCTTCGGGTCGCTCGGCCTGATGACCAGCGTGCTCACGACGCCCGACGGAAAGGTCGTCGAGGCGGAAGCTGCGCACGGAACCGTCACGCGGCACTACCGCCAGCACCAGCAGGGCAAGCCCACCTCGACCAATCCGATCGCCTCGATCTACGCCTGGACGCGCGGCCTCGC
>DASYGJ010000342.1:0-3126 GCA_035999915.1 Leifsonia sp.
GTCGAACGGGACGGACCCGTAGTGCATCATCAGGTCGGGCCGGTCGAGGCCCTCTTCCGAGGTCGCGAACAGGCCGATCTCCCACCATTGCGTGGAGTGGCGCACCATCGGCTTGGAGGCGTCCCACTGGACGATGCCCTCGACGTGGTCGTCGAGGTTGGCGCCCACGCCCGGAGAGTCGACGAGCGTCTGGACCCCGAATTCCTGCAGGTGCTCGCCCGGGCCGACGCCCGAGAGCATCAGCAGCTTGGGCGTATCGATCGCCCCGGCCGCCAGGATCACCTCGCGTCGCGCCCGGACCGAAGCCTGCGTCAGCAGGTCCGGGGTCAGGTACTCGACCGCCGTCGCCCGGCCGTCGTCGATCGCGACCCGCTTGACCCAGCAGTGCGTCCGGACTTCGAGATTCGACCGGCCGCCCAGGATCGGGTGCAGATACGCGTGCGACGACGACATGCGCGTGTTGTCCGGGGCCGAGTTGATCTGAAACCAGCCGGCCCCGTTGGTAACCGTGTAGCCCTCGTTGTAACGGGACGTTGGCAGCCCGGCCTGCGCGGCGGCCTCGAGGATCGCCACGCCGCACGGGTCGTCGGGCGGCACCGTGCGGATATTGACCGGGCCGTCGCGGCCGTGGTGATCGCCGGGCCCGTCGTTGGTCTCCAGCCGCTTGATCAGCGGCCAGCAGTCCGCCGCGCTCCAGCCCTCGCAGCCCATCGCCGCCCACTCATCCAGGTCCTCCTTGGGCGTCCAGAAGGCGATGCAGGAGTTGTGTGACGAGCAGCCTCCGAGCACCTTGGCGCGAGCGTGGCGCAGGAAGCTGTTGCCCTTCTCCTGCGGCTCGACCAGGTAGTCCCAGTCGTAGCCGGAGTCGAGCAGATACATCCAGTCCTCGAGGCGCAGGATCGCGCCGTCGTTGACGTCGGAGGGTCCCGCCTCCAGCAGGCACACGGTGACGTTCGGGTCTTCGGACAGCCGGGCGGCCACTACGCATCCTGCCGTGCCGCCGCCGGCGATCACATAGTCGAACTCACCGACGCCGATCATGGCGCCATCTCACCCATCGGGGGCAGCGAATCGAGCTCGGGCACATCGGCTCGGTGCTCCGCAAGCACATCGGGACTCTTCTTCACCTGCACCGTGAAGTAGTAGATCGTGCCGATGATCACGACGCCGCCGACGAACAAAAACGGCGAGTACTGCCAGTACCAGTGCGGCGTGCCGAGGGCGTTGTAGATCGAGTTACGCGGCCAGGCGATGTTGAGCGCCACGAAGAATCCGTAGGCGACCGCGACGAAGTTGACCAGCGTTCCCCAGCGGCCGAGCGAGAAGTACGGGCCGTGGTCGGGCTTGGGCCACTGGCCTCGCAGGCGCCGTATGAGCATCGGGGTGGTGACCCCGAGGTAGGCGATGTAGAACATGATGATCGCCAGCGAGGTGAGCACGAGGAACGCGCTCTGGTTGCCGACGTTGATCAGCATCAGCACGAGCGTCAGGCCGCCCGTGACGAGCGCCGGCACGATCGGCACCTTGCGATGACCGGAGACGCGGGCGACCGCGGAGCCGGCAGGCAGGCGGTTGTCGCGCGCCATCGAGAACATCATCCGGATCGTCGCCGTCTGCACGGCAAGGCAGCACACGAAGATCGCAATCGCGCAGTCGATCAAAAACAGGTTCCCGACGGTGTTTCCGAACGCCTGCTTCATCACGTACGGCAGTCCGAGCAGTCCGACGTTCTTGTCGAGGATGTGCTTGTTCGCCATCGATGCGAACAGGATCACGAGGCCGCCGATGATCGCGGCCGCCGCGATCGCGCGGATGATCGCCGGCGGCGCGTGCTTGCGCGGATTGTGGGTCTCCTCGCCGAGCGTCCCCGCCGTGTCGAACCCGTACATCACGTACGCGCTCAGCAGGCCGCCCACGAGCAGCGCGCCGAAGTAGCCCCACGAGTGGCCGGCACCGAAACCGTAGGAGTGGAAGATGATCTGCGGCCCGTGATGGGCGTTGAACAGCAGCAGGATCACGAGGATGGTCGCGCCGACGAGCTCGCAGATCACGCCGAAGTTGTTGATGCGCGACATCAGCTTGACGCCGAGCATGTTGATCGTCGTCGTGATCGCGACCAGGATCGCTCCGAGCAGCAGCGCGTTCTGAGCTCCGTGCTTGGTCAGGTAAGTCCCCGCGTCAGCCGACGTTCCGAAGAACTGGAGCTTGGTCGTGACCTGGGGCAGCACGATCTGCCAGTCGACCGCAACGGCGGCGATCGTCACGATCGCCCCCACGATGTAGATCCAGCCCGTCATCCACGACGTGTAGCCGGTGGAGATCTGCTTGGACCACTGATAGACCGATCCTGCGATCGGGTACTGGCCCGCCATCTCCATGAAGCACAGCGCGACCATGATCTGGCCGAAGACGACGACCGGCCACGTCCACCACACACCCGGGCCGGCGTTGAGGTAGCCGAAGCCGTACAGCGCGGTGACGCCGGTCAGGATCGAGATGTAGCTGAAACCCGCCGCGAACGACGAGAAGCTGCCGAGGGAACGATCCAGTTCCTGCTTGTAGCCGAAGCCCGCGAGCTCGCTGCTGTCCTTCTGAGACGCAGCTTGCGGCGACTCTACGGTTGCCATCAATCAACCTCCCCGGTCGCGCGTCGCCGCGCGGCTTGTACGAAGTACCACGGTCGCGTGCGCGACGTTGTCGCGCGCTCTCTCCTGAGCCATTGACCCGATCCTGATCGCGCTGTTATATATCAGTTGTCTGACCAAAGTCAACGCGATCGGGGCCGGAGCTTCCTCGCGACCCCGGCGAGGAGGGACGGGGCAATGGCGACCACTACCGAGCAGCTGATGTTCGTCGGCGGCGACTGGCGCGCGAGCGCCACCGGCGAAACGTTCGAGGCGAGCAGCCCGGCCACCGGCGAGGTGATCGGGACGGTCCCACAGGGCGATCGCGACGATGCGCGGCAGGCGATCGAAGCCGCGCGCACGGCGGCCGACGGATGGGCGCGTCTGACGGCATTCGAGCGCGCCGCGAAGATGGTGGCGGTCGCGGAGGTGATCGAGTCGCGCCGGGATGAGCTCGCGCGCACGCTGACCGTCGATCAGGGCAAGCCGCTGCGTGCGGAGG
>DASYGJ010000346.1:0-3961 GCA_035999915.1 Leifsonia sp.
CACGAGAAGGACGACGCCGAATGGCTGCACTCCTCGTCGGTCAAATCGCAGATCAAGCGGATGGACCCGTCCTTCAGCGAGCGGTCGCTCGGTTTCCGGTCCTTCAGTGACTTCATCAAGTCGCGCGACAGCCTCGTCGACCTGGACGACAGCACGACGGCGCTGCTGCTCAAGCTCATCCCGCAGCGCCCGGCCACCAAGCGGAGGCGAGTACAGCATCCGGGAGTCTCCTCGCAATAGAGCACATTCGCCTCGCACGGCGACATGCGGCGGGACCCGCCGGTGACGGTCCCCTCCGGCCGACCTGGGCGGTTGTAGAGTGCGCCGCATGGACGCCTTGTCGCGAACCATCCAAGCGGCCCTCCTCTATGAGGACGGCAAGACGCTCGACAGCGTCGTCGTCGTCCCCCTGATCGGCGGCTGCCCGCCCGGCCAGATCCGCGTCACCACGACCTTCGGCGGTGCCCTCGCCTACGACATCTATGAACTCGACGACGACGAGAAGTTCTCCTCGATGCCCGCCTACCCGTACCTCGCGACCATCCCCGTGACGACCGACGACCTGTCGGACTGAGTCGACCTGTGGACATCGCAACGCCCACCTCGCTCGGCCCGGGGCGGTTGGTGGTGGACGCAGCCGAACATCCCCAAGCCGTGTTGTGGCTGGGTCACGGTGCCGGAGGTGGCATCGAAGCTCGCGACCTCGCGGCGCTGGCGGGCGCGCTCCCGGGCCAGGGGATCACCGTGGTGCGCTACGAGCAACCGTGGCGGGTGGCGGGTCGGCGAGTGGCCCCGCGGCCCGCAGCCCTCGATGCGGCGTGGCATGAGACAGCGCTCCTCGTCAACGAGATCGCCGACGGCCTGCCTCTGGTGGTCGGCGGCCGCAGCGCGGGAGCTCGGGTCGCCTGCCGGACCGCCGGCTCGGTCGGGGCCGCAGGGGTGGTCTGCCTGGCGTTCCCTTTGCATCCGCCCGGCAAGCCGGAGAAGTCACGACGGGATGAACTGTTTCTCCCCGCAGTGCCGGTTATGGTTTTGCAGGGCGGACGCGACACATTCGGAAACGCCGATGCGCTGGTCGCGGAGATCGGCGATCGCCCCGGCATCCGTGTCGTCGCAGTGCCGGGAGCAGACCACGGCATGAAGGTTCTCGCCTCCTCGCCACTGACCGCAGCCGCGGTCGCCGAACTGCTGACGTCCTCGGTGGCTGCGTTCATCCGCGGGCTCGCTTAGTTCGCGCGTCGCTTGCGCGACGAGCGACCGGCGTCAGTATTCACCCTTGATCACGAAGAAGGAGCCGCGGATGACGCCCGCAAGCTTCGACTTCTGGCGCGCGAACTTGAAACGCGACGCCAACTCTTCAGGAACCTCCATGCCCTCGGCGAGTTTGAAGCCGACCGCTCGCTTCCCGCTGTCCGCGATCGTGTACATCACGTTGATCGACAACCCCGATTCGTAGAACACATAGGTCATGCGGATGCCGTCGACTTCGAAGGCGGTCACTTCGAGTGGCCGGGAGGCGATCACGATGTCGCGTTCCTCCTTGAGGATGCGGGTCACCCACTCGAGTGCCTCCGCTGCCTCATCCGCAGGATTCACAGTGAAGACGTGGTCGTACTTGTTCCGGAAATAGCGCGCCTCGTTGGCACGCAATCCGGCCAGTGCGTCAGCGACCGGAGACGATTCGAGCCCGATGGTGGAAACGGTCTCGAAGTCGACGATGTACGGCATGAGTGCCTCCTGTTCAGCAACGGTGCCTCCAACGCTAGTGAGGGATACGGTGCCCCCGCCACTCCACGCTCTGCCGTCGGGCGTGTCTGCGGGGCGGGCAGCAGAACCGGGACGAGGATCGTCAGGTGTCCAGTGACCTTCTCATGCGCATCCACAGCCCCGAGTTTCAGGCGATGTCCGAGCGGGTGCTCCGGGCGACAGAGCTCACATCGCGGCTGAACGTGCTGCCCTTCGACGACGAGACCGGCAAGGCTGAGCTGTTCGAGCGGATCCTCGGCCGGCCGCTGCCGGAACGCGTCACGATCTATCCGCCCTTCTTCACCGACCACGGGCTCAAGCTCGACCTGGCTGAGCGGGTGTTCATCAACCAGAACTGCACTTTCCTCGACTACGCGGGCATCCGGCTGGGTGAGCGCGTCATGGTCGGGCCGAAGGTCATGTTCATCACGGTCGGGCATCCGGTCGACACCGAAGAGCGCCGCGCCTGGCTGACGGGCGCGCCTATCGACGTGGCGGAGAATGTGTGGATCGGCGCGGGAGCCACGATCCTGCCCGGAGTCAGCATCGGGCGCGACGCCGTGATCGCCGCGGGCGCCGTGGTGGCCGACGACGTTCCGGCCGGGACTCTGGTGGCCGGACCCAAGGCCGCGGTCCGCCGGCAGTTCTGACGTCTGCGCGGCCGCGCGGCCCCGCCGCCCGCGCCCTCCGCGAACTGTCACTAGTTACCATATTGAAACGATTCATCCGGTCAGAACTGACATCTGGCGTGGCCACGCCCAGCTCGAAATCCGAACGCGACGTTGCGCGAGGAACGTCCTGGAAGCCCATCGCAATAAAGTAGAGTCCGGCGTATGAAGGTGGGGGGGCAAATGAGACGATCATGCGTCGTCGGTGTCGTTGCCGTGGCTGTCGCGCTCACTGGATGCACGGCACGATCGAATCCGGCGAGCGCTCCGGCGCCCACGGCGTCCGCGACTGTGGCACCTTCCGGACAGCAGACTCCGTCCCTCTCCCACGAAGCCGCTTGGCGCGCATGCGTGTCCGCAGTCTCGGCCGAAACAAATCTCACGAACGTCGACCAATGGGATCCCATGACGGCTGCTCGGTTCACCGGCGTAGGGGATGTCATCACCATTGAGTTCGCACTCAGAAACGGTGAGACTCTCAACCCGGATGGCACGACGACACCGATTCGGCCACAGGCGACTTGCGCAGTCGATGGCACGTCGGACGCTCCGAAAGTGCAGTCCGTGAAAGTGATTGATAACGGTTAGCGGTTTCGACAGTCTCGGGGTCACCGGCCGATCGTCTGCTCTGGTTATCGACTTTCAATCGGCTCAAGCGCAAAGTCGGCGCAGCGCTCCATCACTGACCACTCGAGTTCGTCATGTCGGCGGGATGCGTATCTTGTCGGTATTGACGACCGTGGAACGGTGACCATAGTCACTCGAGCGCTCAACTTCAACTCGCTGGCGCCGTGAAACCGCCAGCCGCCGATCTCCCGAGGCAGGCCGCCCGCGCCATAGCGGCGTTAGGCGAACGGACGCCCCGCGTGCAGAACCGGTTTACACCGTGGGCTTGTCCGAGACCCGGCAGGACGTCGATCGCAAGACAAGCCGTGCGGAGACACCATCCTGGGTCGCCCCACACTGCGATCGCCTCCTCGGCCGCGTCAGGCGGAATCGTCGCTCACTCGGCTCGCTCGTGTGCCAGGATGAGCAGCGGGCCGGCCGTCGATCAGGAGGATCGTGAGCGAAGACATCATCCTCAACGGCGTGCCGCTCTTATCCCCGCCTCCGCCGCGCAAGCGGAGATCTCATCTGGTTGGTCAACTGATTTTGAGGGTCGCGCGAAAGTCACCTTTCGCGTTCGGCATAGTCGTGCTCGTCGTCGTCACGATGGCCTTCTGGTCGATCGCGTGGGAGGCGGACACACGCACTGAGACGTGCACGATCACAAACGGCCAGCAGGTCGGCACCTCGTATTCGAAGTATGGACAGGAGACGAGCAGCCAGAACCGGATTACCACGACCGAGTGCGGAACGCTGAACGTTGACGACGACGCGATGCGTCTCCGATTCGGCGCAGGATCCGACTTTGCGTCGATCCTGCCCGGTGAAACTGTGCGACTTACCGTCGTCGGATGGAAGGGCGCCATTTTCTCGACTCTTCCGAATGTGGTGGCCATCCAACGCACGAGCTAGGTCTTCGTGACCCGATCTGGGAGGCGCGA
>DASYGJ010000361.1:0-6705 GCA_035999915.1 Leifsonia sp.
CGCCACGCCAGGCGGCCAAACCGGATCGCCGGGAGAGTGACCAGCGCCGCCAAGACGACGCAACCGGTGATGATCCCCACCCTCAATGAGTATCAGAAGTTGCGGTCAGGCGCTGTGCCCCGTTCGGCCGGAAGCGTCGGCGACGCTCTTGGTCGTGGTCTCGGTCTCGGTCCTGGTCGTGTCCTGGCGTCCGACGAGCCGCACCTCGATCGGAGAGTAGCGGGCCTCGACGAACCGACCAGCGATCTCGACCGCGCGATCGATGCTGCCCACATCGACAGTGTAGAAACCGCCGACCCATTCCTTCGACTCCGAGAACGGACCGTCGGTGACGCGAACCCGCTTCCCGTCGGCCGGATCGGTGCGCACGGTGAGCGCCACCTCCGGGCTGAGCTCTTCGGAGGAGACAAGTTCCCCGGTCGCCTCGAGCTCCGCGATGACGGTGGCGTGGGTCCGGTCGAGTTCCTCCATGAGGCCGTCCTCGAGCGCGGCGACGAATTCGGCGTTGTTGTAGATCAGAATCTGGAACTGCATGCGCGTTCCCCTTTCGTTGTCCTTACCCTTGACGTCGAACACGCCCGGCGAAAATCGACATTCGCTTCAACATTGTCCGCCACGCCTGCCTGCGCTGGCTGCTGCGCCTGCTGCGCCTGCTGCGCCCGCGGCGCCTGCTGCGCTGGCTGCGCCGCGCCACTCGTGCGAAAAGTGCGGTTGACCTTTGCGGGACCGCGCTTTCAGCACCACCGGCTGAGATCGTTGCGCGGCGGTTCGTGCGAAAAGTGCGGTTGACCTTCGCGGGACCGCATATTTCGCACCACCGCGTATTCGGCACCACCGCGCGAGCGCTGGGCGCCGCCACGCTCGTCGCGAATTCCGCGGCAGCCGCCAGATGGTAGGAAAGAGCGTGCCCGTTCCCGAATTCCCGTTCGACCGCCTGCGGCGGCGCCCTGACGTCGAGGCTCCGAACCTGTTCGCGGTGGATGCGGCCGATCGGCTGATCCTCGACACGGCAGCCGACACGGTAGCCGACACGGCAGCCGACGCGCTCGCCACTGTGGGCGACGGCGAGCTCACCGTCATCGGGGATTCCTACGGCGCGCTCACCCTGGCCTCGGCATGGCGGGGTGCTCGCGGCATCCGCGTGCACCAGGATGCGCTCACCGGTGTCCGCGCGCTCGCCGCAAACGCGCGCCGGCTCGGATTGGAGGGGACCTTCGAGGATCGCCCTCTCGACCCCACGCTCGTCGCCGGTGCGCGCGTGGTCCTCCTCCGCCTGCCACGCAGTCTGGATGCGCTCGCAGAGATCTCCGCGCTCATCGCCGAGCACGCGCATCCGGAGGTCAGGGTCTTCGCGGGCGGAATGGTGAAGCATCTGACCACCGCGATGAACGGTGTGCTCGGGCAGGTGTTCGGCAGCGTCCAGGCGTCGCTTGCACGGCAGAAGGCGCGAGTGATCACGGCGACGGATGCGCGTCCCGCTGCTGCGGCGGCCCTCACCGCTTGGCCACGTCGCGAATTCGACGTACCGCTCGGGCTGTGGGTGTGTGCTCACGGCGCTGCCTTCGCCGGCACCTCTGTGGACATCGGCACCCGTCTGCTGCTCAGCGTGCTCGACGACGCGATGCCGGAGGCACGGACCGCCATCGATCTCGGTTGCGGAACGGGCGTGCTCGCGACCTCGCTCGCACTGCGGCGGCCGGGCATCCGGGTGGTCGCCACCGATCAGTCCGCGGCGGCCGTCGCCTCCGCTGCCGCGACCGCCGAAGCCAACGGAGTCGGGGAGCGGGTGATGGTCGTTCGCGACGACGGCTTGGCCGCCCAGCCCGACGCGAGCGCCGAGCTCATCGTGCTCAACCCGCCGTTCCATATCGGCAGCGCTGTGCACACCGGGATCGCCCACCGAATGTTCGCCGACGCCGCTCGCGTCCTGGCCCCGGGCGGCGAGCTCTGGACCGTCTGGAATTCGCATCTCGGCTATCGTGCGGCACTGGAACACGCCGTCGGCCCGACGCGCCAGATCGCCCGAAACGCGAAATTCACCGTCACTGCTTCCCGCCGTCCCGCTGCCGCTTCGGCGGGCGGTGACAGACACGGCTCGGGAAGAGACTTTTAACGGGCGCTGGTCAGCCTGGGAGGGTACCTTGGGGAACATCTGAGGGTGAATACCCGACTACGCCGGCTGGGAAGTCGAAACAGACCGAACGGCATGCATGTCTACAGTTGCACCTACCGTTGAGACTCACGGGACGCTCGGGCCGATTCGCAAGACCGCACCGCGTAT
The DNA here is from genome assembly GCA_035999915.1 of Leifsonia sp. Lineage (GTDB taxonomy): Bacteria > Actinomycetota > Actinomycetes > Actinomycetales > Microbacteriaceae > Leifsonia. The sequence goes on from DASYGJ010000361.1 coordinate 2,282, forward strand.
CAGTACCCAGTCGACGGGCACGGGGAGCTATTCGCGGCTGCTGCACACTGTTCGGGATGCCGGTCTGCTCCGGCGCACGCGGACGTTCTACGCCCTCGTCTTCGCCGGGCTCGTCGTCGCGCTCGCAGCAGGGTTCGCCGGGATGGCGCTTCTCGGTGGCAGCTGGTTCCAGCTTCTCGTCGCCGGTGCGTTCGGCGTGATCTTCACGCAGTTCGCCTTCCTCGGGCACGAAGCGTCGCACCGTCAGATCGCCGCCTCCGGGCCCGCCAACGACCGGATGGGCCGCGTGCTCGCCACGCTGTTCGTCGGCATCAGCTACTCGTGGTGGATGACCAAGCACAATCGTCACCACGCGAACCCGAACACCATCGGCAAAGACCCGGACATCGAGATCGACACGATCTCCTTCATCGAAGAAGACGCGGCCAAGCAGCGCGGCCTCTTCAGGATGATCACCCGCAAGCAGGGTTATCTCTTCTTCCCGCTTCTCGCCTTCGAGGGTGTCAACCTGCACGTACGCTCCTTCGGCACGCTGTTCAAGCGTGGCAAGATCGAGGGCCGCAGCAAGGAACTCACCTTTCTCGCTGTACGTTTCGCCCTCTACCTCGGCGTCGTGTTCTGGCTCATCCCGTTCCCCGTCGCGATCGCGTTCCTCGGTGTGCAGCTGGCCGTCTTCGGCATCTACATGGGTGCGAGCTTCGCGCCCAACCACAAGGGCATGCCGCTCATCGAGGCGGGCGTCAAGGTCGACTTCCTCGGCCGCCAGGTTCTGACCTCGCGTAACATCGAGGGATTCGGCACCACGGCGTTCATGGGTGGCCTCAACTACCAGGTTGAGCACCATCTTTTTCCGAACATGCCCCGTCCGCACCTGCGCAAAGCAGCGGCCATCGTGCGTGAACACTGTGCGGCTGAGAACATCCCGTACACCCAGACGACCCTCCTCAAGTCGTATGCCATCGTGATCGACTACCTCAACCGCGTCGGTCTGTCCGCGCGCGACCCGTTCGACTGCCCCGCCGCAGCCGCTCTGCGCTGATCCGGGGGCGCTCGTGAGAGTGAGGATGCCGCATCCGGGCCGACTTCGCGCACGCAAGCTCGTGGCGTTCCTCGTCTATCCGCACGGAGAATGCCCGGATCGTACGGTGACCCTCAAGGCCGTGCCGGGTTCACTGCCCCCGACGGTGGCGATCAGACCACCGGGTGAGCGCACGGTGGGGCTCGACATCTTCACGCTCTTCGACGAATCGGATGCGCCACGGTTTGTCACCTACATCTACCGTCAGACGGTCATCGGCTCCGCTTAGAACGCGTGAAGAGACGTGCCCCCTATCTATTCGACCGTCTTGCGCGTTCGATGAAGGTAGGGAGGTCCGGATGGAACTGCTCGGCGAGTCCGTTCGGCAACTGCGGGTCACCGTGACCGGCGGGGACATCCTGGGCGCGCTCGAAGGGCAGACGTGCGCCTGGCGCGGTATTCCTTACGCCGCGGCACCGCTAGGGGCTCGACGGTTCCGCGCGCCGCAGCCGGTGGAGCCGTGGGAGGGCATCCGCGACGCCACGGAATTCGGCGAGATCGCACCGCAGACCCTCCGACGGCGGATGCGCGGGGTTCCCGCCGTCGTCGCCGCCAGTGAGGACTGCCTCACGGTGAATGTGCAGACCCCGACGACCGCGAGCGGTCTGCTGCCCGTGCTGGTGTTCATCCACGGCGGCGGGTACAGCTCAGGATCGTCGCGGGAGTTCTCGGGGCAGGGTCAGAGTTTCGTACTCACCGGTCGGGCCGTCTACGTGAGCTTCAACTACCGCCTCGGACCGTTCGGCTACTTGAACTTCAGCCGGTACTCGACCCCTGACCGACCGCTGGAGAGCAATCTGGGACTCCGCGACCAGGTGGTGCTCCTCCGCTGGGTGCGCGACAACATCGAAGCGTTCGGAGGCGATCCAGAACGGGTGACCGTTTTCGGCGAGTCGGCGGGCGGCAACGCGGTGACCACTCTGATGGCGACACCGGAGGCACGCGGCCTCTTCGCCCGGGCCATCGCGCAGAGCGCTCCGCCGGCGGCCGTCTACGGCCCGGAGCTGACCCAGGCCTGGGCGGCGGAGTTCGTCGACATCCTGCGCGGCATCACAGGGAGCACCGAACCGGCCCATGACCTGCTCGTCGGCGCAGCGGTGCCCGACCTGCTCGCAGCCTCTCTCATCCTGCAGACGCAAACCCCGGATGCCCGCCCGGGGATGTTCTGCCTCGCCCCGGTCGTCGACGGGGAATTCCTGCCCGAATCTACGATCGAAGCAATCCGTGCCGGACACGCGTCCCCCGTCCCGCTGATCATCGGGACCAACGAGCGCGAGGGCTCCGTATTTCGCGGCCGGGTCGACATTCTGCCGCGGACGCCCGCGCGCATCGATGCCCTGTTCGAGCGTGCGCCGCAAGCGTCGCATAAGCGGATGCGGCAGGCCTACCCGGGTCTCCCCGCCCGTCGGCCCGCCGCAGACTTCGGCGGGGACTTCGGATTCTGGTACCCGAGCATCCGGGTCGCCGACTTCCACTCGGCTTTCGCGCCGGTGCACGTATACCGTTTCGACTTCGCGCCGCGGCTGCTCAAACTGGTCGGTCTCGACGCCACCCACGGTGTCGAGATGTTCGCGCTCTTCGACCGGATGGATGTTCCGTTGGCCCGCGCAATCAACTCGTTGGGCGGACGCGAGGCTTACGCCGGCGCGGGCGACCGGATGCGCGAATACTGGCTCACCTTCGCCGAGACCGGCGAGATGCAAGACTCCTGGCCTCCATACAGCGAGCGTTCCCGGATGACCCTCCTCATCAACGAGCGGGACCGGATCGAGAAAGACCCGAACCGCGTGCGGCGGCGCGCCTGGAACCTGTTCCTCCCGGAACTGGCGCCGCGGTAGTGCGTACCCGATCTGCTCGCACCCTTCTGCCGAGAGACCCGCAGCGCTAAGGTCAAGGCAGGAGAGGACAGTCATGTGCCGTTGGCTCGCTTATTCGGGGGAAGCGCTCAGGCCGTCGACCCTCATCCTCGACGCCCAGCATTCGCTGGTCGCCCAGTCCCTGAACTCGCCGCTCGGCAACGAAACGGTGAACGGCGACGGTTTCGGCTTCGGCTGGTATCCGGAAGGGTCGGTGCAGGGCAGCATCCCTGCCCTGTTCCACAGCATCGAGCCCGCATGGCATGACGAGAACCTGCGCGAGCTCACTGAGTCCCTCGCCAGCCCGCTGTTCTTCGGACATGTGCGAGCAGCGGCCGGTCCACCCATCCAGCAGACCAACTGCCACCCGTTCCGGTACGAGAACTGGTTGTTCATGCACAACGGGTTCCTTTCCGGCTTTGCAGAGATGAAGCGCGACCTGGTGTTCGCGGTGGATCCGTCGCTCTACCCGCGCATCCTCGGCACGACGGATTCGGAGGTGCTTTTTCACCTCGCTCTCACCCTCGGGCTGCGCGACGATCCCATCGCGGGCGTGGAGCGCGCGATCCGGATGGTCGAGAAGGTGGCGCACGAGCACGACATCGCCTTTCCGGTGCAGGCGACGATCGGGCTCTCTGACGGAGCGACGGTCTGGGCGTTCCGCTATTCGTCTCAGGGCATGACGCGCACCCTCTTTCATTCGGTCGACGTCGCCACATTGCAGAAGCTGTACCCGGATGCGGACCGCTTCAAAGAATTCGGCGCCCGCGCCCGCGTGGTCGTCTCGGAGCCTCTCATCGACCTTCCGGGCGCGTTCGTGGAGGTGCCGGAGTCGACCGTGATGATCCTCCACGACTCCGGCTACGAGCACCAGCCATTCATGGCGGCGTAGCGGCCTACGCCTCCCGGTCGGAGAAATCGCCGAGTTCTGCGCCGATCTCCGTCACTGCGGAGATTCCACCGGCACGCCCTGCGAATTCTCCGACTCTGGCGTCGCTCGAACCAGGACGTGAAGGAACAGCAAGAGGGGGATGCGCTCGAAACTTGAGCCTAGTAGACTCAAGTCTGCTCAACGACGGAAGGGGACGGATGGCGAACATGCAGGGCGCGCCCTCCACGCAGGAGGAGCAGAAGAGCGCGCTGGAACAGTACGGCGTCAACCTCACGGAGATCGCAAAGAGCGGCAAGCTCGACCCGGTGATCGGGCGGGACGCCGAGATCAGGCGCATCAGCCAGGTGCTGACGCGGCGAACGAAGAACAATCCTGTGCTCATCGGCGAACCCGGTGTGGGAAAGACGGCCGTGGTCGAGGGCCTCGCCCAGCGCATCGTCGCCGGCGACGTGGCCGACTCGCTCAAAGGGAAGCAGCTGGTGGCGCTCGACCTGTCGGCGCTGGTCGCCGGAGCGATGTACCGCGGGCAGTTCGAGGAGCGGCTGAAGGCCGTGCTCAAAGAGATCAATGATGCGGACGGGCAGATCATCACGTTCGT
>DASYGJ010000064.1:0-7731 GCA_035999915.1 Leifsonia sp.
CGGCGACGACTCGATCGGTCGCGGCATCGTCGCCACCCTTACCGGCCACCGCTCGCGAGCTGTGCTGATGCAGAACCACGGCGTGTTCACCATCGGCCGTGACGCGCGCGACGCGGTCAAGGCCGCCGTGATGGCAGAGGACGTGGCGCGCACCGTGCACATCGCCCGCCAGGGCGGGCCGCTCGTGCCCATTCCCCAGGAGGCGATCGACAGCCTCTTCGACCGCTACCAGAACGTCTACGGACAGACCCCGGAAGGATCCATCTCCTGATGCCCAAGCTCAACACCTCCCTCGAACCGTATGAGGTCTGGTTCCTCACCGGCAGCCAGCACCTTTACGGCCCGGAGACGCTGGCGCAGGTCGCCGACCAGTCCCGCGCGATCGCCGACCAGCTCGGCGCCTCCGCCGACGTTCCCGTGCGCGTCGTCTGGAAGCCCGTGCTGACCGACTCAGACGCGATCCGGCGGATCGCCCTCGAGGCCAACGCCGACGACTCCGTGATCGGCCTCATCGCGTGGATGCACACCTTCAGCCCCGCGAAGATGTGGATCGGCGGTCTTCAGGCACTGCAGAAGCCGCTCCTGCACTTCCACACCCAGGCGAACGTCGAACTCCCCTGGTCGGAAATCGACTTCGACTTCATGAACCTCAACCAGGCCGCGCACGGCGACCGCGAGTTCGGCTACATCCAGTCGCGCCTCGGCGTCCCGCGCACGACGGTCGTCGGCCACGTGAGCAACCCGCGCGTCACCGCCCGCATCGGCACTTGGATGCGCGCCGCCGCCGGCTGGGCCGCTGTCCGTTCCCTGAAACTCGCCCGGTTCGGCGACAACATGCGTTTCGTCGCGGTGACGGAGGGCGACAAGACCGAGGCCGAGGTGCGGTTCGGCGTGCAGGTCAACACCTGGGGCGTGAACGAGCTGGCGGATGCTGTCGCCGCCGCCTCCGAGACCGACATCGACTCCCTCGTGGCCGAATACGAAGAGCTTTACGACGTCGTGCCCGAGCTGCGCAAGGGCGGCGAGCGCCACTCATCGCTGCGCGACGGCGCCGCCATCGAGCTGGGCCTTCGCTCCTTCCTGGAGGCCGGCGGGTTCGGCGCATTCACGACCAGCTTTGAGGACCTCGGTGCACTCAAGCAGCTTCCGGGCCTGGCCGTGCAGCGTCTGATGGCCGAGGGCTACGGGTTCGGCGCCGAGGGCGACTGGAAGACAGCCATCCTGGTGCGCGCGGCGAACGTGATGGGTTCCGGTCTGCCCGGCGGCGCCTCGCTGATGGAGGACTACACCTACGACCTGACCCCCGGTGAGGAGCTCATCCTCGGCGCACACATGCTCGAGGTCAGCCCGAGCCTCACCACCGCCCGCCCGACCCTCGAGGTGCATCCGCTCGGCATCGGCGGCAAGGACGACCCGGTGCGTCTGGTGTTCACGGCCGACCCCGGTCCCGCCGTCGTCGTGGCGCTCTCGGACCTGCGCGACCGCTTCCGTCTCGTCGCCAACGTCGTCACCGTGGTCGAGCCGACCGCCGCCCTCCCGAAGCTGCCGGTCGGCCGTGCCGTCTGGAAGCCGGAGCCCGACTTCACCACGTCCGCCACTGCCTGGCTCGAAGCGGGCGCGGCGCACCACACGGTGATGTCGACCGCCGTCGGCATCGAAGCCTTCGAGGACTTCGCGCGCATGGCCGAGAACGAACTGGTCATCATCGACGAGAACACGTCCCTGCGGGAGTTCACCAAAGAGCTCCAGTGGAACGCCGCATACCACCGGCTCGCCCGCGGCATCTGAACCACCCGGCTGCCGGTCTGTCATCGGCGCGGGCAGCCGGGTCCTCCCCTGACGACGGAACTCAGAACTCGGTGTGGCCCAGATCGGCTCGCTCGACGAACCGGATCTCCGTGGACGCGGCCGCATCGAGCTCGAGCACCAGCACCTCGTTCTCACCGGCGGTGACCACGGCATCCGGGACGAACATCGTGTGCTGCGGTCCGCGGCTCCAGTAGCGGCCGAGGTTGAATCCGTTCACCCAGACCACACCCTTGCCCCACCCGTCGGTGTCGAGGTACAGGTCGCTCGGCGCGTCAATCGTGAACGTGCCACGGGCGAACGACGGGCCGGCGAGACCCGTTCCGGCGATCGGCGTCAGCGCGGCGCGCACCGGCTCCAGACGATCGAGGCAGAGCGGCAGCACGCCCCAGCGACTCAGTTCGACGCCGTTGAGCTTCGCCGGTCCGATCAATCCTTTCGGCTCGCCGATACGCGGCCCGTAGTCGACCCTGCCCTGATCTTCGACCAGCAGGGTGAGCGTTCCGCGCGTGGGAGCGATCGTGATCGCGTGGTCGTGGTGGTCACGGCTGAGGATGCCGACACGGCGGCCATCGACCAGCACTTGGGCGCGGTCGCGCACATCCGCCACCTCGAGCACGGCCGGTTCCGGAGAGTCGATCTCAGTACGGTAGACGGCGAATCCGCTGTAGTGACCGAGCGCATCCATCGTGGGGAGGTCGTCGACCCAGGTCCACTGGCCCAAACGGTCGGCCACCGACAGCAGGAGCACGGATTCGCTGAGCGCGGCCGTGAGCACCGGCGCCGGCACCGCATCGGCAGGCACTTCCTCCGGGAGTTCGGCGAATCGGCCGAGCACCTCGCGGAACGCCCAGTACTTCGGCGTCGGGTTGCCCGCCTCGTCGAGTGGAGCGTCGTAGTCGTAGCTCGTGACGATCGGCTGGTAGACGCCCTTGTCGTTGGCGCCGTTCGTGAAGCCGAAGTTCGTGCCGCCGTGGAACATGTACAGGTTCACCGACGCGCCCGCGGCCAGAAGCGACTCGAGGTCGGCGGCGGTCTGGTCGAACAGCGTCGTGTGATGGTGAGTGCCCCAGCTGTCGAACCAACCGTCCCAGTACTCGGAGCACATCAGCGGACCCGTGGGCTGGTGGCGTCGCAGCGTCGCGAGCCGTTCCGGCGACCGCGATCCGAAGGAGGCCGTCTTGAGCAGCCCGGTCAGCGATCCGTTCTCGAGCATGTCGTCTTCGGGCTGGTCGACCGTGGTCAGCGGCACGCCGATGCCGGCGGCCCGCGTGAAGTCGGTGAGGCTGCGCAGGTAGCCTTTGTCGTTTCCGTATGCGCCGTACTCGTTCTCGACCTGCACAAGGATGACCGGGCCGCCGTTGGTGATCTGCCTCGGGGCGACGATCGCCAGCACCCGCTCGAGGTAGCGTTCGACCGCGGAGAGAAAGCGGGGTTCGCTTCGGCGGATGCCGACCTCCGGGTCGGTGAACAGCCACGCGGGCAGGCCGCCGTTGTCCCATTCGGCGCAGATGTACGGGCCGGGGCGCACGATCGCGTACATGCCCTCGTCGGCCACCGCGCGCAGAAAGCGGTCGAGGTCGAGCCGTCCCGACTGGTGCCATTGGCCGGGTCGAGGTTCGTGCGCGTTCCAGGGCACATACGTCTCGATGGTGTTCAGACCCATCAGACGGGCCTTGTGGATGCGGTCGGCCCAGGCGTCCGGATGCACCCGGAAGTAGTGGATCGCGCCCGAGAGGATGCGGAACGGCTTGCCGTCGAGAAGGAAGTCGTCTCCGGCGATCTCGAACGTGCTCATGCGGGGGAACTCCTCAAAAGATGTGGGTGCAGTGGCAGCCAGGCAGAGCGGATCGTGGCCGGCCGGAGCGCATCCGGCCGGCCACGATCGCGCGGGTGGTGCTACTTGCCTGTGACCGTGAAGCCCTGCTGGTTGCCATAGTCGACGAGCGACTTCTGCCAGCCCTGCAGGCCGGTGTTCAGGTCGCCGTTCGCGGCATACGACTGGCCGACGCTGTCGTTGTAGATGCTGTTGGCGTACACCTGGAAGGGCAGGTACTGCCATCCGGTCGACACCTGCTTGGCACCGGCAACGAGAACTTCGTTGATCTTCTGACCGCCGAAGTAGGCCGGGGCGGCGTTGAGGAAGGCGCTAGAGTTCTGGTCGGCCGTGGTCGACGGGAAGCCGCCGGCGGCGAGGAAGATCTTCGAGCTCTCCTTGCTGTTGTTCAGCCATTTGAGGAAGCCGGCCGCGAGCGCCGGGTTCTTGCTCTGCTTGAGCACGACCTGGGCGCCGCCACCGTTCTCGGCGTTGGTCGGGGTGCCGTCATAGGTCGGGATCGGGGCCACGCGCCAGGCGCCGGAGCCGTCTTTCACCGAGGACTCGAGCACACCCGGCATCCAGGCGCCGGTCACGAGAGTGGCGATCGATCCATTGCCGAGACCCTTGTACCAGGCGTCGGTCCAACCCGGAGTGGTCGAGAGCAGCTTGCCCTGCACCAGCTGGTTCCAGGTGGAGGTCCACTTCTTGGTGCCCTCGTCCTGCAGGTTGATCGTGACCTTCGTGCCGCTCGCGCTGAACGGCCGGCCCCCGGCCTGCCAGATCATGCTGGTCGTGAAGCCGGAGTCTCCGATGTCGCTGGTGATGTACTTGGTGGGGTCGGCCGCGTGCAGCTTCTTCGCGTCGGCGACGTACTCATCCCAGGTCTTGGGAACGGTGAGTCCGTACTGGTCGAACACGTTCTTGTTGTAGAACAGGGCCATGGGGCCCGAGTCCTGCGGGAGGCCGTAAAGTCCACCGCCGACGTTGACCGAGCTCCACGGTCCCGGGCTGTAGTCGGACTTGAGGGAGTCGAAACCGTACGCCTTCAGGTCGACGAGGGACTTGCCGAGCGCGAACTGCGGCATGGCGTAGTACTCGACCTGAGCGACGTCTGGTGCACCCGATCCGGCTTTGATCGAGTTCTGCAGTTTGGTGTACTCGGTCGTGTTCGTGCCGGCGTTGACCAGGTTGACCTTCACCTTGGGGTACTGCTTCTCGAAGGCGGCGACCTGCGCCTGGGCCGACGGGGTCCACGTCCAGTACGTGATCGTTCCGCCCTTCTTGAGAGCCGCGTCGACGTCGGAGCCGCTGCCAGAGGCGCTGCCGCCCCCGCTCGAGCAGGCGACCAGCGAGGCGCCGAGCACGGCGCTGGCGGCGAGCACTGTGGCGAGCCTCCGGAAGGCGCGCCTGGGGCGTGAGGTGCTGTTCATGATGTTCCTTTCACTTCTTCGGGATGAGGATGGGCAGGACGCCCGGTGATGCGAGGAATTACTGCTTGACGCTCCCGGCGGCCAGCCCGGACTGCCAGTAACGCTGCAGAAAGAGGAAGACGATGACGATCGGCACGATCGTCAGGAGCGAGCCGGTGATGACCAGGTTGTAGATCGGCTGCGCCGAGGCACCGATGGCTTGCGCGCTCCACTGGCCGAGTCCGACCGTGAGCGGGTACCACTGCGGGTCGCTCAGCATGATCAGCGGCAGGAAGTAGTTGTTCCAGGTGGCGACGATGGCGAACAGGGCCACGGTGACGATTCCGGGGGTGAGGAGCCGCAGCGAGATCGTGAAGAACGTGCGGAACTCACCGGCCCCGTCCATCCGCGCCGCCTCGAGCAGTTCGGTCGGCACCGCCTCGACGGTGTACGTCCAGATCAGGTAGAGACCGAACGGGCTGATCAACGACGGCAGGATGACGGCCCACGGCGTGTTCGTGAGGCCCACTTGGCTGAACAAGAGGAAGGTCGGGACGGCGAGCGCTGTTCCGGGGACGGCGATCGCGCCGAGCACGACCGCGAAGACCGCGCGCTTACCCGGAAACGTGAACTTCGCCAGACCGTAGCCTGCGACCGTCGCGAGGAGCGTCGCCCCGCCTGCGCCGACGACAACGTAGAGCAGGGTGTTGCCGAACCACTGCACGAAGATGCCGCCGTGGTAGGTGAAGGTGTCGGCGATGTTCTGGAAGAGCGAGAATCCGTTGCCGAACCAGAGACCGAACGTCGAGAACAGGTTCGGCTGGTCTTTCGTCGAGTTGATGAGCAGCCACACCAACGGAAGGATCGAGTACGCCAGGAACAGGACCATCACGATCGTCAGGACGACGGACTTGCGCTTGCGCGGGTCTCGGGCGATCGAGGTCATCAGCGGTTCTCCTGTCTGGTGCCGCGGAGCTGAACGACGTAGGCGATGACCGCGGTGATCAGACCCATCACGATCGCCACGGTGGCCGCGTAGTTGACCTGCTGGCCGGCGAACGAGAGGTTGTATGCGTACATGTTGGGTGTGAAGAACGTTGAGATCGCGTTCTGCGCGAGCGGCTTGAGCAGGTTGGGCTCGTTGAAGAGCTGGAAGCTGCCGACGATCGAGAAGATCGTGGCGATCGCGATGGCGCCGCGGAGCGCCGGGATCTTGATGCTGAAGACGGTGCGGAACGCACCGGCACCGTCGATCTCGGCGGCCTCATAGAGCTCAGTGGGGACGGTACGCAGTGCCGCGTAGAAGATGAGCATGTTGTAGCCCAGAAACTCCCACGTGACGATGTTGCCGATCGAGCCGAGGATCCAGTCGGGGCTGAAGGGTGCGAGGTGCGTTCCGAACAGGCTGTTCACACTCGCGGTGAGCCCGAACTGGTCACCGTAGATGAACCCCCAGATCAACGCGGCGACGACACCGGGAACGGCGTATGGCAGGAACATCGCGATGCGGAAGAACGCGGCGCCGTGCAGACGCGCACTGTCGATAGCGAGCGCGGCGATGAGGGAGAGCGCCAGCATGATCGGCACCTGCACCACCAGGAACAGGGTGACGCGCAGGAAACCGTTCCAGAACTTCTGGTCAGTGAGCACCTGGATGTAGTTCTCCAGGCCGGTGAACACCGTGCCGCCGATCAGCTGGTCGCGGAAGAGGCTGAGGTAGATCGCGTAGCCGACCGGAACGATGATCATCGCCAGGAACACGATCATGAACGGTGCCACGAACGCCCAGCCCCGCCAATCGCGGCGAGTGCGCCGGCGCGTCGCCGTCCGGCTGAGCGCTGTCTGGCGAACAGACGTCGTTGTCATGGATTCTTCCTTGTCGAAACTGGACGATGTTTACGTCAACATCACTTCGGGTACCATAGCATGTTGACGTCAACATGATGCAAACTCGGAGTAATCCGAGCACTCGGAGTCAGCCGAGCACTTCGAACGTTCGAACAGGGGAAGAACCAGGATGACCGAGCCGACCATCGACGAGGCGCCGACCGGACGCGCGACGCGTGCGCGCCGCGGCCCCTCTCTCGGCGACGTCGCCAGCCACGCCGGTGTCTCGACGCAGACCGTGTCCCGCGTCGCCAACGGGCTCACGAATGTGGAGGCCGCGACGCGCGACCGCGTGCTCTCCGCCATGCAGGAACTCGGCTATCGCCCCAACAAGGCCGCCCGCGCCCTGCGGCTCGGCCGCTTCCGCACCATCGGCGTGATGATGTTCACCCTGTCGTCCTACGGCAACATGCGCACGCTCGACGCCATCGCGGTGGCCGCGGCGAGCGCCGGGTACTCGATCGCCCTGGTCCCCGTCGAGCACAAGACGCAACGGGATGTGAGCGATGCCTTCACCCGTCTCCTTGATCAGGCCGTCGACGGCATCGTGATCCTGCTCGAAGCCCACATCGTCGAGGAAGCCGATGTGGAACTCCCCCCGGGCCTCCCCGTGGTCGTCATCGACTCCACGCCACGCACCGACTATCCCCTCTTCGACACCGACCAGAGCCAGGGCGCACGGCTGGCCACGCAGCACCTGCTCGATCTCGGCCACGAGACGGTCTGGCACGTGGCCGGGCCCGAGGCGTCATACTCCGCCGGCCGCCGCGAGGCTTCGTGGCGCCGCACCCTGGAGGAGGCCGGCCGGGA
>DASYGJ010000068.1:0-9867 GCA_035999915.1 Leifsonia sp.
CTGCCTGACCCCATTACCGTCGGTGCCGGAATTCCACCGGCTCAGCAGGGCTGCTTTCGCAGTCCCGCTCGCGGACTATCACCGCCGGTTCGGACTTTCACCGACCCCGGAGCACGTTTTCTGTTGTCGAGTCTAGATCAACGTTGTCGCGCGCGTTCTATTCCCACAACGGATCGTCATCCTGTGTAGCACCGATCAACCGAGGGTGACGAGGGCACGCGCGGTGCCCTCGTCGACGATCAGGTCGGTGATCAGTTCCGCCGCGAGAGCGCCCCGGAGGCTGTGCACCTTGGAGGGGCCCGACACCACGCACACGCGCCTCGGCACCCGCTTGATCAGGTCGATGTCCGGACCACTGGCCCGCTCGTTCAGGGGGATGCCGTGGTGGCTGCCGTCTTCGCGGAAGAACACGGTCGCCACATCCCCGACGACGCCCGATTCGTCGAGCGAGGCGTAGTCGCGAGGCTCCAGGTATCCGCCGGCGTAGACGTGCGAGCGCACCTCGGAGAACGGCGATCCGAGCCCGAAGATCGCCGCGTCCATCCGCTCCTGGATGTCGAGGATGCGGCGGGTGCTGCGCTCGCGCCACATCGCTGTCTTGGTCTGTGGGTCGTCGAACAGGGCGGGCACGGGGAACTCCTGGATGGTGCCTGAGAACGTGTCGCCGAAGCGGCGCAGGATCTCGCTCGCGTAGAGAACGCCGGTGGTGTACGTGTTGCCCGCGCCGTTGAGTTGCACGAACTCGACGTTGTGCAGGTCTTTCGGGATGAGATGACGGCTGAGAGCGCTCATCGTCGATCCCCAGGCGAGCCCGACCGTCATGTTGGAGTCGATGAAGCGGTCGAGGATCCGCGCCGCCGAGATGGCGACGCGTTCCAGCCGGTCGACGTCACTGATCGCACTGGGCATCGGAACGATGTGCGTGGCGATGCCGTAGCGCTCGTGGATCTCCTGCTGGATGCGCGTTGCACCTTCGTGCGGCTGCGCGATCTGGATGTTCACCAATCCCGATGCGCGAGCGTAGCTGAGCAGTCGCGAGACGCTCGACCGCGACGTGTGCATCTCGTGGGCGATCGCCTCCATCGTGAGGTCCTGCATGTAGTAAAGGTGACCCGCCTTCAGGGCGTCGCGCACCTTCTCCGGCAGGTTCTCGGTCTCGGGTTGCACCATGGCTGGCCTTTCTCGTCGACTGAGCCGGTTGCACGTATGTGCGCACAGCTTGAACATACTGTCTGCGCATCGAAAACTATAGCTGCAGCCCGAACAACCGCCACAGATGTACAGGAGAGTCCCGTGACGACGAAGTCGAACGCAGCCGCGGCCCGCAGCGAGGTCGAGCGCCTCCGCGAACGCCCCCACGCCCAGGTCCTGGTCGTCGGCGGCGGAATCAACGGCATCGGAACGTTCCGCGATCTGGCGCTGCAAGGTGTCGACGTCGTACTCGTGGAGCGCAACGACTTCGTCTCGGGGGCCTCCTCCGCTTCGAGCCATATGATCCACGGTGGCGTGCGCTATCTGGAGAACGGCGAATTCCGGCTGGTGCGGGAGTCGGTGACCGAGCGCAACGGACTGCTGAAGATCGCCCCGCACTACGTGAAGCCACTGCAGACGACCATTCCGATCTTTTCGACGTTCTCGGGCATCCTCTCGGCGCCGATGCGGTTCCTCAGCCACAAGGAAGGCAAGCCGAAAGAGCGTGGCGCGTTCCTCATCAAGACGGGGCTCACGATCTACGACTGGTTCTCCCGCGATGGCGGATCCGTGCCGCGCCACACCTTCCACGGCCGCAAGAAGGCCCTGCTGATCCAGCCGGAGCTCAACCCCGGCATCAAGTACACGGCCACCTACTTCGACGCCTCGGTGCACGATCCCGAACGCCTCGCACTCGACGTGCTGGCCGACGGACTCGCGGCCGGCCCTCATGCGCGCGCCGTCAACTATGTCGAGGCGGTCGGCGTGCGTGACGGCGGAGTGCTCATCCGCGATCACGAGACCGGCACGGAGTTCGCCATCACGGCTGACGTCGTGGTCAACGCCTCAGGACCTTGGACCGATCTGACGAACCAGGCCTTCGGCCAGGCGACGGAGTATATGGGCGGCACCAAGGGATCGCATATCGTGCTCGACAATCCCGAGCTGCTCGAGGCGTGCCAGGGCCGCGAGATGTTCTTCGAGAACAACGACGGCCGCATCGTGCTGATCTACCCGCTCAAGGGCAGGGTGATGGTCGGCACGACCGATCTCGAAGCGGACTTGTCGGAACGCGCCGTGTGCACCGAAGTGGAGATCGACTATTTCGTCGAACTGGTGTCGCACGTTTTCCCAACCGTGCCGGTCACCCGTTCGCAGATCGTCTACACGTTCTCCGGGGTTCGGCCGCTCCCGCACCACGAAGACACCCAGCCCGGATTCGTCTCTCGCGACTATCGCATCGTTCCCGGCAGCATCGCCGGCCTCGGCAGTACAACAGTGCTGTCGCTCGTCGGCGGAAAGTGGACGACGTTCCGCGCGCTCGGCGAACACCTCGCCGATGAGACGCTGAAGCTCCTGAACCTCGAGCGCACCATCTCGACGGCAGGGCTCGCGATCGGTGGTGGCGTCGGCTTTCCGCCGACCCCGACGGCGGAGCGGGACTGGATCGCGCGCTACGGCGCGGATGTCGGCTCAGAGCGCGCTCGCCGGCTGCTGCAGCGCTATGGCACCAAGGCGGCCTCTGTGATCGACGCGATCGCGGGTTCCGACGGCGAAGACGTGCTGCTGGCGGCGGCTCCCGATTTCTCCCGGGCCGAAGTCGACTACCTCGTGCGAACCGAGCACGTCGTGCACCTGCTGGATGTCTTCCTGCGGCGCACGAGTCTCGCGTTCACCGGTTCGCTCTCGGGGGGGCTCATCAGCGAGGTCGGCGAGATCGTGGCAGCGGCCCTCGGATGGTCGCCAAACCGGCGTGCTGAGGAGGAAGATGCTGTGAAAGCGGAACTCGCCGACGCCCACCGGGTGCACCTCGAATCCGAGGACGGCAGCGAGCCCGCAGCGCTCCGATAATGCACAGACGTGCATAGCACGGTCCTTGTCCCGATGGGTCGGACGCGAATAGCGTTCAGGTGCCCACCCTGACGAGGACCATCGAAACTCGCACAACAGGGTGCGGGTCAACCGAACAACTGGAAGGTCAACGTGGACAATATCGGTGTAGATTTCCTGTCGGAGTTGGTGGGCACGGCGATGCTCGTCCTGCTCGGCACCGCCGTCGTGGCGAACGTAGCGCTCGTCAAGACGAAGGGCTTCAACGGCGGGTTCCTGATGGTGAACATCGGCTGGGGCCTCGCGGTCTTCGCCGGTGTGGTCGTCGCGTACAACTCGGGCGGACTCCTGAACCCGGCCGTCACGCTCGGCCTGGTAGCCAACGGTGCGAAGCAATTCGGCAACGCCAGCGCGCACACGCTCGTCGATGTGAGCTTCGCTTCGGTGACGCTTCTCATCCTGGCCCAACTGCTCGGTGCGATCATCGGCGCCGTCTTCACCTGGCTGGCGTACAAGCAGCACTTCGACGAGGAGCCCGAACCGGCCAACAAGCTCGGCGTATTCTCGACCGGGCCGGCCATCCGCAGTTACGGGTGGAACCTCGTCACGGAGATCATCGGCACTTTCGTTCTGGTGTTCGTCGTGATCGCGTTCGGCCACCAGCCCGGAACCAACGTCGGTCTGGGAGCCCTCGGCCCCCTGCCCGTCGCTCTGCTCGTCATCGTCATCGGTACGTCCCTCGGTGGTCCGACCGGATACGCCATCAACCCTGCGCGTGACCTCGGCCCGCGCATCGCGCACGCCATCCTCCCCATCCGGGGCAAGGGATCCAGCGACTGGTCCTATTCGTGGGTCCCCGTCGTCGGCCCGATCGTCGGCGGTCTGCTCGCGGGCTGGCTGGCGCTCGTGCTCCTACCCCTCCTGACCAAGTAGAACCTCAGCCACACCCCCAGCAACACCCAAAACAAAGGAGTCACCAATGGCCGACTACGTTGTCGCCATCGACCAGGGCACGACCAGTACCCGGGCGATCATCTTCGACAAGTCCGGATCGATCGTCTCGTCCGGCCAGTTGGAGCACGAACAGATCTTCCCCAAGGCGGGCTGGGTGGAACACAACCCGGTCGAGATCTGGAACAACACCCGCGAGGTCATCGGTCAGGCGCTCTCGAAGGCAGACCTGACCCGCCACGACATCGCGGCGGTAGGCATCACCAATCAGCGCGAGACCGCGGTGGTCTGGGACAAGAACACCGGCGAGCCCGTGTACAACGCCATCGTCTGGCAGGACACCCGCACGCAGCCGATCGTCGACCGCCTGGCCGCCGATGGGGGCGTCGAGCGCTTCAAGCAGATCGTCGGCCTTCCGCTGGCAACCTACTTCTCGGGCACGAAAATCGTCTGGATCCTGGAGAACGTCGAGGGCGCTCGCGAGCGAGCCGAAGCCGGCGACCTCCTTTTCGGCACGACGGACAGCTGGGTTCTCTGGAACCTGACCGGCGGCACCGACGGCGGCGTGCACGCCACCGACGTGACCAACGCCTCCCGCACCATGTTCATGGATCTTGAGACGCTCAGCTGGCGCGACGACATCCTCGAGGCGTTCGGTGTGCCGAAGTCGATGCTGCCCGAGATCCGGAGCTCATCCGAGGTCTACGGTCAGGTCGAGGGGTCGAGCCTGTTGCGCGAGGTTCCGGTCGCAGGCATCCTCGGCGACCAGCAGGCGGCGACGTTCGGTCAGGCTGCGTTCGAGACCGGCGAGTCCAAGAACACCTACGGCACCGGCAACTTCCTCATCTTCAACACGGGTGAGGAGATCGTCCACTCGAAGAACGGTCTGTTGACGACGCTGGGCTACAAGCTCGGTGACGCCGCACCGCACTACGCTCTCGAGGGCTCGATCGCCGTGACGGGATCGCTCGTGCAGTGGCTGCGCGATAATCTCGGGCTCATCAGCAGCGCCGACGAGATCGAGGCTCTGGCGAAGACCGTCGATGACAATGGCGGCGCATACTTCGTGCCGGCGTTCTCGGGCCTGTTCGCACCATACTGGCGGTCGGATGCGCGTGGCGCGCTTGTGGGGCTCACCCGCTACGTGAACAAGGGTCACATCGCCCGCGCCGTTCTGGAGGCCACCGCTTTCCAGACCCGCGAGGTGCTGGAGGCGGTCAACGCCGACTCCGGTGTCGACCTGACCGAGCTGAAGGTGGACGGCGGCATGATCGCCAACAACACCCTCATGCAGTTCCAGGCCGACTTGCTCGGTGTACCCGTGGTGCGCCCCGTGGTCGCGGAGACGACCGCCCTCGGCGCGGCATACGCCGCCGGTCTCGCCACCGGTTTCTGGGAGAACCTCGACGACCTGCGCAAGAACTGGCAGGAGGACAGCCGCTGGAATCCCCAGATGGACGAAGGCGAGCGTGATCGTCAGATCCGTCTCTGGAAGAAGGCGGTCACGAAGACCTTCGACTGGGTCGACGACGACGTGCGCAACGCCTGACCAGCGCCCACTGGTGCGAAAAGTGCGGTCCGGAGCTTCCGGCCGCACTTTTCGCACGACCGGGCGCTACTGCGTGAGCAGGGCGGGGAGCTCCGAGAGCGAGGCGATCTCGAGCACGCCGGCGGCCATCGCCTCCGCCGCGTCTTGCGGGGAGGGGACGGCGCCGGTTCGGTTCAGCCAGACGCCTGTGAGGCCGGCGCTCGCCGCCCCGATCGCGTCCGTTCGCAAGCGATCGCCCACGTAGGCCGCCTTGCCCGGCACAACGCCGAACACGTCGCAGGCGTGGCGGAAGATCGCCGGATCGGGCTTGACGACACCCACCGAGCCCGAGGCGATGACGTGCTCGATGCGGGTGTGCAGGCCGACTGCGATGATCTTTCGCGATTGGTACGCGGCGTCGCCGTTGGTGATGAGCCCGAAACGCACGCCCGGGATGCGCGCGGACAGGGAGTCGAGGCATGGCATGGCATCCTCGTGCAGTGTCCAGCTTTCGACGTAGCGCTCGAAGTAGCTTGCGAACCACGCGCTCGCGGCATCCTCGTCGAGGAAGACGCCGTGGCGGGCGGCGAAGTCGCGTGCGCGCGCTTGCCGCTGACCCTCATAGTCGAGCGTGCCGGCGAGGTAGGAGTGGTAGTGCTGTTCCTCGAGGTCATGCCAGAGGTCGACGAAGGATGCGTCGCGCAGCGACCCGTATGGCTCACCCAGTTTCGCGACGTGCGCCTGGATGCCCTTGGCCACAGCGGCCCGATGGGCGAAGAGGGTGTCGTCGAGGTCGAACAGGATCACTTGCGGAACAGGCCGCGCAGCGCTCGGCATCGTCATGGTCGCGGGGGCTCCCACTGCACATACGTTTCCGCCGGCCAGTCGCTCGCGGGCTCCCGCGGGTCGTCCCGCAGCAGCCCGGCCTGCCAGTCGTCGAGCCGGATGCCGCGCTGCAGACCGCCAAGCCGACGAAGCCCCTCGTAGTGGAAGCCTGCGCGCCGGGCGACGGATGCGCTGGCCGCATTGCCGATGTAGGCGTGCCAGACCAGCCGCTGCAGTCCGAGCCCGGGCGGGGCGACTGACAGGCTCGACTCCGCCGCGAAGGCGTACTCGACCACCAGTGCGGCCGCCTCGGTCATCAGGCCCCGGCCCCGTGCATCCGGGGCCAGCCAGTAGCCGACCTCCGCCTGGCCGTCGCCGATGCCATCGAGCCCGATCATGCCCTTGAGCAGGCCGCGAGGCTCGGATCGGATCGCCCACGTGCAGTTCGTGCCGCGGGCCCAGCCACCGGTGACCAGGTCGAACACGAAACCTTCGGCGTCCGCTCGGCTGTATGGCACCGGGATGGTCGTCCACCGGGCGACCGTCGCATCCTGGCACACTTCGGCGATGCGATCGACGTCGCTTTCGCCGGGGATCGACAGCACAACCCGAGGGCCCGTCAGCACGACGGGCTCACGGGGCGCGACCACCGTCATCGCGCTGGGCGCAACAAGCCGACCCGGTCGTATACCTTGGCGAGCGTCACCTCAGCGACCTCGTTGGCGCGATCGGCGTTGCGGGCCAGGAGGCGGTCGAGTTCCGCCGGGTCGTCGAGCAGCTCCAGCGCACGTTCGCGCACCGGGGTGAAGGTCTCGACCACGACCTCGGCGAGGGACTTCTTGAAGTCGCCATAGCCTTTGCCGTCGAACTCCAGCTCGATCGACTCCATGGTGCGACCGGTCAACGACGAGAAGATCGTCAGCAGGTTGGAGATACCCGGCTTGCCTCCGCGGTCGAACGACACGACGCCATCGGTGTCCGTCACGGCCCGCATGATCTTCTTGGCGCTCTTCGCGGGCTCCTCCAGTAGTTGGATGAGGCCGGCCGCCGACTCCGCCGACTTCGACATCTTCGACGTCGGATTTTGCAGGTCGTAGATGCGCGCGCTGTCTTTCAGGATCATCGCCTGGGGAATCACGAACGTGTCGCCGAAGCGGCTGTTGAACCGATTGCCGAGATCGCGCGTGAGTTCGACGTGCTGGCGCTGGTCGTCGCCGACCGGCACGATCTCGGTGTCATAGAGCAGGATGTCGGCGGCCATCAGCACCGGATACGCGAAGAGGCCCACCGATGCCGCGTCGGTGCCCTGCTTCGCCGACTTGTCTTTGAACTGGGTCATTCGGGACGCTTCGCCGAATCCGGTGAGTGTGGTCAGGATCCACTGCAGCTGAGCGTGCGCTGGAACGTGCGACTGCACGTACAGCGTCGACGCCGACGGGTCGATGCCCGCAGCGATGTATTGGGCGGCCGTGCGGCGCGTCTTCTCACGCAGTTCGGCCGGGTCTTGCGGAAGGGTGATCGCGTGCAGGTCGACGACGGCGAAAAAGGCGTCGTGGTTCGACTGGAGGTCTTTCCACTGCAGCAGAGCGCCAATGTAGTTGCCGAGGTGCAGCGAATCGGCGGACGGTTGCATGCCGGAGTACAGGCGGGGGAGTTTCGTCATGAGTTGCCTCGAAAGTGAGAAGGAGTGGGTTGGTCAGAGGGCGTAGTCGACGACCACGGGGGTGTGATCGGACCATCGCTCGTCGTAGGCCGCTGCGCGGTCGACCGCATAGCTCTTGGCGGCGGCGGCGAGGGCCGGCGTTGCGAGCTGATAGTCGATGCGCCACCCAGAGTCGTTGTCGAACGCCTGGCCCCGCCACGACCACCAGGTGTATGGCCCGTCGACGTCGCCCGCGAACTTGCGGCCCACGTCTACCCAGCCGAGCCCGGCACCGGCGTTGTAGCGCTCATCGTGCTCCGCGCCGACGATGCGGTCGAAGTACTCGCGCTCCTTCGGCAGGAAGCCGGCACGCTTGACGTTGCCCTTCCAGTTCTTGATGTCGAGGGTGCGGTGGCCGACGTTGAGGTCGCCGAGCACTACGGCGTATTCACTGTGGTTCTGCAGCTCGGGCAGCCGTGCCTCCATCGCATCCAGGAATTTGAATTTCTCGACCTGTTTGGGACTGTCCGCCTCTCCGGAGTGCACGTAGGTGCTGACGACAGTGACGGTCTTGCCGTCGAACTCGTAGTCGGCCTCGAGCCAGCGTCCGGCGCTGTCGAAGTCTGAGGCCCCGAGCTCGACGCGGTGGATGGAGGCGCGATGCCGGCTCGCGATCGCCACACCTGCCCGGCCCTTGGCCGTCGCCGGATCGTGCAGGATGTCCCACTCCTCGCCGAGAAGCTCCTGGATGTCTTCGGTGGCCGCGCGCACCTCCTGGATCGCGAGGATGTCAACATCCCGCGCGTCGAGCCAGGATCCCATGCCCTTACGGAACGCGGCGCGGATGCCGTTCGTGTTGATCGTGGCAATACGCAGGGGCTTGACTGGCATGGGATCAAGCCTACCGGGGGCGACCGACACGACCCTCGTCGAGCACATCGTTGAGCGCGTGCTGCGCCTTCTCGACGTCGCGCTGTCCGCGAAGCCGACCGAGCCAGCGGGTTTTCGCCAGGGCGTCCTCGGCGGCGGCGAGATCGTTCCTCGCCGAGAGCAGCCGCGCCTGGTATTCGGCAGCCGCCCGTTCGGCGGCGGCCTGCTCCCGGCTCAGGAGCCGCGGCGAAAGTCCCCGGTCGTGCATCCCGATCGCGATCCACGAGGCCGACAGCAGTATCACCCGCGAGACGAGGTTGAACCACAGCAGCAGACCGACGAAGACGGTGAACGTGGCCAGCAGAGGGTTCTTGGTCGCGCCGCCGAGGAGCAGACCGCCTAGCACGCTCAGCCCGGCGAGCGCCGCGCTGCCGAGGAGGGCACCGATGAAAAGGTTTCGCCAGGGGATCGCCACCCGTGCCAGAACGCGGAACATCGCACCGAGGGTGAAAACGTTGAGGATGACCGAGACCAGCAGCCCCGACGTGCGCGTCACCGCGTTCGTCCAGAACGAGTCGTTGTTCAGGCCGAGCAGCTGAAGGATGAATGTGAGCGCCTGCGTGCTCAGGATAGTGAGCAGCGCGGAGACGAGCAGCACGACGCCGAAAGCAAGTGCGAGTCCCAGGTCTCGCACCTTCTGGAGAACGTAGTTCGTCGAATCCCTCGTGAGACCGAAGATCGCCCGGATCGCCTGGCGTGTGTAGTACAACCAGCCGATGGCGGTCCAGAGCAGACCGACGGCGGCGACGATCCCCGTCCAGCCGAACGAGGCCGTCTGGACCAACTGCGACTGATTGATCACACCGCTGTTCCCGTTGACGCCGATCAGCCCCGGAACGGCCCGGTTGATGATCGTGACCAGAGCGTCGAACACTTCCGCGTGTGCCGTGAGCCACAATCCGGCAACTGAGAAGGCGACCCAGATGCCGGCGAAGACGGCGAACATCGCCTGGAAACCCATCCCAGCGGC
>DASYGJ010000080.1:0-1570 GCA_035999915.1 Leifsonia sp.
GACGGTTCATGGCGACCGCTTCCGAGCTCGGGTTCGACGACAAACCGGCCCAGCTTCAATGGTGGGCGACCGCCCTCGTCGCGGTGGTCGCGGATGTGTCGCCAGACCGGCTGACGAAGCCTACGTTCGACACGGCCCGCGACCGGCTGATCGACGCGATCCGCCAGCGCAATCCCCACCCCCGTGCGCAGAGATCGTTCACGACGCGCCTGTTCGGCGCTGAGGCGACGTTGTTCCACGCGGGTGTGATCGATGTGCCACCCCGCAAGCGTCACTGGGACAAGTCCGCCGTGCGGGCCCAGGAATGGGCGGCCGTCCCGTCGCAGCTACGGGCAACGTTCGCGGGGTACATCGAGCAGATGCAACTCTCTCTGCGACCGGCGACGATGGTGCGCGTCGAGGCAGTCCTGCGCGAGTTCGCCGGCTGGCTCACGACGCATGCGCCCGAGATCGCTGCCGTCGTCGATCTCCGCCGCGCTCACATCGAGAGCTACAAGCGTCACCTCGCGGCGCGACCCTCGGTCCGCGGCGCGCGGCTCTCGAACATCGGGCTGGCCGAGCATCTCGGAACCCTCCGAGTGTGCCTGGAGCGCCTCAGCGAATGGAACGGAGACGACGCCCCGACACGCGTGCTGATGTTCGCCGGCGACATCCCACGCCGTGACGAGCCGCTGCCACGGTTCATCGATGACGCCGCCGCGGCGAAGCTGCTGCGCGCTGCCCGCGAGCATCCCGATCCGTTCACCCGCCTCGCGGTCGAGTTCCTCGCCCGCACCGGGCTGCGCAAAGGCGAGTTCCTCGATCTCACGACCGAATCGGTCGTGCAGATCGGCTCGGCCTACTGGCTACACGTCCCGCTCGGCAAGCTCCGCACAGACCGCTACATCCCGCTGCACCCACAGCTCAAAGGCATGCTCGATGAGTGGATCGCTCAGCGGCCCGCCGGGCTGCGCGAACCGTGGCTGTTCATGGAGCGCGGCCGACGGATCGGCAAGCAACGCGTCGGAGACGCAGTCACCAACGCCGCGCTCGCCGCCGGGATCGGACGCGTGACCCCGCACCAACTCCGACACACCCTCGCGACCCAGGCGATCAACCGCGGCATGTCACTCGAAGCGATCGCCGCCCTGCTCGGGCACAAGTCGATGCGGATGACGATGGTCTACGCCAAGATCGCCAACCGCACCGTCGCCGACGAATACTTCAGCGTGTCGGAGAAGGTCGAAGCGCTCTACGACACCCCCAAAGAACTCCCCGCGACCGCCGAGGGCGCCGAGATGCGCAAGCTCCGCGCAGAGATGCACCGACGAATGCTCGGCAACGGCTACTGCGCCCGCCCCGTCGGCCTGGACTGCCACTTCGAATCGATCTGCGAATCGTGCACCTACTTTCAGACCACGCACGAGTTCCGACCCACCCTCCAACGCCAACGCGACGACGCCGCCGACAAGGGCCAGATCGGGCGCCTGAAGATCTTCAACGGCCTGCTCGACCGCCTCGACGCACAAGCGTCATGACCCGGCTCATGGCGAACTCCCACCGACCGCTTGACAGGATCACCCGCATAATG
>DASYGJ010000093.1:0-18547 GCA_035999915.1 Leifsonia sp.
CCGTTGTGCAGCATCGTCGCGGCGTCGTCGAAGATCTCCCGGATCATCGCGGGATCCACCTGTGGACGCGCCTCCGCTACGGCGGTGGCGGTGGCGGCGAACCGCCCGAAGAGCAGGTCGGCGGTGCTGGTGGACATGGCGTGAGCGTCGCAGGCCCCCCGACGCCGGACAACCGAATATGGCCTCGCGCCGCCAGTCCTACTGCGAGTGAAGGGGAGCAGGCTTGAGGTCGGCGGTGGACACGAGCGCACCCTGCGAGCGCAGTCGGGACTGGAGGTCCGCGATCTCGACGTCTCGAGGCTGTGTGCCCGCCAGGGCGCTGAGAGCGGCGGCGGTGCCGGCCGCGTGGCCGGTCGCTGCGCAGGTTGCGCCGACGCGGACCGACCCGAGCGCTTCTCGATCTACGGATATGCACCGTCCGGCCGCGATCAGCCCATCGGTGGTCGCCGGCAGCAGCGCCCGATACGGGATTCCGTAGGGTTGCGGCACATACATGACGTGAGAGCCGACGAAACCATCACTCGGATGAACGTCGATCGGCCACGCCCCGAGTGCGATCGAGTCCGTCGGTTGCACGGCGGCGCGGATGTCGTCGCCGACGAGCGTCGCGACGCCGAGCAACCGTCGAGTCTCACGGATGCCGATGGTCGGCGCGGTCTGCTGGAGCCGCGCCGCCTCGAATCCCTCGACGTGATCGCGGAGGTACTCGAACAGCGCGTACGCCTCTCGACGCCCTTGCACCTCGGCGCGGGTGACGTCCCGGTTGTTCGTGGCGTCACCGATGATCCGCACCGCGTTGACCCAGACCACGTCCTTCTCCAGCCCGCCGAACCACGGCCCACCGAAGGCCGGCAGCTCGCCCCGAGCTCTGGCGTCCCGCATCGCTGCTCGGTCGATGACCACGTCCTGTCGCGCGGCATTGGAGTCGTCCATGCCCGCTTGGTCGAGCGGGCCGGGCTCGGGGCCGGTACGGATCCTGGCCGGCTGCGCGGCGTCCACGTCGGGGACCGTACGGACGTTCGTGAGGTACATCGGCAGGGTCATCGGCTGCAGGGTGTCGCCCTGCACCCAGTCCGCGCCGGCGCGGGCCATGACGTCGCCGTTCCCGGTCGCGTCGACGGTGACCTTCGCGCGGATCGCCTGTCGCCCCTGGCGCGTCTCGACGAGGCAGCCGAGGACCGTATGCCCGTCGACGATCGGGTACGTCGCGAGCACGTGCAGCAGGAAGTCGACGCCCGCCTCCTCGAGCATCTGGTCGGCAACGAGCTTCATCTTCTCCGGGTCGGTGCTGATCACCCAGCCGTCGTGGTCCACGGCTCCGCCGATGAGGGTCGCGCGGCGCAGCCAGTCGCCACCGACACCGTCCACGACGCGTACGCGATGCGGTCGCAGCCAGGAGTTGTAGCCGGCGAGAGTGATGACCAGCCCCTGGGTCCACATTCCGCCGAAGGCTCCCGTCTCCTCCACGAGGAACACGGAGGCGCCGGTGCGGGCCGCACCGATGGCGGCCCCGACGCCGGCCGGTCCACCGCCGACCACGAGCACGTCCACGTCCGCGATGACCGGAACCTCTCGTCCCGGCTCGGCGTAGGTCGCCGCGACAACGGCGTGACCGGTCATCGGGCAGCGCTATGACGAGCGCTGTTGGGGCGAGATCACGGCCTTGACCGAGTCGGGGACGTGCTTGGCCAGCATGAGGGCTTCGGCGGTCCCGTCGAGAGGGAATCGGTGCGTGACGAGGGAATTGACGTCCACCCGCCCGCTGGAGACGAGGTCGATCGCCGTCGGCCAGGTATGCGCGTAGCGGTTGACGAGGCCGATGGTGAGCTCGTTGACGTTGAGTCGTGAGAGCGCGAGCGTGACGTCCTGCTTCGGCATGCCCACCATGGCTGCGCGGCCGTTCGTCCGCAGGCGCCATAGGCCGTCAGCGAGCGCGGTCGGCGCGCCGGAGCACTCGAGCAGGACGTCGAAGTCCCGGCTTGTCTCCTCGCCGGGCACCTCGGTCTCGAGACCGAGGCGGCGAGCCATGTCGAGGCGGAACGGAGCCATGTCCGCGACCGTGACGGAGGCCGCACCGAAGGCCCGCGCGACCTGCGCAGCGAGCAGTCCGACGGGGCCGGCGCCCGTGACCAGCACGCGGTCTCCGGGCTCGAGGTGCGTCCGGTGACATGCCCAGATCCCGACCGACAGCGGCTCGCAGAGCGCGCCCTCCTCATACGACATCGTGCTCGGCATCGGGAAGAGCTGACGCTCGTCGACCGCCATGCGTTGGACGAGCGACCCGTCGTACGGCGGTGTGGCGAAGAAGACGAGCGACGGACAGAGGTGGTAGCGACCCCCCATGCACTCCGAGCAGTCTCGGCAGGGCTTGCCCGGTTCGATCGCCACCCGGTCGCCTGGCCGCACGCGGGTGACGTCCGGTCCGACCGCGATGACCTCGCCGGCGCACTCGTGTCCCAGGATGATGGGCCCGTCGACGACGTAGTCACCGATGTAGCCGACCGTGTAGTACGCCGTGTCGGAGCCGCAGACGCCTACGGCCTCCATCCGCACGATGGCGTCGCGTGGTCCCGGCGTCGGCTCGCCGACCGCCGTGATCTCGATGCGACCGACGTCCGGCATGACTGCCGCGTAGTTGGACATGGCGACGGATCCCCTCTCAGGTTCAGCGATTGGTCGAGGCGCGCAGGACGAGCTCCGGCTGGATGTAGTCGATGACCGGCTCGACTTCGGCCGCACCGTCGAGCAACGCGAGCAGACGCGTTGACGCCTTGCGGGCCACTTCCACCGACGGCAGGCGCAGCGTGGAGAGCGGCGGGTCGAGGAAGCGTGAGAACGGGTAGTCGCCCCAACCGATGACCAGAACGTCCTCCGGAATCCGGATACCGCGCTCGCGAAGCGCGGTGTAGAGCCCGAGCGCGAAGTAGTCGTTGCCGACCACGAAGGCCTCGGGAACGCGGCCGCCGTCGAGCAGGTCGCGCGTCACGGTGTACGCGTCCTCACCGCGCCAGAGCGACGCGCCACGAACGGTCCTCCGAGAGGGGACCAGGACGGTGCTGCGTGAGTCGAAGGCGATGCCGTGCTGTTCGAGCGCCTGGCGGAAGCCGGCGATCCGGTGGGTGACCGTGGAGATGCGGAGGTCTTCCTCGATCAGGACGATGTCCCGAGCGCCGCGCTGCAGGACGACCTCGGTGGTCATCCGCCTGCCGGCCTCGTTGTCGTTCGAGAAGAAGTCGACCTCCAGTCCGGGCACCTCTCGGGCGGCTAGCACGAGCGGTATCCCCGCGTTGGTCACGGCCGTCCACGGGTTCCATCGCCCTTGAACCGGGACGCCGATGATTCCGTCGACGCCGGAACGCAGAGCGGTCTCGACCGCGGCGCGCTCCCGCTCCGGGTCCTCGTCGGACAGCAGGAGCAACAGGGTGTACCCGGCGCTGATCGCCTGCTCCTCGATCTCGCTGACGAGGTCGTTGAAGAACGGGTTGGCCAGGTCTGTGACGATGACGCCGATGGTCTTGCGCGAACCGAGCACCAGCGATCGCGCGTGCGCGTTGGGGACGTACCCGATCCGCTCCGCCTCCGCCTTGATGCGCGCCCTCGTCGTCGCATTGACCCCGGGCTTGTCGTTGAGCGCACGCGAAATCGTGTTCACGGAGAGCCCGACCGTGTCGGCGACGTCCTCCAGCGTGCGGCGTCGAGGTGTGCCCGTTTTCCTGGCCATCGCCGTGCCCGACTACTCCTTGAGCTCGAGGTAGATGCGCAGCATCGGAGCGTCGGCACCCGACGCCTGCTCCGCGCGCAGCCTCAGCCAGTGTCCGAAGCGCTCGACCGGGATGGAGAGGAGTCCGACCGCCTCGGACACCAGCGGCGGGTGTCCCTCATGATCGACCCAGTTGATGCCGTCGGGTGAGATCTGGACCCGGAACTCCACCTCGCTCCCTGGAGCAGGACGGAGAAAGTTGACGTACCACCGCGCCTCGCCCGCCCACGCCACCTCGAACGGCTCGGTCTCGTGGATGCCCGCGAGGTCGACGCCGCGCTCCACCACGGCACTCTGCGACTGCCGCATTTCCCACCCTCACCAATCTGCCGAGATGACGACGGAGTCGAGGAACAGGAAGTTTCGGTGGGGTCCGAGCGTGCGCACCGAGAAGTAGAAGTTGAGCAGGCTCTCCAACGACTCGTACTTCTCCGCGTACGGAGGAACGGGAACGTCACGAAGGTCGTACACGTCATTGTTGAACTGCAGCTCGACGTTGGAGCGGGTCGAGGTGTCGACGAGGAGCCTCAGGTAGTGCCAGTTCACCTTGGTCGGGACCTCGTTGAAACAGGCTTCCTGACGCCGGTCGGTCAGGAAGCGCCAGCTCTCCGGGTCGGGCGCCGTGAAGTCGGTGTAGCGGCTGTAGTCGTGCTTGCCCTCGAAGCGCTCGTGCGGCGTCGGCTCGGCGACGACGGGATACATCCATCTCTGGACCAGGTGACCGTCCCAGTCGGTGTTCTGGAACCGCATCACGTTGTGGTACCTGATCCCGTCGTGGCTGAGATCGGTCGCCACCGTGAACGCACCGAACTGCGCCTCGGACGGGTGAGAGTTCGCGTCCCACGAGATGTCGCCGTAGCGGTTGACCTCATCGCCGCCGACGAGGTTGGCCTCGACCTTCCACGCGAGATAGGCCTCGATCTGCAGAAGCCCGCGGCCGCTCATGGTGAGGCGTCGGATGGCGGTCGCGGTGTGTCCGGGAGCTTTTCGGGTGGCGAGCTTCAGCGAGTACGTGCCGGTCATGGCACCGTGGGTGCCGACGTCGAAGAAGTTCTGGTTCGACAGCTGCGGTGGGCGGAAGTCGCGAAAGTGCTCGTCCATCGAGTCGAGATCGCCTCGACCGTTGTAGTTGCCGCCGAGCTCGACCCAACCGTGGGCGCCATGGTTGAAATCGTCAAACGTGAGGATGCGCGACATGGGGGCGTACTTCGACAGCCGCGGATCACTGCTGCGGATCGCCTCGCGCAACGCCGCCGTGAGATCCGCCTGGTCTGTGGTGATCAACGCTGACTCCTCGGCGTGAGTTTCTTGGCGTCGCGACATGCCGACGCTCGCCGCGAACATTAGCGTTACCGAATTGCCCTGTCAAAGGTCCCGAGGAAAGCGAGCGAACGTGACCGATGACCTCTATGGAGCCTTGCCCTCAGGCGGTTCTACGGGACCTTGACAGGGCGGCGCAGGGTGAGCCAAGGTACGTGAACGATAATGATCTGGGATCGACGTTGACCCCTCTGTCATCGATGGACCAGCTCACCGCGACCGGAGGTGAACGGTGGTCGGCTACACGATCCGGCGCGTGCTGCTCGCCGTCTTCGTGCTCTGGGGCGTCGTCACCGTGGTGTTCATCATCGTGCGGATGGTTCCGTCCGATCCGGCTCAGCTGATCGCCGGCATGGACGCGACGCCCCAACAGCTCGATGAGCTGCGCCATCAGATGGGACTCGACCAACCGCTCATCGTGCAGTACCTCACCTACCTCGGGGGAGCGGTGACCGGCAACTTCGGCAACTCCTACACGCAGGGCGTGCCGGTCATGGATCTCGTCGCACAGGTGCTGCCGAACACCGCCCTGCTGGCGTTCCTTGCCTGCGCGCTCGCGATGGTGGTCAGCTTCCCCCTGGGCCTGCTCGCAGCGCTCCGGGTGAACCGTCCGAGCGACCGCGCCGTGACCACCCTGAGCCTCCTCACCCAGGCGCTGCCCGGCTTCTGGGTGGGCGTGGTGCTCATGCTCATCTTCTCCCAGACGCTGCACTGGCTGCCGAGCGCCGGACTCAACAGCCCCCAGGCGCTGATCCTCCCGGTCATCACCGTCGCCCTTCCGTTCATCGCGATCCTCACCCGGATGACGCGCAGCGGGTTGCTGGAGGTGGTGGGCGAGGGATACATCACGACCGCGCGAGCGAAGGGCCTGCCGGAGCGAGTCGTCATCTTCACCCACGCCACGCGCAACGCGACGATCCCGGTGATCACGCTGGTCGGTCTGGAGTTCGGGACGCTGCTCGGCGGGGCCGTGATCACGGAGACGGTGTTCAGCTTCCCCGGCGTCGGCCGGCTCCTCGTCAACTCGATCCTCGTGCGCGACTACAACGTCGTGCAGGCCTGCGTGGTGATCATCGCCGGGGCGTTCGTGATCGTGAACCTCGTCGTCGACCTCCTCTATGGCTACGTGGACCCGAGAGTGAGGCTCGCGAAATGACCGCCGCTCCGCAGACCGTGGCGATGCTGACGATGCGCCGCGCCCGGCGCTCGCGCCGCGGGGTGACCGTCCGTATCGTCGCCCCACTTGTGGTGATCGGCCTCTTCGTCGTCGGCGCGATCGTCGTGCCCATGCTCTATCAGTTCGACCCCCTGCAGACCGAGCTGATCGATCGGCTGAAGCCCCCGGGGTCGACGCTGTCGGACGGGTCCTACGCGGTCTTCGGCACCGACCAGGTGGGCCAGGACCTGTTCGCCCAGATGATGATGGGCGCCCGCGTGTCCCTGACCGTCGGGGCATCGACGCTCCTCCTGGCAGGAGTGCTGGGGGTCGTCGTCGGGCTGCTCGCCGGCCAGTTCGGCGGCGCGATGGATGGCGTCCTCATGCGTGTCGCCGACGTGCAGCTCGCCTTCCCCGCCATTCTTCTCGCGATTCTCCTCGCCTCGGTTCTCGGCTCCAGCCTGTGGAACGTCATCCTGGTGATCTCCATCACGAACTGGGTGGTGTTCTCTCGCATCACCCGCAGCCAGGTGCTGACGCTGCGGAACCGGGAGTACGTCGAAGCGGCGCGCACCCTGGGGGCGGGCCGTAGGCACCTCATCTTCCGCACGCTGCTTCCCGGGTGCGTCGCCCCGATCCTCGTGGTCGCGACGGTGGAGTTCGGCCACGTCGTGCTGCTCGAAGCCGCGCTCTCCTTCCTCGGTGTCGGAGTCCCTCTCGGCATCCCGAGCCTGGGCAGCACGATCCACAACGGCACCGCTTATCTCGCGACCGCGTGGTGGATCTCGACCCTGCCGGGAATCGCCCTCGCGATTCTCGTGCTGGCCACCGGCATCCTCGGCGACGCGCTGCGAGACCGGTTCGACCCGAGGCTGCGGAGCGCCTGATGGCCGACGCTGACATCGCGGACGCCGATCCCGGGGACCTTCTCCTCCGTGTTCAGGACCTGCAGGTGGAGTTCTCGACGTCGGCGGGAGTCGTGCGCGCCCTCGACGGCGTGAGCTTCGATGTGCGGTCGGGCGAGACGGTCGCCATCCTCGGAGAGTCCGGCTCCGGCAAGTCGGTGACCGCCCAGGCGATCATGGCCCTGCTGCCTAAGCCCGCGGGTTCCATCGTCGGCGGCCGGATCCTCTATCGCGGATTGGACCTGGTCGCCGAGCCGGTCGCCCGGGTACGTGAGCTGTGCGGGACCGAGATCGCGATGATCTTCCAGGATCCGCTCAGCTCGCTGAATCCGGTCCTCCGAGTCGGCTGGCAGATCGCCGAGGTGTTCCGCCGTCGCCGTGGCACACCGAAGCGGGCGGCCTGGGCGAACGCGCTCGAGCTGCTGAAGCGGGTCGGCATCGAGGACCCCGAACGGCGGATTCGCGACTATCCGCACCAGTTCAGCGGTGGTCAGCGCCAACGCATCATGATCGCCATGGCGATCGCGCTCGAACCCGAGCTGCTGATCGCCGACGAGCCGACGACGGCCCTGGACGTCACCGTGCAGAAGCAGGTCATGAACCTCCTCGCCGACCTTCAGGCCGAGACCGGCATGGGCATGATCCTCATCAGTCATGATCTCGGCGTGGTCGCCGATGTGGCCGACCGGGCGGGAATCATGTACGCGGGCCGGATCGTCGAGACCGGGATGACTCGCGAGGTCTACGACCATCCCGCCCACCCCTATACGCACGGTCTGCTCAGCTCGATCCCGAGCAACACGTCGATGGGAGACCGGCTCACCCCCATTGTCGGCTCACCGCCGGACCTGCTTGCGCTGCCGAGTGGCTGCGCGTTCCATCCGCGCTGTCCCTTCGCGACCGAGCAGTGCCGGACCACCGTCCCTGGGCTGCGGCAGCCGGCCGGCTGGCCATCCGGGCACCTCGCTGCTTGTCATCGTTCGGAGGAGGTGCTGGCGCATGCGTGACGACACGACGCCGTTGCTGAGCGTCTCGCACCTCAAGGTCACCTACGCGATCCGTTCGTCGGTCCTGCAGCGGACGGTCGGGGAGAAGGTCGCCGTCTCCGACGTGAGCTTCGACATCCGCGCCGGCGAGACCGTCGGCCTGGTCGGAGAGTCGGGCTCGGGCAAGTCCACGATCGCCCGCACGATCATCGGCCTCGTCGAAGCGACCGGCGGACTGATCAGGTTCGAGGGCGAGGACATCACAAGGCTCACGCTGCGAGAGATGAAGAGCGTGCGCCGCGACATGCAGATGGTCTTCCAGGACCCCTACGCCTCGCTCAACCCGCGCCTGACGGTTCGCGACATCATCGCCGAGGGCTGGCGAGTGCATGGCGACGTCGTTCCACGCCGCCGATGGACGGTCGAGGCCAAGGATCTGATGGAGAGAGTCGGGTTGAACCCCGACTACTCGGACCGCTACCCGCACCAGTTCTCCGGTGGCCAGCGTCAGCGCATCGGCATCGCCCGCGCACTCTCGCTGCGGCCCAAGCTCATCATCTGCGACGAGGCGGTGAGCGCGCTCGACGTCTCGGTCCAGGCCCAGGTCCTCAACCTGCTGGAGGACCTGCAGGCCGACCTCGGGCTCTCCTACCTGTTCATCTCCCACGACCTGTCGGTGATCCAGCACATCTGCGACCGAGTGCTGGTGCTCAACAAGGGTGTCGTGGTGGAGGAGGGCACTGCGCTGGAGCTCTTCGAGAATCCGCAGGACGACTACACCCGCGGGTTGCTGGCGGCCGTGCCCGTCGTGCGTCCGTGGTTGACGGAGACGCCGTGAGCACCGCGGTCACGATGCACCTGGTCCGCCATGGCGAGTCGCTCTGGAATGTCGAGGGGCGCTACCAGGGCCACGCCGACTCCGGACTGACCGCCGAGGGCCATCGGCAGGCCGACCGCTTCGGTGCCGCCTTCTCCGCGTCGGTACCCGCGCCGGACGCGGTCGTCTCGAGCGACCTGCCGCGGGTGTTCGACACCGCGAAGAAGTATGCGGATCGTGTCGGGGCTGAGATCCGGCTCGACCCCGCGCTGCGCGAGATGAGCGTCGGCGACTGGGCCGGTCTGACGTTCGAGGAGGCGGCGGCAGCGCATCCGGTGACCGTCGCCCGGGTGGCGGCGGGGGAGGACCTCGCCCGCGGTGTGGGTGGTGAGACGTTCGCCGACACCCGGGTACGCGTCGTCGGCGCGCTGTCGAGGGCGACCGCTCAGCTCCCCGACGTCGGCGGCGACCGCGTCGTGGTCGTCTTCACGAGCGGTAACCCGATCCGGCTCGCGACCGCGGACGTGCTCGGGCTCCCGAGCCCGGGGCATAAGCCCCTGGGAGCGCCGGACAACTGTTCCGTCACCAGCTTCCGGATGCGCGACGGCCACCGCGAGGTGCTGCGTTACAACCACGACGTCACCTCGGCCCCGCCGGCAGATCAGCGGGAGATCTCGTGACCGCTCCGCTCAACGTCATCGCCCAGACCCACAACCTGTGGGGTGATCACCATGCCGCCGACCGGGTCGAGGCTCTCCGGGGGCTCTACGAGCGACGAGCCCCGGATCTGCTCGGAACCCAGGAGACGCGCCCATGGTCACGCGACGTGCTCGACGCGGCGATGCCTGGTCACGACCGCGTTCACGACGACTTCCCGGGGTGGGAGCAGCAGAGCAACCTGTGGTGGAACGGTGAGGTGTTCAGCGAGGTCGAGCACGGCGCCGAGGACGTCGGGATCCATGACGCCCACGCCCGCCTGTTCTGGGTGCGTCTGGGGATCGAGGGTGGGCCGAAGACCCTGCTCTGGACGACAGCGCACCTCTCCTACTCCGGCAACGCCGTCGAGGTCGAGACCGGGGTCAACCAGCGCACCCCGCAGGCGCGGCGCGTGGTCGAGGAGCTCGATCGGCTCGGACGGCCGGATGAGCCGGTGTTCCTGGCCTCGGATACGAATGCCATCGCCACCGCGATCTGGGTGATCGGGAACGCGGGCTACCTCGACTCCTTCACCGCGCTGAACCGGCAGGCGCCCCCGACGCATCCGGTGGTCCCGAACCCGTTCGCCTCGACCGTCGGCACCGCGAAGTCGCCGATCGGAAGCCCCCAGAAGACCATCGACTACATCTTCTTCCGCGGACCGGTGCGCTCACGCAGCGCCGAGGTCGTCGAGTACTTCGACCGCGGGATCTCGCCCAGTGATCACTATCCGGTCGCATCGACGTTCGCCCTGGGCGGCACGTGATGGGCCAACCGCACCGAAGATCCATCAGTCAGAGGAGAGAGCAATGACATCGCTACGTGCAAGGTTGGGTTCATTGGGCGCGGTGGCGTTGCTCGCCGCCGTTGCCCTCGCCGGTTGTTCCAGCGGAGGAGGTGACAGCACCGGAGGTGCCACCGCAGAGTCGCTGCCGGATGACCAGCAGAAGCTCGTCTACGTCCCGTCGTACGGATGGGCGGGATCGGACATCTCGCAGTCTCCGCTCGAGATCGGCATCAGCATGGCGATCTCGCAGACCCTCGAGTCGCTGATCACGCTGGACAAGGACAGCAAGCCGCAGCCGAAGCTGGCCGACTCGTGGCAGTGGACGGACCCGATGACCCTCGTGTTCAAGCTCCACCCTGGCGTCAAGTTCAGCGACGGCCAGGCCTTCACCGCGGCCGACGTCAAGGGGTCGATCGAGCGCTACATCGGGTGGGGCGCCGCACTGAAGACCGTGCTCGCTCCGATCACCAGCGTGACGGCGACGGATGACCTCACGGTCACCATCAGGACCTCGGCGCCGACCGGCACGCTGCTCGGCGTGCTGTCCCTGGTCCGCATCGGCCAAGGGAAGTTCTCCCACTCCGACACCAAGATCGCCGCCGACAACACCTACTGGTCTAAGCCCATCGGTACCGGCCCGTTCGTCATCAGCGACTACGTGGCCAACGACCACTTCACCTTCACCAGGAACGACACCTACTGGGGCACGAAGGCGAAGCTGAAGACCCTGACGATGAAGCAGATCACCGACGTCAACGGCAAGATCACCGCGTTGGCCAATGGTGAGGCGCAGGTCGTCGGCGACGTGCCCTACGACCAGATCGCGCAGGTCAAGGGGATGTCGAACGTGAACTTCACGCAGCAGGACAGCCTCAACTACTACTTCCTCTGGTTCGACAACAAGAACCAGTACCTGAAGGACCAGCGGGTCCGGCAGGCGATGTGGCAGGCCCTCGATCTGCCGACGATCCAGCAGCAGCTGTTCGGCGACACCGCCTCGGTGATGACCGCATACTGTCCGGTTGCGGCCTTCGGCTGCGTCGCTCCGTCGGCTGGGTTCCCGAAGTACGACCAGGCTGCGGCCAAGAAGCTCCTGGCCGACGCCGGGTATGCGAGTGGCTTCACCGTCGACGTGATCTACAGCACCGCCAACGGCGCCGGGTTCGCCAACATGATGCAGGCGTTCGTCTCGGCGTGGAAGGCCGTCGGCATCACCGTGACACCGAAGGCCATGGACCCGGCAACCTGGCTGAAGACGTTCAGCACCGTCAACCCCGACGGCACGCACGGGTGGAACATGGACATGCAGCCGAACCAGACCATCACCGGTGATGCGGACTACACGATCTACCGGCTGTACAACTGCGCGGCGGCCCGTCTCGGGTACTGCAACAAGGATCTCGACCAGATCACCACGCAGGCCCAGCGGATCACCGACCAGGCGGCCCGGCTGAAGCTGTACCAGCAGGCCGCGGACATCATGGCGAAAGACACTCCGGCCGTCCCGCTCTTCGAGGTCAAGGTCAACGCCGCCACGACCAAGGCCGTGCAGGGGTTGGTCATCCCGCCGAACGAGTTCATCGACTTCAGCACCGTCTATCTGACCAAGTGAGGCGCCAGTAGGCCGGTGTGGGGGCGGCGCCGGAGGGCGCCGTCCCCACACAGGATCGAGGACGACGAAAGGCATGGCATGGACAGAGTCCTCACCTACGATCGCGGTCTCGAGCGGTTCAACCCGCTGGCTCGCGTCATGACGTACGACGATTTCGACAACGGCTTCAACGGTTGGATGGACCTGACGCCGAACTACGTCTATGACGACTACGAGTCCTTCGAGTCCAATGTTGATCTCTCGAGCTGGGCACCGACGATGCTCAGCTCCGCGGCGATGCGCTTCGCGTCGTCGCACGGCTCGATGGACGGCACATACTCCCTCAAACTGACCACGGCGCCGACCGGCGGCCCACACACCGAGCCACCGCGACCGGGCAGTATGGGTCACGCCATCAAGCGTCTGTCGCGTTTCGGCAACCCGACGAAGATCCAGATCGAGACGTGGTATGCCTACACGCCTGCGCAGGACCGAGTCGGTCTGGGCGAGAAGGACATCCGCGCCTTCGGGTTCTTCTTCGACGTGCAGGACTCCGAATCCCGTTACATGCCGGGCGTGCGATATGTGAACTCCCTTGGGGGCACGCTGGTCAAGCGGTGGCAGTACTACCAGGTTGCCGAAGGAGTCACCCCGGAGGACTGGAACTTCGGTGTCAGGGACGGGTGGTGCGTGCCGGGAGTCGACCACCAGTGGTTTGGTCGCCGATTCGAGGACGGCTCGGCCGACGGGTACCAGTGGGTGCCGGGCGGGGGACAAGATCTGCTCTACAACGAGAGCCCCGACAAGATCAACTGGATCTATCTGCGCCTCACCGTGGATGTGCAGCGGCGCGAGTACATCGAGCTCCAGTCGATGGACCGCGTCTTCGATCTACGCGGGATCTCGCCGACGCTCACGCCCGGCTACCAGTCGATCGACAACCTCATCAACCCCGTCTTCTTCGTCGAGACGGACACCGATAGGTCCGTGCATCTCTACCTCGACTCCGTCGTCTACTCGACGGAGTGACTGCACCGATAGAGGGAGCAGGAACGCCCATGTTCGTCACCGAACCCTCTCGTGAGACGCCGGTCGTGGGTAGCTACGACGTCGTGGTCTGCGGAGGTGGGCCCTCAGGTCTCATCGCCGCGATCGCGGCGGCGCGCAACGGAGCCCGAACCCTGCTCATCGAGCGGTACGGCTTCGTCGGCGGAATGGCGACGAGCGCGCTGGTCACACCGATCAGTGAGTTCCGGCTCGGCGACAGCTATCACATCGGCGGCATCCCACTCGAGCTGATGCGCCGTGCCGGAGAGCTGGGCGGCGCCGAGCTCGACCGTAACAGCGGCAACTATCCGGTGAACGATGAGATCCTGAAGCTCGCGGCGCAACGCCTGCTCGTCGAGGCGGGGGTGACGCTGCTGTACCACTCGTGGTTCTCGGACTGCATCGTCGAGGAGGGTCGCGTCACGCACGTGATCGTCCAGAACAAAGCGGGCCGAGTCGCATACCTGGTCGGGGTCGTCGTCGACTGCAGCGGAGACGCTGACGTCGTTCGCGCCGCCGGACTACCGGTCGTGAAGAGCGATGTCCTACAGCCCGCCACCTTGTGGTTCCAGCTCGGCGGCGTCGACACCGCGGCACTCCAACCTCTCTTCGCCGACGCGGTGAACGGTGTCCTGCCGGTCTCCGCCACCATTCGCGACCGGCTCACAGCACTGCACGCCGACGGTGAGATTCCGCTCTTCGGCGGCCCGTGGATCAACTCGTTCTTCCACGACGGCATGGTGAGCATCAACCTGCTTCGCGAGCCGACTGATGCGAGCGACCCCGAGTCGTTCAGCCGCACCGAGGTGAGCCTTCGCGAGGCACTGCATCAGTTCATCGCGGTGCTGCGGCGTGAGTTTCCCGAATTCCGGGACTGCTGGCTGGCGAAGTCGGGCATCCAGACGGGGGTTCGCGAGACCTTCCACATCGTGGGTGAGTACCACCTGGTGAGGGACGACATCATCGAGGCGAAGCCGTTCCCGGACACGGTGGCCAAGGGTGCACACGTCATTGACATCCATGAGCCGGACAGCATCCACCAGGGCGAGTTCCACCACCCCAAGCGCGCCTACGCCATCCCGTTGCGCTGCTTGGTCCCCAGGGGGAGCGTGAACGTGGTCACCGCCGGCCGAAGCCTCAGCGCGGACGGTTCGGGATTCGGCTCAGCCCGCGTCATGGCGACGTGCATGGCGATGGGACAGGGCGCAGGGACGGCCGCCGCGCTGTGCGTTCGTCATGGGTGGTCGATCGCCGAGGTCGACACGACGCTGCTTCACACGACATTGAGCGAACAGGGGGCGGTCGTTGATCTCGACGACGCAGCCGTACCCGTGACCACTCTTCATTGACAGGAACACGCGCCACCATGCAGACGACATACACCTCCGTTCTGGCACGTCGCATTCGCATCAACGGCGCCTTCGCGACGCTGCCCTACGAGGCCGGCTGGGCTACCGAGGCGGTGTTCTTCGTCCAGACGGAGGGGGAGCACCCGAAGCTGGAGATCGCCGTCGAGATATCGCCCGACGGCATCAACTGGATCCGCCGCGGCCGCCCGGTCGACATGGGCGTCGACGACGCGATCGTGGAGATCCCGGTGACGACCTTCGGCAACTGGCTGCGAGTCACGGTTCATGGATCGACGCCGGAGACGGCCTCTCGAATTCTCATCCACGTGAATCTCAAGGGCTGACAGGATGCGACGACGTGAGGTACTGCGGCCCTCAACCGGATCAAAGGCACGCTGGCCGACGGCCTAGAGAAGCCACCGCCTGCTCCTGAGGACTCCTGGCCCGCTGCAAAGGGAAGCTGAGCGAGCAGATGCGACCGGCGCGAGATGGCTCGTGGTCATCCCACGCCACCCCGCGCGCACCGAGTCAGCCAAGGAGAGTCGCCGGTCTGCCACGATTGAGCCGTGCAGGCTGGTGACCGCTTGGACGGCCCGAGGATCTCGGGCGCGTTGATCGGCCGGGAGCGCGAGGTGACGTTGCTTCAGTCGTCTCTCGACACCGCTCGATCCGGGCGGTCTCTCATCACCCTCATGGTGGGGGAACCCGGGATCGGGAAGACCCGCTTGGTGAACGAGGCTGGGCAGACCCGGTCCCGATCGAGGCCAGGGAGGCAAATACCTCATCGTCCCGGCGGGCTACGACGGGCCCATCCCCGATGGTTACTACGTCTCGGAGTCGCCGTCGCGGATCAACTGGCTGATCGCGCGCGGACTGCTCGTCGACGGCAACCCCGAGGCGCCGACCGAGACGTTCCATCAGGGCTTGCGCGTCTACCCGCTCTCCGACGTCTACCCGCTCTCCGACGTCGACGCGCCTCCGGAGATGGAGTTCATCGCGCTGAGCGAACAAGCGTTCAACACCATCCACGCCAACGATGTCTCGTTCTTCGACGAGCTCGACGCCGTCATCCAGCGAGAGCCGCTGGGGGTGATCGATGACGAGATTCGTGGGCTGCTCTCCTCCATCGGGATCCGCAAGGGCACTCCGTTCGCGCCCGACGACCGGATGCGTGCGCTACTGACCGAAGCCGTTGCCGTCGCGAACGGCACCGCTCGGGCCATCGCGTTCAAGACCCGCGACCCAGAGGCGTATAAATATCAGAAGGTCAGTGGAAGACCGCGTTCATTGGCGACGACTACCGCTGGCTGGTCGACGACGGCGTCGGTGGACGCAACCTCGACGCCCGGACCGTGTTCTTCTATCTCGCGACCGTCAACACGCCCGCGATGGCGCTGCACATCCCGGTCTGGGTTCGCAATGCGCGAACACCGAGCACGACAGCACGGGCGAGTACCTCGACGGCGCCCGGGACTACGCCCTCACCCTCCCACCCGGAGTCCCGGCCAAAGACTTCTGGTCGATCGTCGTCTACGACCCCCAGACCCGATCGGAACTCCAGACCGGGCAACCGTTCCCGAGCAAGAACAACACGCGCGACCCGCTCGCTGCCAACACTGACGGCTCGATCACCCTCACCTTCGGACCGACCGAGCGTGACGAGAAACCCGGCAACTGGATCCAGACCGTTTCCGGCAAGAAGTGGTTCACCATCCTGCGGCTCTACGGACCGTTGGCCCCCTGGTTCGACAAGACCTGGGTTCCTGGCGAGATCGAACCGCTCGACGCTGAATAGCGAACGGAACCACCACAGAGTCGAGCGCCCCGAAGGACAAGGCGGCAACCGAGCACCAGCGCACCCCGCCGAAGCCTGACCGCCACGCTTCCTGCGGCACCAACAGAAAGGCGCGTCTGCCCGCTCGGAGACCGATAGGCGGTCGGTCGGACGCACCCGTTCGTTGCTCTGGGGCCGGCTCTGGGGTCGGCGTCGCCCTGGTCCGTTCCGTCCGGATCAGCCGGGACCCGACTACTGGGCCGGGGGGAGGAGTTGACTAAGTGCGCTGGCCATCCGGTCCCGGCCGGCGCCTTTGTCACCGCCACTCCCCAGGCCGAACTGCAGGTCCGAGGACAGCGTCACCTGCACCACCCCCGGCGCGACCTCACGGATGCGAGCGGTGACCTTCTCGCCGAAGGCAAGCACCATGCCCCCGGCGGTGAAGACCAGGACCCCGGTCGCCGGATCCGCGGAGAGGTGCTGCATTCCCGTACGCCGCGCAGCCTCTTCGAGTGCCGTGACCGCCTCCGCGCTGCTCGCCTGGAAGGTCATCGACCGGTCGCCGCTTGCACTCATCTCGCCACTCCCTTACGCCGACGCGTTCCGCGGGTTCCCTGAAGGGCCGACAAAGGGGCGACTCTCGGGGCGTACCACGAGCGTAGCGAGCCACCACGAACCAAGACCTGGTAACACCGCCTTCGCGGTGACCACCCTCAGCCCGGTAGGAGATGCGCTTTCTCATCGCCACGGACATGCGCCGCCTGGCGGTGGTGTAACGCCCCTCCTGCGGCATGGTGAGGCGTGTCGCACGCACTGCATCGCAACGCCCTGACGAGGACAGTGCCCCACTCGAAAGCCAGTGGGGCACCGCCTTGCCCTGTGGTGGTCGTTCCCAGGGCAGGGGCCATGGTGTGACCGGAGGGCGTTTCCCACGTTAGCCCGATTCGGGAGCGATGACCCTGGCGTTGGGAGGTAGCGGTTGACGCTTGCTGTCTCACTCGTGCGCGCGGTCGGCCTCTCGAAACCCGGTCGT
Organism: Leifsonia sp.; assembly: GCA_035999915.1. GTDB lineage: Bacteria > Actinomycetota > Actinomycetes > Actinomycetales > Microbacteriaceae > Leifsonia. The sequence goes on from DASYGJ010000093.1 coordinate 17,222, forward strand.
AGCCTCCAGCAGCCGGCGAGCCCGACGCCCCAGGTCGCCGAGGTCGACCCGGCCCTCCTCCGCGGCGGATGCGAGCCGGCTGGCCAGGTCGAGCGCGTCGTCCAGTAGGGGTGTCTCGACGGCCGCTTCCTGGCCCATGTCGCGCAGAATGGTCACTTCGGTCCGGGAGGCGATGATCGGCTCGGCGATGCCCTCGACCCAGACCCGGGTGCGTCGGCCGTCGCCGCGTTCCTCCCCGGCCAATGGCACCAGCGCGTAGATGCGGTCAGACCTCGCGAACTTGCCAAACCCCAACGACACCATCCGCGACTCCCGCGCCATGCCCGGATTCTCGCACCAGGGTCCGACGCCGCTCGAGGCGAAGGGACCCGGACGACCAACAAGAGGGCGTCGCCCACAGCACGGGCAGCTCGCTGACCATCCCCTACCTCAGCCGTTCAAGCGCACTGCCCCGAGCACCAGCGCCTTCAGGTCGGCCTCAGGCAGCGTCTCACCCTGACGGAAGTCGATGGCTCGGACGCTCTTGCTGTCCAGACGCGCATTGAAGAGCCTCTTCGGGTCCTTCAGCTGGCCCCCTTCGGGCGTCAACCGTACGGAGTTCTTGAGCATCTCGCCGATGCACACGATGCCGTCGAAAGACCACACCGGCACTCCCTCTGGCCTCGAGGGCTTCTTCCACTTGACGTCCTCGTCCATGGCCAGGTCAGCGGCCAGCACGATCCCCCGCAGTCGTGACAACATCTCCCCACGCCAGTCACCAGCGTTGGCGATGATGGCATCGACTTCCTGAGCAGCACGTCCCACCACATGAACCCCGTTCCTGCCGCGACGAAATATCGTCGCCGCGAATCTCCACACAGATCAGTTCTAACATCCAGGCCTCGCGGTCCCTCGACGACGAGCGATCAGGGGACGCAGCCCCTCTCGAAGCACATGCACGCCCCGGCTGTCTCGTCGAGCTCCGGCAGGCTCCTGGTCGGGCATCGTCTCAGGTCCACCACGGCGACACCGGGTCACGCCGTCGTGACACCATCGGACTGACCCAACCTCGCGCGGTGAGGGCGTTATGAAGACACCGGATCCCCAACCCACAGAGGGTCTGAGCAGCCGAGCTGCTCAATCCTCCACTCCCCTGGACCTGTCCGAGCGGGAGCGGCTCGCCTTTGCCTTGAGCCAGCGGTTCGCACCGCACCTGGAGGCGGCCGCGACGGCCGTTCGCGACGCGGAGCAGAGCCTCGCACAGGCGCGCGAACACCTGTCCCGCGCACGTGAGGCGGAGGCGGGTCAGGGGTACCGGTCCGACCGGCTGGTGTTCATGCGGGCCGC
>DASYGJ010000108.1:0-10641 GCA_035999915.1 Leifsonia sp.
GCTCACCAGCTCGGGCACGTCGATCCGCTTCGGCGTGAGGCCACCTCGCAGAACATTGTCGGAAGCGGCCATCAGCTCGATGCCCAGACCATGCAGATACGCGTGGATGTTTCCCGCCGGCAGGTACAGCACCTGGCCGGGGTGCAGGCTCACCCGGTTGAGCAGGAGTGCGAGCACGATGCCGGGGTCGCGCGGGAAAGCGGCGGCGAGCATCCGCACCGTGTCGGCCGCGACCGCCAGATCGTCGCCGGTGGGATCCGCAGGCACGCTCTCGGAGGTTGCGACCACGGCGGACACGAGACGGTCGACTGCCGGATCGCCCCCGAGCAGCCACTCGGTCGCGTGGCGAAGCACGGTGGACGGATCGCCCGCGAGGGTGTCTGCGAAGACGGCGATGGCCGCACGATCGCCCTCGTCCGCCTTGTCGGCCAGGCCGCGGAGAACGGCTTCGCTCGCGGTCACCGCCCGGAAGCCGCACAGAGCGACGAACGGGTCGCTGAGCGCGAAGATCACCTCGGGCTTGTGTACGGCGTCCTTGTAGTTGCGCTCGGGGGAGTCGAGCGGGATGCCCGCGGCGTTCTCCCGCGCGAACCCGGCTTCGGCCTGTGCGGTCGAGGGATGCGCCTGAAGCGACAGCGGGCCGGCTGCGGCCAGCACTTTCAGCAGGTAGGGGAGCTGGGTCCGCCCGGCGCCGAGAGAGTGCTGCGGGTCCCGCGACGTCCACTCCGCCAGGTCGCGGGCACCGCCCGTCTGGGCGGGATCGAGGATCCTCGATGCTGAGCCGGGATGCGCGCCCAGCCAGAGCTCCGCCTCCGGCCCACCGGAAGGCTTCGTGCCCAGCAGCCCGGCCATCGCTGTGGTGGAGCCCCAGGCATAGTCGCGGGGGGTATTGCCGATGCGCACAAACATCCGTCGGGGTCCCTTCGAAATCGTTAGACCAAACTACCAATCGCTTTGAACGCGCGGTGTGCGCTCCCTAGGCTTGCGCTCGTCCCGCGGGACGCATCCACCAGACACCTCGCCCCACCCGGCACGCAATGGAGCAGACATGCCATTCGAGACCCTCGCCAGCGACTTCTACGGCTACGAGAACCTTCTCGCCGATCGCGAGAAGCAGTTTCTCGCCGACCTCCGCGCGCACCTCGAGACCGAGGTGAAGCCGCTCGTCAACGAGTATTGGGAGAAGGGTGAGTTCCCGCATCAGATCCGCGAAGGCCTGCACCGCACCGGCATGATCGGTCTCGGCTTCCCCGAGACGGCGCCGTTCGAGAACTCGGCGGTCTTCCGAGGGTGGGTCGCGCTCGAACTGGGCCGCATCGACGCCTCGGTGAGCACCTACGCGGGAGTGCAGAACGGTCTCGCGCTCGGTGCGATCGGCGTGACGGGCTCGGCGGAGCAGCGCGCGGAGTGGCTGCCGAAGCTCGCCTCGGGCGAAGTGCTCGGCGCGTTCGGGCTCACCGAGCCGCTCTCCGGCTCCGACTCGGCCCGTGGATTGCAGACCATCGCGACCCGCGACGGCGACAACTGGGTGCTCAACGGGTCCAAGCGCTGGATCGGCAACGCCACCTTCAGCGATATCACGATCATCTGGGCGAAGAGCGCCGACGACGGTCAGGTGAAGGGTTTCATCGTGCCGACATCGACGCCCGGATACACGGCGACGAAGATCGAGGGCAAGCAGTCCCTGCGCATGGTGCAGAACGCCGATATCGTGCTCGACAACGTGGTCGTGCCGGAGTCGCTCCGACTGCAGAACGCGAATTCGTTCAAAGACACCGCCGCCGTGCTGCGGTTGACCCGCGCCGAGGTCGCCTGGTCGGCGATCGGCGTCGCGGTGGGCGCATACGAGGCGGCGGTCGAGTACTCGAAGGAGCGCATCCAATTCGGCAAACCACTGGGCGCCCATCAGCTGATCCAGGACCTGCTGGTGAAAGCTCTCGGCAACATCACGTCTTCGATCGGGCTCTGCACGAGGGTCTCCGAGATGCTCGACCGCGGTGAACAGCACGACGAGCACTCCGCGCTGGCCAAGACGTTCGCGACCTCGAGGATGCGCGAGACGGTCTCCTGGTGCCGCGAGATCCTCGGGGGCAACGGCATCGTGATCGACTACGACGTCATCCGTTTCTTCACCGACGCCGAGGCGATCTACTCCTACGAGGGCACGCGCGAGATGAACACGCTCATCGTCGGCCGCGCGATCACGGGCCACGCCGCCTTCGCCTGACGCCGAGCCTTCCGGGCACGGGCACGGGCGCGGGCACGGGCGCGAGGCGCGGAGGCGAGGGGCGTTCGTTATAAGGTGGCCGAGGCCGGCGGCTCAGCCGGCGAGGGCGACTGAGAGGCGCGGCGCATGGCGTGGTTGGTGACCGGAGGGGCCGGATACATCGGCTCGCACATCGTTCGGGCGTTTCTTGCGGAGGGCATCGACGTTGTGGTCGTCGACGACCTCTCGAGCGGACATGAGGAGTTCGTGCCGGCCGGCGTGCCGTTCCACCGGGGCACGATCCTCGACGGCGCTCTGCTCGGCCGGATCTTCCGCGAGCATCCCGTGACCGGCGTTGTGCACGTGGCGGGCTTCAAGTACGCGGGCGTCTCCGTGCAGCGCCCGCTGCACACCTACGAGCAGAATGTCACAGCGACGGCCGTGCTGCTGACTGCGATGCAGGAGGCCGGCGTCGATGCGATGGTGTTCTCCTCCTCCGCCGCCGTGTACGGCACGCCCGACGTCGACCTCGTGACGGAGAGTACCGCCAAGAGCCCCGAATCGCCTTACGGCGAGTCCAAGCTGATCGGGGAGTGGCTTCTGCGAGACCAGGGCGTCGCGGCCGCACTGCGCCACACCTCGCTGCGGTACTTCAACGTCGTCGGTTCCGGCGACCCGTCCCTGCGCGACACGAGCCCGCACAACCTCTTCCCGCTCGTCTTCGACGCCCTGGTAGCCGGGCGCACGCCGCGCGTCAACGGCGACGACTACGCAACGCCCGACGGTACGTGCGTGCGGGACTACATCCACGTGGCCGATCTCGCGGTCTCGCACGTCGCGGCGGCGAAGCGACTGGATGCGGGGGCGACGATCGAGCCCGTCTACAACCTCGGCAGCGGTGAAGGCGTCTCCGTGGGCGAGATCATGTCGACGGTCGGCCAGGTGACCGGCATCGACTTCACCCCAGAAGTGGGGCCGCGCCGGGCTGGGGATCCTGCGAGGATCGTGGCGTCGGGCGAACTTGCAGCCCGCGATCTCGACTGGAAAATGCGGCACTCGTTGGACGATATGGTCCGCAGCGCCTGGGAAGCACGACAGAAAGCCTCCTGAAAGCACAGCGACGGGGGTAGAACGCCCGGGCGTGTCGACTTCGTTATGCGTCGGCGGCGCGTCGCGAACTCTCGACTGCGGGTTAAGGCTTTACGATTCGCGACTTGACGTAAGCGAATGACAACGGTGTAATTATCCCAACACGTTGTCTTACGTGATTGCAGTTCAAGGGTGGGAGTCCGATATGACAGTTCCTGAATATCGCGCTGGGGTACCCGACGACTGGTTCATCGATCCGGTCAAGCTAGGGGTCCCGGGTGTCCGGGTCACTGTCGACGACGACAATCCTCTCGCCTGGCAGTCCGACTCGCTGTGCGCCCAGACCGATCCTGAGGCGTTCTTTCCCGAGAAGGGCGGCTCGACCCGCGATGCCAAGCGCATCTGCGGCTCGTGCGAGGTCCGGTCCCAGTGCCTGGAGTACGCGTTGGCGAACGATGAGCGGTTCGGCATCTGGGGTGGTCTCTCGGAGCGAGAGCGCCGCAAACTCCGCAAGCGCGCCGGTTAGCAAACCGGCCGCCCGACCGGGTTTCTCGTGGAGCACACGCGAATTCGCGCCGCGCCCGACGTTGCTCCCGGCATCCGCCGAACGCCAACTTAGGCTGACTCCGATGTATCCGAGAGTCACTGCCATCATCGTCGCCCAGAGTGGTGGCCCCCACCTTCAGCGCACTCTCGACGCCCTCGCCGCCCAGACCAGGCGGCCGGATGTCGTGATAGCCGTCGACTGCGGGTCGGCAGACGACGCCGCGCAACTTCTTGCCGACTTCCAGCCCACCCAGCTGCTCTCCGTGCCGGAGAAGCTCCCGTTCGGGGCCGCCGTCGCGACCGGTGTGCGCGTGACAACGCCGCCGACGTCGGACCACGAGTGGCTCTGGCTCCTCGCTCAGGACACCGCTCCGGAGCCGGGCGCCCTCGAGGCGCTGCTCGGCGCCGTAGAAGTCTCCCCGTCCGTAGCTGCAGCCGGACCCAAGCTGGTCGACTGGGAAGACGCTTCGTACATCCGGGAGTTCGGCGAGGCGATGACTCCCTTCGGGGCCGCCGTTCCCCTCGTCGAGAACGAGATGGACCAGGCGCAGCACGACGGTGTGACGGATGTGCTCGCGGTCTCGTCGGCCGGGCTGATCGTGCGCCAGACCCTCTGGGACGATCTCGGCGGATTCGATCCGGGTCTCCCGACCGCAGACGACGGCCTCGACTTCTCCACCCGGGTGCGTCTGGCCGGTTTCCGTGTTGTGCTGGTCGCCCAGGCGCGGGTCGCCCTGGCCGGAGACGGCATCGCCGGGCCCAACCTGTCGAGCAAGTGGCGCGTGCGCCGGCGTCTCGCCAAGGAACGGCGCACGGCACAGCTCCACCGGCGGATGGTCTACGCACCGGGCGCTGCCGTTCCGTTCCACTGGCTCAGCCTCGTTCCGCTGGCCATCGCGCGCTCGATCGGGCGCATCGTGCGCAAAGAGCCGGGAGCGGTCGGCGGCGAACTCGCGGCGGCGTTCCTCGTCGCATTCTCGGGCATGAAGGTCGGCAACGCCCGGCGGATGCTCGCCAAGAACAGGACAGTCGGCTGGGCTGCCGTCGCGCCATTGCGCATCCCCTTCGCCGAAGTGCGGCGTGCGCGTGCGCTCAAACGGGAAGCCGCACTGGTCGGCCAGCAAGGGGAGCGGCAGGAACTCGATTTCTTCGGCACCGGCGGCGGCTGGACCGTTCTTGCCGCACTGGTCATCGGCGTCGCGCTGTTCTTCCCGCTCCTGGGCAGCGGCGCGGTCACCGGCGGCGGGATGCTCCCGCTGAACGAGTCCGTCGGCCAGCTCTGGGCCGGCCTCGGCTACGGCTGGCGCGACATCGGGCTGGGCTTCGTCGGGGCAGCTGATCCGTTCTCCGCAGTGTTGGCGATTCTCGGGTCGATCACCTTCTGGCAGCCCTCATTCGCTCTGGTGCTGTTGTATTTCGCCGCACTGCCGCTCGCCGCGCTCGGAGCCTGGCTGGCCGCTGCACGCTTGACCAACCGCACTCTGCTTCGGGTGTTCGCCGGACTCGCATACGCGATAGCGCCGACCCTGCTTGTCGCACTGCAGAACGGCCGCCCGTCGGCGATCCTCGCGCACATCCTGCTGCCCTGGCTGTTCTTCGCCGGCCTCGCCGCTCGCCGTTCGTGGGCCGCAAGCGCCGTGACCGCGCTGCTCGCCGCAGCGACCGCCGCTTGCGCTCCCGTGCTCATCCCGGCCCTGTTGGTGGCATGGGTCGCCGCGATCGCATTCTCGGGCCGGCGAGCGGCCCGGATGCTGTTCATCCCACTGCCGACGATCGTGCTGTTCGCGCCGCTCGCCTGGCAGCAGATTTCCCGGGGCGCGTGGCTGTCGATCTTCGCCGACCCGGGAATCGTTCAGAACGCGCGCCAGGCTCCCGCTTGGCAGCTCGCGCTCGGCCTGCCCGACGGGACGCTGGGCGGCTGGCACACGCTTGCGTCGTCTCTGGGCATTTCCGCGGCGGTCCCGAACATCCTCGTGCCCGCCCTTCTCGCGCCGCTCGGCGTGCTCGCCCTGCTCGCGCTGTTCCTGCGCGGCTCGAGCCGTGCGATCGTGGCCCTCGTCGTCGCCCTTGTCGGTTTTCTGACGGCGGTGGCGGCCCTGCACGTTCAGCTGGCGACCACTGGTTCGGTGGTCGCACCGATCTGGCCGGGAACAGCCCTCAGCCTCTATTGGCTCGGAATCGTCGGCGCGGCCGTGCTCGCCCTGTCCGCGATCGGCCGGGCCGCGATCTATCCCGTGTGGGTGGCGATCCTCGCGCTGGGCGTCGTTGTGATCCCCCTGGCCATCGCGTTGCCGTTCGGCAAGTCGAGCGTCGCCTCAAGCGACGGACGCACCATGCCCGCGGTCGTCACAGCGAAGGCGGCAGCCCAGCCCCGGGTCGGAACCCTCCGCATCACGCCCGAGCCCGGTGGCGGCGTCGGCGCCGAACTGGTGCGCGGGGGCGGCGAGACGCTGGATGTCCAAAGCACGCTCAGTTCCACCGAGCGCGGCCTCACGAGTGCGCAGAGCGACCTCGCCAACCTCGCAGGCAACCTGGCGTCGCAGAGCGGATTCGACGCCACGAGCCGGATGAAGGAGCTCGGCATCGATTTCGTGCTGCTCGCCCCGCCGGCCACCGTCTTCGACCAGAAACCCAGCGAGCCGGCCAAGGTCACCTCCTCGAGGGCGTCCACCGCGCTCGACTCGAACCCGGTTCTCGTGCCCGTCGGCTCGACCGCCGCCGGACAGCTCTGGGCGTTCGATCGTGGGACGACCGTCGTGCCGCCGGCAGCACGCATCCCCACCGACGCCGGCGGATTCTGGCGCGTGATCGTGCTGGTCCTGCAGGGTCTCGTGATCGGTCTGACCCTGCTGTTGTCCATCCCGACCGTCCGCTCGGCCGACCGGGTCGCCGAACTCAACGCGCGCCGGCCCAAGCGGCACGGACGCCATGGTTCCCCCGACGAGGCGGTCGCCCCTCAGGACGAACCGGAAGAGAATCACGAGGGCGCGGTCGTGCACGAGACGGTACCGGACTCCGCAGGCGAGCCCGCGGAGGAAGCGGCCGTCGAGGCCGGAGATTCTCCCGCAGCCGAGCGAGCAGCGGAACCCGAGCCCGAGCCCGAGCCCGAGCCCGAGCCGACACCCGAGCCCGAGCCCGAGCCGACGCGCGAACCGGAACTCGTGACCACGCCGACGACGCTCGAGGAAGGCCTTGACGAGACGATCATCCGCCCCCATCGCGAACCGGAAAGAGACGCCCGTGGCTGACAAGCGTGGCATCGCCCGGGTGAGTGTCCGGGTCATCGGCGGGGTCATCGGGATGGGCGTCGCCGCGGTCGCGATCGCGGGTGCGACCCTGCTGCCGGTCCCGTCGTTCAAGATCGCTGCTCCGTTGTCCACGGTCAAACCCGTCCCTGCCGATCAGCAGCGGGTCTGTCCCGGTCCGCTTCTCGCACTCGCCGCCGGCGCAGGGGCGGCGACGACCCCGTCGGCGTTCGGCAGCGCAGGAGCCGTGTACGGGGCCGATGGCGCCGATGCTCAGACGCGACAGCTGAAGGCGGGCGCCGACAACTCCGACAGCACCGATGCGCCGCTGGTGGTGACGGTGTCCACTCCGGACGGAGCCACCGAGCCACCCCTCGTCGCCGGCGCGCAGACCCAGGAGGCGGCGACCGACGACCTCAAGGGCCTGGCCGCGGCGCCCTGCGGCGAAGCGGCCGCCGACAGCTGGCTCGTCGCCGGCTCGACGTCGCTCGGACAGACAAGTCTCGTCTTCTTGTCGAACCCCACGTCGGTGCAGGCCACCGTCACGCTGACGATCTACTCCGAGGGCGGCCTGGTGGATGCGCCTGGTGCGGCCGGCATCGTGGTCGCGCCCGGCGCGCAGAAGGTCGTGGCGCTTGCCGGTCTCGCGCCCAGTGCGGCAGCGCCCGTCGTGCACGTGCAGAGCACAGGAGGACAGGTGCTCGCCTCGCTCCAGCAGAGCTTCGAACAGGGCATCGACCCGCGCGGCGTCGAGCTGTCGGCAGCGACGGCGGGGCCATCCCGGGTGCAGGTCATCTCCGGCATGACCATCGCTTCGCTGGATGCTCTCACGACGGCCCAGTCCAGCGAAGGGTACGGTGTCGACCTACCGGCGGTGCGGCTTTTCGTTCCCGGCACGCAAGCCGCGCAGGTCACTGTCGGCGCCGTCGGTGAGAACGGCACGGCGGCCGGCAATTCGTACGCGACGACCGTGAAGCCCGGCGCGGTCGTCGAGCTTCCGCTCGACGGCCTCAAAGACGGCAGCTACACGGTCACCGTGCGGTCGAGCGTACCGATCGTGGCCGCGGCGCGCACCTCGGTCGTCGCGGGCACCGTGCGTGACTTCGCCTGGTTCGTCTCGTCGCCGACTTTGGGCAAGACGTTCCTCGCCGCCATCCCGGCGGGGCCCGGCCCCGTAATCCATTTCGCGAACCTGGGCGATAAAGACAAGAAGGTCACGCTCACCACGGAGAGCGGCAAGGACACCACCGTCACCGTGCCGGCCGAAGGGTCGGCCAAGTCGCCGGTCGCGAAAGGAATGCTCACGGTCAAGGGAGCGGACGGCCTGTACGCCAGCGTGAGCCTGAGTGGCACGGGCGAGACGACCTCCTTCGCCCTGAGCCCGCCCGGACCCCTCGCGTCGCCGCTGAAGGTCTATCCGCGCTGACCCGCGGCTGAGCGCCTCGGCCGAACGCCGCGGTCGAATTCCTCGGGCCACTCGTCAGAAGTGGCGGAAGCGCTCCGGCGCGAGATCCCACGGGTCTTTGCCGAGGAGCTCGGCGACCGCACGGAATACGCAGCCCTCGACGTACATCCGGCGGTGAAGTTCGTCGTTGCGATGCAACTTCGCGAGCCGCTGGATGGGAACGCGATAGAGCACGATTCGGCGGCGGGCGTGGTCGACCTGCCAGCGATCGACGCCGTCCTGGCCGGCGACGCCGATCGGAGTGGCGGCGACTTCGAAGTGCACATCGGCCAGCTCGCGCGGCCAGATGCCCTTCAGATAGTCCGCGGTGGATGCGACGGTCATGTCGAAGGAGTCGATGCGATTGTTCAGCATCGGCAGGTGTGGTCCGGTCACCGGACCGCGGGCGCCCCGCCCATGCCTGCTGCGCCAGCGCGATGTCGCCGGCGGTTCACTGCTGGTGCGGCGGTTGCGGGGCATGTCGTCATCCTACGACGCCGGTGCTCCGGTAGTCTGAGCCCGATGTTGAGCCGCCCCTGTTCCCGCGTGGCGTGCCCACGCGACGCCGTGGCCACGTTCACCTACGTGTACGCGGATTCGATGGCTGTTCTCGGGCCCCTCAGCCTCAGCCACGAGCCGCACTCTTACGACCTGTGCGCCATCCACGCCGAACGTCTCTCGGCGCCGAAGGGGTGGCAGGTCGTCCGCCACCAGGTCTTCGGTGAAGTAGGTTAACCGGGGTGAGCACATCCCCTGACACCGACCCCATCCGCGCTTCCCTCGACAAGGTCGTCAAGACCTATGACGTTCGCGGTCTGGTCGGCGAGAACCTCACCGAAGAGGTCGTCGCTGCGATCGGAGCGGCCTTCGCCGACGAGGTCGGTGCGGCCGGCAAAGATGTGGTCGTCGGCCACGACATGCGCGACTCCTCACCGGCCTTCGCTGCCGCCTTCTCACGAGGCGTGCAGGCGCGCGGAGGCAACGTCGTGTCCATCGGACTCTGCTCGACCGACGAGTCGTACTACGCCTCCGGGGCCCTGCAGGCAGCGGCGGCCATGTTCACGGCCAGCCACAATCCCGCAAGCTACAACGGCATCAAGCTTTCCCGTGCCGGCGCTCAGGGGCTCAGCCGCGACACCGGGCTCTCCGCCGTGCGCGACCGCGCCGCCGTCTACTTGCACGACGGTATCGACGCCGTCGAAGAGACCGGCACTTCCCGCGAACAGGATGTGCTGGCCGGCTACGCGGCGTATCTGCGCTCCCTCGTCGACCTGTCCGGCATCCGCCCCATCAAGGTCGTCGTGGATGCGGGCAACGGCATGGGCGGTCTCACCGTTCCGGCTGTGCTCGGCGAGGCCGCGGGTCTCCCCGCGCTGCCGATCACGATCGTGCCGATGTACTTCGAGCTCGACGGCTCCTTTCCGAACCACGAGGCGAACCCACTGGAGCCCAAGAACCTGGTCGACCTTCAGAAGGCCGTCGTGGAACAGCGTGCCGACCTCGGGCTCGCCTTCGACGGCGACGCCGACCGCTGCTTCGTGGTGGACGAGAAGGGGAAGGCCGTCACGCCTTCCGCCGTGGCGGCGATCGTCGCTCTGCGTGAGATCGCCCGCGCCAGGGCGGCCGATCCCGAGGCCGAGATCACGGTCATCCACAACCTCATCACCTCGAGAATCGTGCAGGAGACCATCGAGGCGGCGGGCGCGACGCCGTTGCGCACGCGGGTCGGCCATTCGCTCATCAAAGACGCGATGCGCGAATCCGGCGCCGTCTTCGGGGGCGAGCACTCGGCCCACTACTACTTCCGCGATTTCTGGAGCGCCGACAACGGGATGCTCGCCGCCATGCATCTGCTCGCCGACTTCGGCGCGCAGGAGCAACCCCTCTCCATCCTCTCGGCCGAGTTCACGCCGTACCCGATGTCCGGCGAGATCAATTCGACCGTCGAAGACGTGCCTGCCGCCTTCACGAGGATCGTCGAGGCCTTCACCGGCCGCGCCGAATTCGATGAGCTGGACGGCCTCACCGTGACCGGTCTCGCGAGCGGCGACGAGCCGTTCTGGTGGTTCTCCGTGCGTTCATCCAACACGGAGCCGTTGCTGCGCCTCAAC
>DASYGJ010000112.1:0-2784 GCA_035999915.1 Leifsonia sp.
TCCAGCGCGAGGAGCATCTCCAGATCCCGTTCACGGCTCACGTCATTGCCTCCTCATCGCATTCCGATCATTCCCCGTCACTCGCGATCGTACGCCGGGGCGCCATTTGCCGCTCGTCGTCGTTCTCAGCGGTCAATGCGGCGGCCACTGCCAAGTGACCCGCCGCCACCCGCCGCCGCCGCACCGCGTCGAAGAACAGGTAGCCCTCTTCGAGCGTTTCGGCAACCCCGTGGAGCGATCAGAGAGCCCGGCGTAGGTTCGTCATGGTACGAAACAGGCAACGGGTACGAGACCGGCAACGGGAAGGGAGGCGCAGCTATGGGTGCGTCGGACAAGATCGAGAACTCCGCCGAGAAAGCGAAAGGCAAGGTCACCGAGGGCGTCGGCCACGCCACCGGAGATGAGGACAAGGTCGCCGAGGGCAGGGCCGAGCAGAGCAAAGCCGACCTCAAGCAGGCCGGCGAGAAGGTCAAGGACGTCTTCAAGGACTGAGTTCTTGCACGGACCGGTCGAGGGAACCGGGTTCGGGGAGGGTGGGGTGCCGTGAGCGGCACCTCACCCGTTCTTTTTGGCCAGCCAGGTCTGGAGTTCGGCGAGCGGCCAGGTGGTGACGATGCGGTCGGCTGGGACACCGTTCGCCTGCGCCCGGGCGGCGCCGTACTGCAGAAAGTCGAGTTGCCCGGGAGCGTGGGCGTCGCTGTCGATGCTGAACAGACATCCGGTGTCGAGGGCGAGTTGGATGAGGTCGTCCGGCGGGTCCTGCCGTTCCGGCCGTGAGTTGATCTCGACGGCCACGTTGTTCTCAGCGCACGCCGCGAAGACCCGTGGCGCGTCGAACTCCGAGGCGGGACGTGTTCCGCGTCCCCCTTGCACGAGGCGCCCGGTGCAGTGCCCGAGCACGTTGGTCTGCGGGTTGCGGATTCCGCCGAGCATTCGCCGGGTCATGGTCGCCCGGTCGGAGCGCAGCTTGGAGTGAACACTGGCGACCACCACATCCAGGCGCGCAAGCAACTCTGGGGTCTGATCGAGTTCGCCGTCTTCGAGGATGTCGACCTCGATCCCTGTGAGCAGCCGCACGCCGCCGTCGCCCGCAGAGTCGAGGCTTTGGACGATGCCGATCTGCTCCGTGAGGCGCTCGGCCGTCAGGCCGTTCGCGACCTTCAAGTTGGGGGAGTGGTCGGTGATCGCCTGGTACTCGTGCCCGAGCGAGCGGGCGGCCTGGGCCATGAGTTCGATGGGTGTGCCGCCGTCCGACCATTCGGTGTGGCTGTGCAGGTCTCCCCTCAGTTGCGCCAGCAGGTCCTCGCCACCCTCGGCGAGTGGATGCGCGCCCCGCTCGCGCAGGTCGGCCAGATACTCCGGCACCTCGCCGTTCAGCGCCTGGGTGATGACCGTGAAGGTGCGGTCGCCGATGCCCTTGGTGCGTTTGAGCCGCCCGTCCGTCGCGCGCTCCGCCAGCTCCTCCGGCGCGACCTGACCGATGGTGGCGGCGGCCCGCCGGAACGCCTGCACCTTGAAACTCGGCGCCAGCTCCCGTTCGAGCCAGAAGGAGATCTCGTTGAGCGCGTCGACGGGGTTCATCTGCCCATCATCCGCCTCTCAGGCGCGTGAGCGCAGAAGTGCGAACGACATCGGCGCGAGAGTGAGCGATCCTCCATCCGTCGCCAGCAGCTCCGGATCGCTCGACAACTCGAGCGCCCAGGAGTCGCCCGGAGGGTCGATCGCAGTGAACTCGACGCCGTTGTCTGCGCCGTTCAGCAGCAGGAGGAAGGCGTCGGACCCGTGGTGTGCGAGCACGAACGCGATCGCCTTCGCATCCGGGTCGTCCCAGTCGTCGTCGGCGAAGCCCTCGCCGTCGGACCGCAGGATGCGCACCGTCGCCCGCCCGCCGACCTCGGGCGCTTGGCGATACCAGTCCGGGCGCAGGGCAGGTTCGGCGAGGCGGAGGCGGACGAGGTCCCGCGTGAACGACAGCAGTTCCGCATCCACGTGCTCCCAGTCGAACCATGAGAGCTCGTCGTCCTGGCAGTAAGCGTTGTTGTTGCCCTGCTGTGTGCGCCCGATTTCGTCGCCGCCCAGCACCATCGGGACACCGGCCGACAGCAGCAGCGTCGCAAGGAGGTTTTTGCGCTGCCGCGTGCGGCGCTCAAGGACCTCGGGGTCGTCGGTCGGGCCTTCGGCGCCGTTGTTGCTGGAGCGGTTGTCCGATTCGCCGTCGGCGTTGTCCTCGCCGTTGTCCTCGTTGTGTTTCTCGTCGTAGCTTGTGAGGTCGGCGAGGGTGAAGCCGTCGTGCGCGGTGACGAAGTTGACGCTCGACAGGGGCGAGCGGCGGGAGTCCTCATACACATCCGGGCTGCCGAGGATGCGCTGGGAGACCGTGCCGAGCATTCCTTCGGTGCCGCGCCAGAAGTCGCGTACATCGTCTCGGAACTTCCCATTCCATTCCGACCAGTTGGCCGGGAAGCCTCCGACCTGGTAGCCGGCGGTGTCCCACGGCTCGGCGATCATCTTGATCGGGCTGAGGGTCGGATCCTGCTGGATGAGGGTCAGGAAAGCGCTGTGGATGCTCGCATCGCCGCCCTGCCGGGTGAGGGTTGTCGCGAGGTCGAAGCGGAACCCGTCGACGTGCATCTCCGTCACCCAATAGCGGAGCGAGTCCATGATGAGTCCGAGCGCGGCCGGGTGGCTCACGTTGATGCTGTTGCCGGTTCCCGTCGTGTCGAAGTAGTGCGCCAGGTCGTCGTCGACGAGACGGTAATAGGACTCGTTGTCGATGCCTTTGAG
>DASYGJ010000141.1:0-3579 GCA_035999915.1 Leifsonia sp.
CACATCGGGGATGGTCGCGGCCTGAATCGGGAACGGGGTGGCGGCGCCGAGGTCGGCCAGCGCACGCTCGATGTTGCCACCGATGCCGAGGTCGCCGAAGGTCACGCCTTCGACATCCTTCGCCTGGATGGCGTCGGCCTCGAGTCGCTCGAGAACGACGTCGGCGTCCGGCGTAAACGCGGCCTTCTCGTCGCGGTTCGGGTAGAACTTGGAGTCGTTGTCCCGTCGGGGGGCGCGGTCGCCGCGGTCGTCGAACGTACGACGCGGGCGGTCGTTGTCGAAGCTGCGAGCCGGACGGTCGGCGCCGAAGTCACGACGGGGGGCGCGGTCGTTGTCGAACGAACGACGCGGGCGGTCGTTGTCATCACGACGCGGCGCGCGATCGCCGTCGAACGAGCGGGCCGGACGGTCCTTGTCGAACGAGCGAGCCGGACGGTCCTTGTCGAACGAGCGAGCCGGGCGATCCTTGCCGAACGAACGGGCCGGGCGGTCGCCGTAGGCGGGGCGCTCGCCCCGCGGTGCGCGGTCACCATCGAACGAACGAGCCGGACGGTCGCCGTAAGCGGGGCGCTCGCCACGCGGAGCGCGGTCGCCGTCGAAGGAGCGACGCGGACGATCGTTGTCGAAGCTGCGAGCCGGGCGGTCGTTGTCATACGAGCGACGCGGACGATCGTTGTCGTCACGACGCGGCGCGCGGTCACCATCGAAAGAGCGACGCGGACGATCACTGTCGAAGCTGCGAGCCGGACGGTCGCCGTAGGCCGGGCGCTCGCTGCGTGCCGGACGGTCGCCGTAGGCCGGGCGCTCGCCACGTGCCGGACGCTCGCCGTTGCCCGTGCGGGCGGCTCCGCGCTCTCCGCGGGCTTCCCAGGTGCGCGCATCCTTACCGCGGGGCTCCCAGTTGGGTCGCTCCTTGCGGCCGGCGCCTGCGCCAGCACCGGCGCCAGCGGCGTCGCGCGAGCCGTAACCCTGACGCGCTGCGCGGTCTTCGGTGGTCCAGCGCTGCTTCTTGGGCGCGACGACGGCCTCTTCCGCGCGGTATCCGCGGTGGCCGGGGCTGCGGCTGCCCGACTTCGGGCCACCCTTGCGCGCGCCGGGGGCGCCGTGCTGCTTCTTGAATCCGGGCATGAGTGTCTTTCCTGGGTTGTCTCGTGTGCATGGCACAGCGCATGGCCTGTGGAGGTCATGGTCTGGGAGAACCCGGGCAGTCTTTGGCCGGGGCCGTTCACATACAGTGATTATTCGCCCGCCTATTGGCGACGAAACCGGCCCACCTGACTTACAAACCCATCCGCGCAAAACTGCACGGTGTCAAGAGCCGACTGACCCACGATACAGGATTCATGCTGGGAATGGGGGGAGTTTTTCGCTGGCACGTCCAGGGCCCTGTTGCACTCGACGTTCGGGGGTATAAGTGGGTCATGAGTTCCGACCCCGACGCGATCGTCATCGGCTCCGGCCCCAACGGGCTGGCGGCCGCCGTCACACTTGCACGCGCCGGGCTGGCGGTGCGGGTCTACGAACGCAATGCGACCGCGGGTGGCGGGATGCGCACGGAGCCGATCACGCTGCCAGGGTTCCGGCACGACATCTGCTCGGCCGTGCATCCTCTGGCTTTCGCGTCGGGGTTCTTCCGGCGTTTCGGGATCGAGAAGCGCATCCCGTTCGTCGTCCCGACGGCCTCGTACGGGCATCCACTCGACGGCGGCCGTGCGGCACTGGCGTACCACGACCTCGACCGCACGGTGGATGCGCTCGGTCGGGACGGTGCGGCCTGGCGCGCCCTGCTCGCACCGTTGGTTGCACACTCCGATGAGGTCGCCGAGTTCACCGGATCGCAAGTGCTTCAGATTCCGCGGCATCCCGTCACCGCCGCGCGCTTCGCCCTGACCATGGTCGCCCAGGGCGGACCCTGGTGGAACCTGCCGTTCCGGGGCGATGAGGCCCCAGCGCTGCTGACGGGCGTCTTCGCCCACTCGACGCTGGCGCTGCCGAGCCTGGCCGGCGCCGCCGCTGGACTGGCCCTCGCTACGTATGCGCACGCCCGCGGCTGGCCGATCCCCGTCGGTGGCAGCCAGGCGATCGCGGATGCGCTGGTCGCCGACTTCGTCGCTCACGGCGGCGAGCTGGTCACCGGTACGGAGGTGACCAGCCTGGCCGAGCTGCCGGATGCGCGAGCGATCCTGTTCGACACGGGGGCTGAAGCTGCGGCCCGCCTCGGCGAAGACCGCCTCGCGGCGAGCTACCTCAGGCGGATCGCCGGCTTCCGCACCGGGAACGGCGTCGCCAAGGTCGACTTCGCACTCTCTGGTCCTGTTCCCTGGTCCAACCCGGAACTCACGGAGACCGCCACCGTGCATGTGGGCGGCTCCCGAAAGGCGATCGCGCGTCAGGAGCGCGCGGTGGCATCCGGCCGCTACGGCGAAGACCCCTATGTACTCGTGTCGCAGCCCTCGCTTTTCGACCAGAGCCGCGCGCCGGCGGGCCAGCACGTGCTGTGGGCGTACACCCATGTTCCCCGCGGGTCGACCGTCGACCAGGAGGAGGCCATCATCCGCCAGATCGAACGCTTCGCCCCGGGCTTCCGCGACCTCATCCTCGCCTCGTCGTCGCGCACAGCGATGGATCTGCAGCACTACAACCCCAACTACACCGGCGGCGACATCTCTGCGGGAGCACCGACTCTCGGCCAGCTGATCGCGCGCCCGGTGCTCTCGACCGAACCGTGGCGGATGCCCGGTCGCGGCCTCTACCTGGCCTCCGCGTCTGCCGCACCCGGCCCTGGGGTGCACGGCCTGGCTGGATACTATGCCGCACGCAGCGCCCTCAAGCACGAATTCGGGATGCGCACGATGCCCTCGTTGGCACCGGACGCACCAGCGGGCGCACCGACCGGCACGCCCGCCGGCAGTACTGCGAGCACTTCTGTCGGCACTCCTGCCGGCAGTTCGAAAGGACGGTGAGACCGTGTCTGTCTTGATCCGCCGGCTCGATTGCACGCCCGAGCAGGTCTTCGCTGTGCTCGCCGATGCCTGGGTGTATCCGACCTGGGTTGTCGGCGCGTCCCGTCTGCGCGCGGCCGACCCCGGGTGGCCGCGAGCCGGATGCAAATTGCACCACTCGATCGGGGTCTGGCCGCTCGTGCTCAACGATGAGACGCGGGTCGATGTGTGGGATGCTCCTCGCCGGATGGTGCTCGAAGCGAAGACCCGGCCGTTCGGCAGCGAACGCGTCATCATCGAAGCCAAGCCGCGCGGTGCGGGCTGCGTGGTGCGGATGGAGGAGTTCGTTCTCTCCGGACCGCTCAAGCTCATCCCGACCCCGCTCATGGATCTCGCCCTGGACATCCGGAACCGCGAAACGCTGCGGCGGCTCGAGTACGTGGCGAAGGGTCGTGCCGACGAGGGTCGTGCCGACGAGGGTCGTGCCGAAGAGGGTCGTGCGGAAGAGAACTGAGGCGTAGCCTTTTTGCATGTGCCGGAACATCCACACCCTCCACAACTTCGAACCCGCCGCAACCAGCGACGAAGTGCGCGCCGCAGCCCTGCAGTACGTGCGTAAGATCAGCGGCACCACGAA
>DASYGJ010000177.1:0-12664 GCA_035999915.1 Leifsonia sp.
GCTCAACCCGCACGTCTACTTGGACACGATCCTCCTGCTCGGCTCCCTCTCGGCCTCGCACGGCGACCCTGGACGCTGGATATTCGGCGCCGGCGCCACCCTCGCGAGCATCGTCTGGTTCGGGATGCTCGGCTACGGCGCGCGCTACCTCGCACCGGTGTTCGCGCGCCCGATCGCTTGGCGCATCCTCGACGCCGGCATCGCTGTGCTCATGGTGGTGCTCGCGATCCTGTTGGTGCTGTGAGCTCCGGCCCCCGTGCCGCTGTCCCTCCGAACATCACTGGCGCTTTGCCTCCGAACACCACTGCCGCTGTCCCTCGGAACACCACTGGCGAGACACCAGTTTCGACGACTTTTTGGCGCGAAATCCCGTAACTACTGCCATCTCGCCGATGCTTCGGCGTGAACACAACGCTGGCGCCGCTCACAGACGGCACGGCGACCAAGGTTTCGGCTCCGCCGTCGATCGCCTTCCGCATCCGCCCCGCGCATCCCACCTGCGCATCCCGCCCCGCGAATCCACCCGCGCATCCCACCCGCGAGGTCGACGAGATGCCAGTCTCGACGACTTCTAGCCGCAAAATCTCGTCAAAACCGGCATCTCGGTCGGTTTCGAAGGGGCGGGCGTCAGAGGTCGGCTTCGCAGGGGCGGGCGTCAGGGGCGGGCGTCAGGGGCGGGCGTCAGGACCGGGCGTCAGAGGTCAGGCGTGGAGGCGGGCTGCTCGGTGAGCGTACGGGTGTCCGCCGGGTCGCGCTGCCAGCGGCTGGCGAACAAAATGGGGATACCGATCAGTTCGACGGCGCCGCCGATCACGAGCGACGTTCCGTATCCCCACAGGTCGGCTGCCCGACCGAGGGCCGGCTGGATGAACACACCGCCGAGGCTCCCGAAGAGCGAGTCGAACGACAGCACCGTCGCCCGCTGCTTCGACGGGATCATGTCGTTCAGGTAGGCCTGCCGCACCGGTCCCGCGACGGCGAACACGAATCCCCAGACCACCAGGAGCACGACCGCGAGCCAGAACACACTGTTGAGGCCGAGCAGCGCGAGCACGACAATGCTTGACAGCGAGGCGCCGATGACCGTGCTGGTGCGTCTGGCGAACACGCGACGGATGCGCGAAGCCAGCATGCCGCCCGCCACCTGCGCGAGCGAAAGAACAGCCGCTGCCAGCCCAGCGATCGAATACGCCGACCGGTCGCCGTAGAGCTGCAGAAGGTAGGGCTGCAGGGCGTAGAAAGCATAGATCCCGACCCCGGAGGCGAACGGCGCCGACAAGATCACATAACGCACCGACCGCTTGCGGAGACCGTGTTCGATCGACTGGGTCAGCACGTTCCGCGTCGCCGCCAAAGGCTTCATCGACCTGTCCGGCGTGAACCCCAGGTCCTTCATCACGAACAGCGCGTAGAAGAACATCAGCACGAGCACACCGGCGCGCAACAGGAACGGGACGCCGAGGTTGGTCACCTGGGCGATCACCCCGCCGAGCACCGAGCCGACGAACATGGAGATCCCCGTCACCACGAGCCCGCGGCCGAACACCGCTTCAAGGCTGCCAACGTATCCGGTCGAGACGAGCGCGTCGACCAGCCACGCATCCACAGCGCCGGAGAAGAACGTGAACCCGAGGCCGAGGAGCACCGACACGATCGCCCACCAGGCGAACGGCGCATGCCACAGCCACAGCATCCAGTACAGCCCGGTCGTGACGGACAGAGTGATCGTCCCCAACAGGTAAGACGCCTTGCGTCCCACCGTGTCGGCGACGACGCCGGTCGGGATCTCAAAAATCACCATGCCGGCGGTGAAGAACGCGTTTGCGGCGAATGCCTCGAAGTTCGACAGTCCGGCGTCGAGCAGGAACAGGGTGTTGATCCCCCAGATGAACGACGCGGCCAGCGTGTTGCCGAGCAGAAGGATGAGGTACACCCGCTGCACACGCCGCGATGCCGGGTTCACGACCCGCGACCGATCCGGACTCCGTATCCCGTCACCCAGCCATCATCGACCCGCAAGGGTGCCCCGTGCCAGTAGTCCACCAGCAAAGCCACAGAAAAAAACGGCCCGACCTGCGGCCGGACCGTTTTTCCGTTGTGGAGCTAAGGAGATTCGAACTCCTGACCTCTTCGATGCGAACGAAGCGCGCTACCAACTGCGCCATAGCCCCTTGAACTGCTTAGAAACGATATCACCCGGGCAGGGTGGATACCGAATCGGCTCAGCTCGCGGCGCGTCGGCGGAGGAGGACCGCATCCAGGTCGATGGCGACCTGTGTGGCCTCCGGGAGACCGTCGATGACGCCCATCGACGCATAGCGGCTGGGCGCCGTCGCGACCGGAGATTCGATCCTGTCGGGCGCGACCGGCATGGTCTGACGAAGGGGGGCGACAGCCGGCACGAGCTCGGTCGCTTTGCGGTCGATCTCCGCTCGGGCGGCCGCACGGCGCAGTTCGGTCGCGGCATCCAACGAGGCCATTGCGCTGGCGGCGATGGTGCCACGAGAGAGGTGAAGCGGTTTCGGGAGGGGCTGTGGCGTCCAACTGGGCACGCTGACCGGGCGCTGCCTCACCGGCACCACATCGTGATCGGCATGGTCGTACAAACGCGAGGCAGGTGGCGCGGTCACCCGGGCACGGACCACGGGCTCGACGGCATCCGGACGCGCGAGCCGGGCGAGCATACCGATCGCGCCCGCTCCGACCAGTGCCGAACCCGCCAGAAGCAGCCAGGCGCCGGCGGTTGCAAGGAGAACAGCGCCGGAGAGTGCGCCGACGAAAGCCAGGACGAGGATGACCGTGCTCAGAGCGCGGGATCGGCGCAGCCGTCGTCGGCGCTGTGGCGAGAGGACGGGAACCGCGGCTTCACTCGCCGCAAGAACGCGAGCACGCTGCGCGGCGGCCGCGCGGCCCGCCCGCTCCAATGCGATGGCTTCGTTGACTGCCCGCTCGGCTTCCTCCGCGGCGAGTCGACGCTCTTCCGCGATGGCCTGTTCACGGCGCGCGTCGGCGGCGGCTGCTGCGCGGGCTTCGGCGAGAGTCTTCTGCTGAGCGCGCTTGAGGATGCGCTGCTGCTCGGCCACTGTGCGGGCGTTCGCTTCGAGTCGCACCTCGTCGGGGATCTCGGCCGTCTCGGCGAGGATGCGAAGCGTCTGCTGCAGACGCACGGCATTGCGCTCGGTCGTGAGGTATTCGCGGCGGCGCAGCCAGACGGGGATGAGGTAGGCCAGCCAGAGGGCAGCAGCGATGGCGACGATCATCCCTCCGCCCATCACATCCCCGGTCATGTCTCTACGGTAGGGGGCGCGACGTGCGCAGACCGGTCAGTCGGTCGGGTGTGTCCCCGAGCAATCGAGAATTCTCAGAGGGGTGCTTCAGCGATCGCGGGCGATCGGGATGGGGTTCGCGGCGGCGGCCATGTCTTCGGCTGTGACCATCGCCGCATCCGTCGGCGCCTGACCGTCGAGCCAGC
Organism: Leifsonia sp.; assembly: GCA_035999915.1. Lineage (GTDB taxonomy): Bacteria > Actinomycetota > Actinomycetes > Actinomycetales > Microbacteriaceae > Leifsonia. The sequence goes on from DASYGJ010000177.1 coordinate 3,473, forward strand.
GGCGCAGTACGCCCTGCGTCAGCTCCTCGGCGACCAGAGCGAAGCAGAAGTGGTCGCGCCAGTCGCCGTTGATGTGGATGTAGCGACGGCGCAGACCCTCGTAGCGGAACCCGAGCTTCTCGACCACGCGCAGACTGGGGGCGTTCTCCGGGCGGATGCAGATCTCCATCCGGTGCAGGCCCAGCTGGTAGAAGCAATAGTCGGTAGCGAGGGCCACCGCCGTCGGGGTGATGTTGCGGCCGGCGAACTGTTCGGAGACCCAGTAGCCGATGGTCGCCGACGACAGTGAGCCGTAGGTGATCGACGAGACGTTGAGCTGTCCGGCCAGTTCACCGTCGTATTCCACGATGAACGGCAGGCCGTGTCCGGCGCGAGCATTGGCGAGCAGCGACCGGATGCTCGACCGCGTGTCGAACGACATGGGCGCATACGGGCTCGTCGCCTCCCACTGACGTAACCAGCTTCGGTTGTCCAGCAGGGAGCGCTCGAGCGGACGGGCGTCCCGCAACCGGATGGGTCGCAGGGTCACCTTGCCCTCACTCAGCGTGGGGACGACGATCGCCACGGCCTTTCCCTTCTCGCCCGTCGGCGCACGCCGCCGGTCGGCTCATTCTTGTAGGCGGGCCGACACTAGCCGACGGCCAGCGAGTCGGCGGGCGTGGCCGTCATCTCTTCGACGATCTCGTGATCGGCGGGCGCGTCGTCGAGTCCGGACGCGAATTCGCGCAACCAGGGGCGCAGATCCGGTCCGAGGTCGGCGCGATCGACAGCAAGCTGAACGATGGCCTTGATGTAGTCGAGGCGGTCGCCGGTGTCGTAGCGGCGGCCCCGGAACACCACGCCGTAGACGCCGCCCGCGATGCTCTCATCGGCCGCAAGCGTCTGCAGCGCGTCGGTCAGCTGGATCTCGCCGCCCTTGCCGGGCTCGGTGTGCTCGAGGACCTCGAACACCTCGGGGCGCAGCACGTAACGGCCGATGATGGCGTAGTTCGACGGAGCGTGCTCGCGGTCGGGCTTTTCGACCAGTCCCGTCACGCGTACGACGTCGTCCTCGTCGGTGGTCTCCACGGCTGCCGCGCCGTAGAGATGGATCTGCGCGGGATCGACCTCGAGCAGGGCCACGACGGTGGCGTTCTTCTGTTCCTGCACTTCGAGCATCCGGCTGAGGAGCGGATCGCGGCTGTCGATGATGTCGTCACCGAGCAGAACAGCGAACGGGCTGTCGCCGACGTGCATCTTTCCCCGGAGCACCGCGTGGCCGAGGCCTTTGGGGTCGCCCTGGCGCACGTAGTGCATATCTGCCAGGTCGGTCGAATAGTTGACCTTCTCGAGGCGATCGGTGTCGCCCTTCTTCACAAGCGAGGCTTCCAGCTCGGTCGCCCGGTCGAAGTGGTTCTCGAGGGCGTTCTTGTTGCGGCCGGTGACCATGAGCACGTCGTGCAGGCCGGCGTCCACCGCCTCCTCGACCACATACTGGATGGCCGGCTTGTCGACGACCGGCAGCATCTCCTTCGGCATCGCCTTGGTGGCGGGGAGGAAACGGGTGCCGAGACCCGCTGCCGGGATGACTGCCTTCGTTACGCGCTTTGCCATGGTGTTCAGGTTATCGGCAATTGCGGTCCGTGCCTTTCGCAATCTCTTAGGATTGCCCCATGGATTCGGATACTGCCGCCCATCGCAAGCGCGCTCTGCGCGCGGAACTCCGCGAAAGGCGGCAGAACCTCACAAGCTCAGAGCGAGCTTCGGCGACGGCAGGGCTCACCCGCAACCTGGTGGACCTCGCGACGGATCTTTCGGCGCGCTCCGTGGCTTGCTATCTCTCCACACAGACCGAGCCGGACACCAGGCCTTTCGTCAACTGGGCGTACGAGCAGGGATTGCGCGTACTGCTGCCGATCTCACGCGACGACGGCCTGCTCGACTGGACCACCGGCGACGGAGAAACCGAGACCGAAGGACTGTTCGGGATGCCCGAAGCCGTCGGCGAACTGCTCGGACCGATCGCGATCAACGACGTCGATCTCATTGTCATCCCGGCCGCCGCGGTCGACCGCACCGGTTTGAGAATGGGCTGGGGCCGCGGCTATTTCGACAAGACCCTGGGCAGCATGGAAAAATGTCCCCCGGTGTACGCCGTCCTGTACGACACGGAACTCGTGGACGAGGTGCCGCGCGAACGGCACGACCAGCCCGTGGATGGCGCGGTCACCCCGACCAGGATCGTCCAGTTCTCGTAACGGTCCCCGTCAGCCGACACCCCGATCCTTCTGGAGCCAGAATTGCCCACATACTCTTACTCGTGCCGCGACTGCGGAACGGCCTTCGACATCCAGCAGGCGTTCACCGACGACGCTCTCACCGAATGCCCGAACTGCGGCGGCAGTCTGCGCAAGATGTTCGGTGCGGTCGGAGTGACGTTCAACGGCTCCGGTTTCTACCGCACGGATTCGCGGAACGCCGCCAAGTCCGGCAAGCCGGCGGACAAGCCGGCATCGAGCAAGCCGGCAGCGGACAAGCCCGCTTCGGGTGGAGCGTCTGCGGTTTCGTCGTCGTCGTCGTCCACCAGCAGCAGCTCGTCCTGATTCGCACCGCTTCACGAAGGGAACGACCATGTTCAAAGGGTTCAGGGAGTTCGTCCTCCGCGGCAACGTGATCGACTTGGCCGTCGCGGTGGTCGTCGGCGCAGCTTTCACCGCGGTCGTCAACTCGATCGTCGCGAACGTGTTCAACCCGCTGGTCGGCGCTCTATTCAAGGCGAACGACTTCACCAATGCGCTCAACGTGAACGTCGGCCAGGGCACGATCAAGTTCGGCGCAGTGCTCGCTGCGATCATCCAGTTCCTGATCGTGGCGGTGGTGGTGTACTTCGTGTTCGTCTACCCCATCAACCTCGCCAAGGATCGCGCTCAGAAGCTACGCAACAAGGGCGCCGTCCAACCGGATGCGCCGATCACCGAGCTCGACCTGCTCACCGACATCCGCGACCTCCTGCAGACGCAGCAGACGCCGTCTTCCGGCAAGCACGCGGACTAGGCACTCGGCCGCAAGGGCTCACCAGTGCGGCGGAACGTCCTGGCGGAGCCGGTCGTCGTTGCTGTCGGCGCCGCGATCGCCCCAGGCGCGGTCCGTGTCTTCGACGGCGCGCGTCGGTGCGTCGGTCGCCTGCGGTGTCGGGTCACTCCCCGCCGCGGCCGGACGCTGAATTCGGCGATTCTTGCGGGCGGGTGTTTCGGTCACCCTCCGAGTTTAACCGCGAGTGGCGGAGTTTGACTGCTATGACGCGGCCGGGACTCCGGGCAGCAGGATCGGAGCCGTCTCCGCGTTGAGATCGTCGACCTCGTTGACGCCGATGAGCTTGGCGATGCGGCGGGCGACCGCATCCGGGTCGGCGAAGAGCTCGAAGGTGTGCACGCGCAGGTAGTGCCAGCCGAGACGACGGAGCACGTCCGGCCGCAGGCGCAAGGATTCGCGCAGGCTTCCGCGGTTCACGTCGTCATCCGTCTCGACGGCGACGGCACGCCCGGCGTGGGAGGCGACGAGCGCGAGCTTGCCGCGGTAGCCGATCTGAACATCGAGGCCACGCCGCGAGAGGCGCTTGGCGAGGTCGAGGAGCATCGGCTCGGTGTCGTGGCTCAGATACTGCGGCGTCGCCGCGACGAGCTGGTCGGCCTCGCCGAGAACCTGCGCGAGGGCGGCGATGCCGTGGCGCATCCGGGAGTCGTCGATGTCGTCGGGTTTGAAGCAGGAGACGATGTCCATGGAGCGGCGCGCGCGGGTCATGCCAACGGCGAGCAGACGGTCGCCTCCCGGTTCGGCGAGGGCGCCGAAGTTGGAGAGCAGCCGGCCGTGCGGTGTGCGGCCGTACCCGATGGAGAAGATGACGCGGTCCCTGCTCTGTGCGACGGACTGCTCGAGGGTGACGACGGTGAAGGGCTCGGCGCGATCCTTGAGGATGAAGTCGGCCAGCTCCGTGCGCTTGGCGAACGCGGCCAGCACGGCCTGGTTCACGCGCACGGCGTGACGTTCGCTGGCAGTGATGACCATGAGGGACTCGCGCGGGCGCTCGGTCGCGTGCTCCAGCACGAGGTCGACGACCTTCGAGACCTCGGCATCCGTGCTCTCGACGGCGCCCGTGTCGGAGTCCGGCATGCCCTGTCCGCCGGAGACGTAGTTGAGGCTGAGGCTACCGTGCCCGAGGTACGTTCCCGCCCAGGGCAGGGAGTCGATCTTGCCGCCGTAGAACCGGCGGTTGACCAGGTCGGCGAGGTCCTCGCCGCCGGCGCGGTAGCTGCGCGTCAGAGTGTAGACCGGGAGCAGTTCGGAGAGCTGTGCGAGCGCAGAGTGGGCGTGGGCGGTATCCACATCGAGTTCGTCGACAGTCTTGCCGTATTCGTGCACGCCGATGTCGAAGTGGGAGGGCGTCTGGGTGACCGGATCGCCGAACGCCACCACCTGGCGGGCACGACGGATGACCGGCACGTTCTCGGCGAGGCTCGACGCACCGGCGTCAACCAGGAAGACCGCATCGAAGGCGAGCGCCGTGTCGATCGAGGGGATCTCATACGGTGAGACCAGCCAGACCGGCGCGAGCGGACGGGCCAGGTGGGGCGCGGCCGCGTTGAGCGTCTCGGCCGAGGTGTGATCGCCCTTGAGGAGCTTCTTCAGCGCCGCGGCCTCGTCCGGCCAGTCGACGATGCCGATCTTCCAGGTCTCCGCGAGCATCCAGGCCAACTGCTGGCCGGTGGCAGACGCGTGCGCCTCGTCTACGAGCCGGAAGTCGGCCTCGAGCCGGTCGAGCACGCCGGTGTTGGCGCTGAGCAGCGCGCGGTCGGAGGCGAGCAAGCTCTCGAGCACCGACTGCCACCAGGCGAGCTCGAGTTCGGCGCTGACCTGGGTCTCGGGCACGTGACGCCGCGAAAGGTCGGACAGCAGCGGATCCAGCTTGCGGTCGCGGAGTTCGGCGAGCAGAGCCGTGCGCTCCTGCAGGTTGGCAAGCACCTCGGACTCCGCGGCCAGTCCGGCGATCTGGCGTACCAGCTCGTCGATCGGCAGCATGGCCAGCGAGTTCGGCGAACCGGTGCGGCGCAGCGGGATGTCGAGGCGGGCCAGGTCTTCGGCGACGCGCTGGTAGGCGACCTGAACATCCGCGAGCCCCGTCGGCAGCTCGGGCACCACGCCGGCGGCGGCGAATCGCTGCCAAAGGATGCGCTGCTGCTGGATGCGCCGCAGACTCTCGTTGAGATCGGTGACGTGCACGCCGGGGCGCACATACTCCAGAGCGAGCTTGCGCAGACGCCGGCGATTCGCGCCGGACATGTTCGGCGACTCGCGGCGCGTGGAGGTCGCGGCGATCAGTTCGGCGAGCGACCGGTCGTAGACCGCGGGCTGGAACTTGTCGAGCGTCTCCCGCACATCGAGGAGCAGTCGCAGGTAGACGCCAAGCTCGGCGATCGACTCGAAGGGCCGCATCCGGGTTTGGCCGACAAGGGTCTTCGCCCGCTCGATGAGACGCGGCAGTTCCGCGCGGTTCAGCTTCTTGGCGAGGTCGTGGGCCGCGTTGCCCTCGGCAGTGGAGGCGAAGGACGCGCCGTACCAAGGCGAGTCGGCGGGTCCGTAGCGGAACTCGCCGAGGCGGGCCGCCCTGATCAGCGAGTCGGCGGCGGTGCCCCGGTCGGCGGCGAGCAACTCGATGGCCTCGCGGTCCAACCGTGCTGTGGTCGAAGGCGGCGTCGGCAGCAACGACAGACGCGAAAGTTCGCCGAGTGCCTCGAGCACCGAAACGCCGAGCACCGGATCTTTGCGGGTGAGCGCAGCACGGTAGTCGAGCAGCACCTTGCGAAGGCGCACGAGGGCGTCGTCCACGTCTGTCACCCGCGGCTGGGTGGCCTTCTCGTTACGGCCGATGGCCTGGATGACGTCGCGGCGCAGCGTCCGCGGAGTCACCGCGAGACCGGGGAGGCCCACCTGCATGAGTCGGTGGGAGATGTCGTCGAGGCTGGAGCGGCGTGGACTCACGACGAGCACACGCTTGTGCTGGCCGACCAGAGAGCCGATGGCGTTGACGATCGTCTGGGTTCCACCCGTGCCAGGCAGCGTCTTCACGACGAGCGAGTTGCCCGCGGCGATCTGCGCGACCACATTCTCTTGTTCCTCATCGGCGTCGAGGAGAAGGGTGTCTGTCGTGGGCGGGCGCTCATCCTGTCGCAGCGCCGTCACAGGGTTGAACGCGCCTTCGACGATACGGCGGGCCGACGGGTTGCCGGCCAGCGCATCAAGCACCGGAGTGTCGAGATCGGTCGCCTCGGCGCTCAGGGCCGTGGCGACGTCGGCGAACGACGAGACGACCAGGCGCGGCTGCACGTTGAACCAGGCCAGGTGCGAGGTGAGGCCGCGCAACCGATCGATCACGGGCTGAGGCTTGAAAACACCGTTGCTGACGGCGAGAGCGACGAACGCGTCGGCATCCAGGGTGATCTGGAACTGTTCTGCGAGCGCACGCTCGAGTTCCGGGTTGAGGAAGGGCTTGCCCTTGAGCTTCAACTCGAAGTCGCGTCCGTACCGTCGGATGGCGAGCGGCCGCAAGAGGATCGGCGCGGTGAACTCGTCGCCGCCGTGCCGCCAATGCGCCAGCCCGATCGCCAGATGCACGGACTCGATGCCGCGCACCGAGCGCAATTCGATCCCTTTCGCCGTGATCGCGTTCGCTGCCGCGCGCGCTGTGCGCAACGCGAGCTCGTCGCGGATCAGGCTGGACAGCAGCGTGCTCTGCCCGGTGATGAAAGGAGGAAGGCCGCCCGGATGCGTCGAACTCAGCTCGATGCGCGTGCGCGGGCTGTCTTCGAAGTGGAGCAGCGGGGACGCGCCACCGAGATTCGCGATCTCGTCGCGCCAGTGCTGCCAGACGGGTTCCGCGATGTTGCCTGCGACCAGCCCGGGATCGCCGAGGCTCAGCGCATGCGGCGAGGTCGTGTTCTGGGGGTTCAGGGCGTCGTCATCCGGGATGTTCGACATGATGTCGTCATCCTCGCTTTTCTTGTCGAGTCGCCACACACGGCCACCCTACGGGCACATCCGTTCATTCCCGGGAAATCGGGCGGGTTTCGCGCGAAAACCGGAACGGGCGCGTCCAAATCAGAGAAACCTCGGGAATGCCTCACTTGCATCAGCGTTGTTGAAGACTATGACCAGCTCCGCGACCGCCGCCGTCGGATTCCGTTCCGAACGCGGACCCGTGCTCATCGCGCTGATGCTCACGACCGGGCTCGTCGCGATCGATTCGACGATCCTGGCCACGGCCGTCCCGTCGATCGTCAAAGACCTCGGGGGGTTCACGCAATTCCCGTGGCTGTTCTCGGTGTACTTGCTCGCACAAGCCGCCACGGTGCCCGTGTACGCAAAACTGTCGGACACCATCGGACGCAAACCCATCGTGCTCATCGGCATCGGATTGTTCCTGGTGGGATCGATCCTGTGCGGCTTCGCGTGGAGCATGCCCGCGCTGATCGCCTTCCGTGCCGTGCAGGGTCTCGGCGCCGGCGCGGTGCAACCGATGGCCGTGACGATCGCAGGCGACATCTATACGGTCGCCGAACGCGCGAAGGTGCAGGGCTATCTCGCGAGTGTGTGGGCGCTCTCGTCCGTCGTCGGGCCCACACTCGGCGGCGTCTTTTCACAGTTCGCCACGTGGCGGTGGATCTTCTTCGTCAACGTTCCGCTGTGCATCCTCGCGGCATGGATGCTCGTCCGCACGTTCCACGAGAAGATCGAGCCGCGCAGACACCGCATCGACTATGGCGGAGCCATCACCCTCACGATCGGAATGAGTCTGCTGATCCTGGCCGTTCTGGAGGGCGGTCAGGCGTGGGCGTGGAATTCCCTCTGGAGCATCGGAGCATTCGGAGTCGGCGGGCTGCTGCTCGTCGCGTTCCTGCTGATCGAGCGCACGGCCGCGGAACCCATCCTGCCGCTCTGGGTCTTCTCAAAACGGCTGCTCGTGACCACCACGCTCATCTCGCTCGGCGTCGGCGCCATCCTGATCGGCCTCACCTCTTATGTGCCCACGTATCTTGAGGGGACCATTCACGTCGCGCCGATCATCGCCGGACTCGCGGTCGCCGCTCTGACGATCGGCTGGCCCATCGCCGCAGCCCTCTCTGGACGCTTCTATCTGCGCATCGGTTTTCGAAACACAGCGCTGCTCGGCACGTCGATCGCCATCGTCGGCGCGCTGGTGCTGGCCATCACGGCGCCGCACCCGAGCGTTCTGTTCGTGGCGGTCAGCTGCTTCATCGTCGGGCTCGGGATGGGTCTCGTCGCCACCCCGACACTGATCGCGGCCCAGTCGAGCGTCGCCTGGAACGAGCGTGGAGTCGTCACGGGCACAAACCTGTTCGCCCGTTCGATCGGGAGTTCGCTCGGGGTCGCCGTGTTCGGCGCGATCGCCAATGCGATCATCACAGGCTCCGTCGCCGGGTCGATCGGTGGCTCGAGCGGCGGCGAGCACGATCCTGCCGTGGTGCAGGCGGCATCCACGGCCGTCTTCGTGGCCGTCGCCGTGGTGGCGGTGCTGACGATCGCCGCGGGTTTCGCCATGCCGCGCGCCCGCGTCGACGACGTGGAACTCAGCCGGCAGGCCTCCCCCGCCGAGTAGCTCCCGCTCCGCTTCTCCCCTCCGCCCTGTCGCTCGCCCCTCCGCCAACCGCCGAGTCCACACAAAATGGGCTAAAAACCGCCGAGTCCGCAGAGAGTTCGTGGACTCGGCTGTTACTTTGTGCGCGGTCGACGGGGTCGACGGGGCGGCGGGGGCGGCGGAGCGGCGGGTCCGGGCTTCCGCGCGAGCAGCACGAACTCGTTGTACGGAAAGACCCGTCCGACAGCCCGCGGAAAAGGGAACGAGTACTGCCGCGTCGGGATCAGCCCCAACCGGCGACACAACGCGGCGAGCCCGTCGAAATCGACGAACGTCACGTGAGTCGCGTCCGTTCGGTAGCCGCGCTCCTGCGGCGTGATGAAGCAGACCTGGCCGCCAGGCTTCACATAGGGCAGGTAGCACTTGATGAGCTCGACGGCGAAGTCGGGGTGAAGATGCTCGACCACGTGCGCCAGCAGCGCCGAGTCGAAGGAGCCGGGCAGCGCATACGGGGATGCCGGGAACTCCTCACTCGTGAACGCCGTCAGGCCGCGCGCACGCGC
>DASYGJ010000185.1:0-2690 GCA_035999915.1 Leifsonia sp.
AGAACGAACGCGCCGATCAGCCACGGAACGAGGCGGTCGATGACTCTCATGTGCTTACGCTAGATCCGGCTTGCCATCCCCGCATCCGTCTGCCGGATGATCCAGCTCGGCGTGACGCTCTTTGCTTGGGATGTGTAAACAACTTGTGACGACTCGCCGGAGGTGGAAAATCGGACGGCGACTATTTGTACGCTTGAGGCATGACCACTGCGCCGACGATCAGCACCGAACCAGCTCGCGCTCCACGAAGCAGCGCCACCAGCGTGGAGAGCGGAGGCATCGAGGCGATCCCGCCGGAGCGGCGACACGGGTCCCCGTGGCAGCTCTTCGCCACGTGGACCGCGCCGAACCTCGAGTTCGCGACGATCTTCGTCGGCGTGATCGCGGTGGCGGTCTTCGGGCTCGGCTTCTGGCAGGCCATGCTCGCGCTGGTGTTCGGCACCGCACTCGGCGCGCTGACCCAGGGCATCCTCTCCACGTGGGGGCCGCGGGAGGGGCTCGCCCAGATGGTCATCGGCCGCACGGCGTTCGGCCTCCGCGGCAACATCCTGCCGGCCGCACTCAACACGGTCATGGCGGGCCTCGGCTGGTTCGCCGTGAACTCGGTGAGCGGCGCGTTCGCACTCGCCACGCTGACCGGGATGCCGACCGTGCTGGCGCTGCTGATCGTCGTCGCGATCGAGGTGGTCGTCGCCTTCGTCGGCCACGACTTCGTGCAGCTGTTCGAGCGGTACGCGACGTATATCCTGGGCGCGATCTTCCTGGTCGCGACGGTGACCATCTTCCTGCACGCCAACATCGGCGGGCCGGTCAAGGGAGGCGGCTTCAGCTTCGCCGGCTTCACCCTCACGGCGGCGGCAGCATTCGGGTACGCCGCAGGCTGGAACCCGTACGCCTCTGACTACAGCCGTTACCTCCCGGCGAACACCAGCCGCAAGATCGTCGGCTGGGCGGCGGGCCTCGGCAACTTCGCCAGCTGTGTCGTGCTGATGGCGGCCGGCGCCGCGGCCGCGACGATCGCGGGCTTCAACCTGGACAACCCGACCGCATCCTTCACCGCGAGTATGCCGGTCGTCGTGCGCGACCTGACGCTGCTGGCCATCGCGGTCGGCGCCATCGCGGCCAACGCGCTCAACATCTACTCGGGCGCCATGTCGTTCCTCGCCGCCGGCGTCAAGATCCCGTTCGCGTTGCGGCGCGCCATCGTCGCACTCGGCTTCGGCGTTATCGGCTTCTTCATCGCGTGGAGCGCCCTGCCCGATGCGGGCACCAACTATGAGAACTTCCTGCTGGTCATCGCGTACTGGATCGCGCCGTGGCTCGGCGTGGTGCTCACCGACCGCCTCCTGCGCCGTGGCACCGAGATCGCCAGCCTGGTGCCGAGCCACGCCAAGCACCGCAACCCGGCCGGTGCGATCGCTCTGATCGTCGCGGCCGTCGTCTCGGTCTGGTTGTTCTCGAACCAGACGTTCTACACCGGCCCCATCGCGAAGGCGACGCCGATCGGCGACCTGACCCCGCTCGTCGGCTTCCTGCTCGCGGCGGCGCTCTACTGGATCCTGTTCCGCGCTTTCAAGGTCGAGCTCGGTGCGCCCCTGGACACCGAGCCTGCGATCATCGTCGGCGTCGACGCCGCAGACGACGTCGCGTGACCGGCACCCCCGAGCGGTTCTATCGCACCGACACGGAGAAGCTGGCGGTCGCGACCGCCGAGGCTCGTGCAGGGGCGGCCGAGGGTGGCATCCCGATCGGCGCTGCGCTGTTCGACCGGGAAGGGCGCCTGCTCGGCAGCGGCCGCAACCGGCGCGTCCAAGACGGAGACGCATCGATGCACGCCGAGACGAACGCGTTCCGCAACGCCGGCCGCCAACGCTCCTATCGCGACACCGTGATGGCGACGACGCTCTCGCCCTGCTGGTACTGCTCGGGGCTCGTGCGGCAGTTCGGCATCGGGCGCGTCATCGTCGGCGACGACCAGAACTTCCTCGGCGGTCAAGACTGGGTTGCCGCCAACGGCGCCGAGTTGACCGTGCTGAACGACCCGGAGCTGATCGCCATGATGGGCGAGTTCATCCAGCACCATCCCGAACTCTGGAACGAGGACATCGGCGAGGAGTGACGCGCCCGTCGTTCAGTCTTCGGGCCGCGAGGGGCGTCCGGCCCCGAGCCCGGCAGCCAATTCTGCGAAGACCTCGGCGGCGGATTCGTACTGCGACAGCCCCGCCGCCTGCCCCGCCCACAACGACTGCAGTTCGCCCAGACCGATCCGCCCCGCTTCGGTGCGAAAACGTCCGGTGAGCCAGTTCTGCGCGGGGAACGGCGCGACCGATCCCGTCGACTCGATCTGACGCATCGCGCGGTTGGGGATGCCGCGCGCAAGTCGCCCGCTCATCGCGCGGGTCAGCACTGTGTCATCCGCCGCAGCAGAGGCGATCGCCTGACGGTGCGCATCCGTGGCCGCCGACTCCCGCGTGCGCAGAAAGGCGGAGCCCACCTGGATCCCGTCAGCGCCGAGGGCCAGCGCGGCTGCCGCTCCACGGCGGTCGGCAATGCCGCCCGCCGCTATGACGGGCACGTCGACCGCGTCGGCGACCTGGGGGATCAGCGCGAATGTCCCGACCAGGGAGTCTTCCGCGGTGCGGAGGAAGGAGACCCGATGGCCGGCGGCTTCGGCGCCCGTGGCGACCACC
>DASYGJ010000190.1:0-10024 GCA_035999915.1 Leifsonia sp.
GAGCCGTCTCGCGCGCCTTGCGAGCGGCAAGCCGGGCCGTAGCGGCCTGGAGCGACTTTCGGATGATCTCTTTCGCCTGGTTCGGGTTGCGATCGAACCAGTCGCCGAGCTGATCACCCACGACCTTCTGCACGAACGCCTTGGCTTCGGTGTTTCCGAGCTTCGTCTTGGTCTGACCCTCGAACTGCGGTTCGGCGAGTTTGATCGAGACCACCGCGGTCAGCCCCTCACGCACATCGTCGCCGGAGAGATTGTCGTCCTTCTCTTTGAGGATGCCTTTCTCACGCGCATAGCGGTTGACCAGCGTGGTGAGTGCCGCACGGAAACCTTCCTCGTGCGTGCCACCCTCGTGCGTGTTGATCGTGTTCGCATAGGTGAACACGCTTTCGTTGTAGCCGGTCGTCCACTGCATCGCGACCTCGAGTGAGATCTTGCGTTCCGTGTCCTCGGATTCGAAGGAGATGATCTCGTCGTGCACCACCTCCGCCTTCTTCGCGGAGTTGAGGTAATGCACATAGTCCGTGAGGCCCTGCTCGTAGAGGAAGACATCGCTACGGTTCTCCTCCTCGTCGTCGTGCGGCCGTTCATCCGTCAACGCGATGCGGAGGCCTTTATTGAGGAACGCCATCTGCTGAAAGCGGGTGCGGAGGGTGTCGTAGTCGAACTCGACCGTCTCGAACGTCTCTTTGCTCGGCCAGAAGGTGATGGTGGTACCGGTTTCGTCGGAGGCCTCACCCATTTCGAGCGGAGCCTGCGGAACACCGCTGCGGTAGCTCTGCCGGTAGACGTTCCCCTGCCGGCGCACCTCGACGTCGAGTCGCTCGGAGAGCGCGTTGACCACGGAGCTTCCCACGCCGTGCAGACCGCCCGAGACCGCGTAGCCGCCACCGCCGAATTTTCCGCCGGCGTGCAGGATCGTCAGAACCACCTCGACCGTCGATATCTTCTCGACCGGGTGGATGTCGACCGGAATACCGCGACCGTTGTCGACGACACGGATGGAGCCGTCGTGAAGGATGGTCACGTCGATGTTGTCCGCGTGCCCTGCCATGGCCTCGTCGACCGAGTTGTCGACGATCTCCTGCACGAGATGGTGGAGTCCGCGAGGGCCGGTGGAACCGATATACATTCCGGGTCGTTTGCGTACGGCTTCGAGACCTTCGAGAACTTGGATCTCATTGGCGCCGTAGACATGTTCAGACTCGGCCTTGGTTGGTTCCAACGTCATATGAAATTAGGCTCCTGACCGCACTCAGTGTGACCTCGCCAGTCTACCAAGAGTGGACGCGGCGTTCGGCCAAAATCGCCCGTCTGACGCGTTCTTTTTGTGTCGATGACCTCTTTTGTGCACTCAACCGTAAGTATCGCGCGGACCGCGCCCTGGAATCGACCTGGGGCCTCTTTTCCAGGAGGGTGCGTCTGGCCCCTGAAAACGAATTGACTCGATGTCCGCTTGCGGGAACCTTTCCGCGATTCTGACCAGAAGGTCGGAGCGCATGATCCGCAATTGTGTCGCCCAGGCCGTCGACTCGCACCGCACGGTCAGAACTCCCTCGGAGATTCCCTCCGGAACGGCATGTTTGGCGGTCTCTTCGCCGGCCAGCTCAAGCCATCCGGCCAAAAGGTCGGACTGTGCGAGCGATGAAGTCCAGCCGAGCTGGCTTGTCAGCGCATCCACGACATCCCCCAACCCGCGAGGATCGCGCCCTTTTCCGAAGGGCTGGCTCGCGCTGGGGTCTGGATCATCCCTCCGCTTCACGCGGCGCGACTTCGCCGGCACACCACCGAAGATTTCGCGGAATCGCAGGTAGACCGCGGAGGCCTCCGTTGGCGCATACCCATCGTCAGCCATGGTCACCCTCACCGACTGGCTCCGCAATCGTCGCGTCGATCACCGCCCCACCGTCGATCCGAACGGTGTGGGCGGTCAGCTCCACGGGAACGTCGTCGAAGACAGCCGCCGTGATCAGCACCTGTTCGTAACCGGCAACAGCGGTTGCGAGCATCCGCCGCCTTGTCTGGTCCAGTTCGGCGAAGACGTCGTCGAGGATGAGCACCGGATCCCCCGTGGTCGATTCCTGCCGGAGCAGCTCCGCGGACGCTAATTTGAGCGCGAGCGCGAACGACCACGATTCGCCATGGCTCGCATAACCCTTCGCCGGCAGATCGTTGAGCTCGAAGAGGATGTCGTCACGGTGTGGTCCGATCAGGGTGAGACCCCGGTCGAGTTCCTTGCGGCGAACGCCTGTAAGCGCCTGCCGAAAGGCTTCCGCCGTATTGAAACCTGCTGAGTCGGTTATGGACGCTTCGCTCGCCGAAGGATCCGCGTCCGAATCGTCGACCTCAGCTCCACGCACCGTGAGCAGTGGGAGCAGCCGTGGGTGGTGATCGTCGCCGGCCACGGACCGGTACGCCTCGATCAGTGGATCCGTGAGCCGGTTGACCAGCTCGACCCGCGCATCCACCAGTTCGGAGCCGAGCGCCACCAGACGCTCATCCCAGATGTCGAGTGTTCCCAGCCGTCCCTCACGCAAGCCGGATGCCCGAGCCGACTTGAGCAACGTGTTCCGCTGCTTGAGCACCCGGTCGTAGTCGGCCAGTACCCCGGAAAAGCGCGGGTTGCGTTGAACGAGGAGCTGATCGAAGAAACGGCGCCGGATGCTCGGCTCACCTCGAACGAGCGCCAGATCCTCCGGAGCGAACAGCACGCTCGAAAAGTACCGCGGCAGCTCCCGGGTCTTGATCGCCGATCGATTCACCTGTGCGCGATTGGCCGAGGCGCGATTGAGTTGCACCTCGACGAGAAGTTCACGACCGTCGTGTTGGATGCGTGCCCGAACGATGGCGGACTCCGCATCCTTTCGAATCATTGCCTGGTCGCTCGAGACCCGATGAGACCCCAGGGTGCTCAGGTAACCGAGCGATTCGACGAGATTGGTCTTGCCCTGGCCGTTGCGGCCGACGAAAAGGTTCGCGCCGGCCGCAATCGGAACTTCCGCAGTTCTGTAGTTGCGGAAATCGGTCAAGGACAGGTGGGTGACACGCACTCTCTTTGAGAACCGCGCAGACTAGTCGACGGCTTTGACGGCGTGACCGCCGAACTGGTTGCGCAAGGCGGCGACGGCCTTCATGGCCGGCGAATCCTCCTGGCGCGAGACGAAACGCGCGAAGATCGATGCGCTGATCGTGGGAACGGGAACGGCGTTCTCGAGGGCTTCCTCGATGGTCCAGCGACCTTCACCGGAATCCTGAACGTAGCCCTCGATGTGTTCGAACTCGGGATCCTGTTCTAGCGCACGCACCAGGAGGTCGAGCAGCCAGGAGCGCACGACCGTCCCACGCTGCCAGGCTTTGAACGTGCCCGTGACGTCGTGGATGATGTCTTTGCGGGTGTCGAGAAGTTCGTACCCCTCGGCGTAGGCCTGCATCAGGGCATACTCGATGCCGTTGTGCACCATCTTGGCGTAATGGCCGGCCCCGACCTCTCCGACGTGCACGAATCCTTCGTCTCGCGGGCCTTCCGGGCGCAGGGCGTCGAAGATCGGCATGACGCGTTCGACCTGCTCTTTGCTGCCGCCGACCATGAGCCCGTAGCCGTTTTCGAGGCCCCAGACTCCGCCCGAGACTCCCGCATCCATGAAGTCCACGCCCTTGGGTGCGAGCTGCGCGGCGTGCTTGAAGTCCTCAGTGAACCGTGAGTTGCCGCCGTCGATGACGAGGTCACCCTTTTCGAGAAGCGGTTCGAGATCGTTCACGACCGCATCCGTGACTTTGCCCGCGGGCACCATGATCCAGACAGTGCGCGGCGTGGGGAGCGCAGCGACGAGATCTGCGAGTGTCCCCACATCCGAAACGTCGGGGTTCGTGTCGTAACCGGTCACCTCGATGTTGTTCTTCTCGAGGCGGGCACGCATGTTGTTGCCCATTTTTCCGAGACCGATGAGGCCGATATGCATGATTGTCCTTCTTGTTCTCTGGCGCGCGAACGAACCGCTATCTCAGCAGCAGGTTGGGCTGCAGAAGATACTTGTAGTTGTCCGCGCCGGCCTGGTCCTTCGAGGTCTGACTTGTGATCAGCACAGGACCTGGCTTGTTGGGATTGTCGGTCTTGGTGAACGAGATGCGCACGAATTCCGAGTGCACGGCACCAAGACCATCGAGCAGGAACTGTGGTTTCAGTGACACCACAGTCTCCTGGCCGGTGAGGAGAGCGTCGATGCTTTCCGATGCTTGAGCCTGCTCCGAGCCGATCGCTTCGAGAGTGAGGCCCTCCGCAGAGAAGGTGTACCGCAGGGCGGCTTCGCGCTCGAGTACGAGGGAGACGCGACGGGTCGCTTCGATGAGCTCGGCGGTGTTGACGACCGCATAGTTGTCCACCGTGTCGGGGAAGAGCCTGCGAACCGGAGGGAAGTTCCCTTTGATCAGCAGCGACGTGACGGTCTTCTTGTCAGCCGTGAACGCAATGAGTTCGCGGTCATCGCGGTTGGTGATCGATACGGCGATGGTGCCGCTGTGACCAAGTGTCTTGCCGATCTCGGTGAGAGTACGCGCCGGCACCAGGGCTGTCACCGGGTCGCCCGACGTTGTGCCGTTGTCCCAGTTGATCTCCCGAACCGCGACGCGATAGCGGTCGGTCGCCACCAGGCCCAGAGTGTTGTCGCCGACTTCCAGCTGGACTCCGGTGATCACAGGAGTCACATCATCGCGGGACGCTGCGACGCCGACCTGGGCGACAGCCTCCGCGAACTGGTCGGCGGGGACGAGTCCAGCCTCACCTCCGACTTGCGGGATGCTCGGATATTCCTCGACCGGCATGGACAGGAGCGTGAAGTTTGCGGATCCGGCGCGCACGATGATCTTGGAGTCCTCGGTCGAGAACTGAACCGGAGCGTTCGGCAGCTTCGCCGCGATCTCGGCCAGAAGACGACCGGAGACGAGTACGCGACCGGGTTCCTCGACATCAGCGGCGATCTCGGTTTGTGCCGAGACCTCGTAATCGAATGACGAGAGTTGGAGTCCGGTGTCGGTCGTCTCGATCAGCACACCGCTCAGAATCGGAAGCGTCGTCCGCTGTGGAAGGAGTTTGACGGCG
Source organism: Leifsonia sp. (assembly GCA_035999915.1). GTDB lineage: Bacteria > Actinomycetota > Actinomycetes > Actinomycetales > Microbacteriaceae > Leifsonia. The sequence continues at coordinate 5,093 of DASYGJ010000190.1, forward strand.
AACGAAACAGCTTCGCTGAAGACATCCCGGTTGGCTTGGAACTTCACGAAGTCACCTCTGTCGTAGGCGGGCAATAGATCGTGACAAATCCTAGCGCTTGCCCCTGTCGGTAAGAGTTGTGATTCTGTTGGGGCGAAGGTTGTCGGCCTGGATGCTAAAGAGAATTAAGGATTAATCGTGTTAACCGCTGTGGAAACTGTGGATAACTCGGTGGAGTCCAGCACATGACTGGGAACTACAGCATTGTCGCTTGTTGATGACCTGGGGACGACGGGTGTGGAGCGGGGTGATGACGTCGTCGCTGAGGGGGTGCAATTCACAGCCCGACCGGATTCGTCCCCAACTCGAGGCGGAGTTCGGACAAGTTGTCCACAAGTTATCCACATGTGCGAAATATGCGTACTCCCCAGCTTGGGGAGAGGGTGTGGATAACTTCGCCGTCGGCTATTTGCTGTAACGGTGGTTCTGCTTGATACGGCTGGTCAGCTCGGTGACCTGGTTGTAGATCGAGCGCCGCTCCTTCATGAGCTCGCTGATCTTCTTGTTCGCGTACATCACCGTGGTGTGGTCTCGATTGCCGAACAACTGGCCGATCTTCGGAAGCGACAGATTGGTCAACTCGCGGCACAGATACATGGCGATTTGACGTGCCGTGGCGACGGCCTGCGATCGGCTGGAACCGTAGAGGTCGTCGACCGTGAGCTTGAAGTAGTCGGCCGTGTTCGTGATGATGTCGGTCGGTGCGATGACATTGTCGTCGTCGAGGGTGATCAGGTCTTTCAGCACGGTCTGAACCAAGGGCATATCGACGGGCGTGCGATTCAGACTCGCGAACGCGGTGACCCGGATCAGGGTGCCCTCAAGCTCACGGATGTTGCTCGAGACCTTCGACGCCATGAACTCGAGGATGTCGTCGGGCACCTGGATCTTCTCGCTCTGCGCCTTCTTGCGCAGAATCGCGATGCGCGTTTCAAGGTCGGGGACCTGCACATCCGTGATCAGTCCCCATTCGAAGCGCGAGCGCATCCGATCTTCGAAACCGGTGAGGTGTTTGGGCGGCAGATCGCTGGTGATGACCACCTGCTTGTTGTGGTCGTGCAGCGTGTTGAAGGTGTGGAAGAACGCCTCCTGGGTCTCCACCGCCCGCTGCAGGAACTGGATGTCGTCGATCAGCAGGATGTCGATGTTTCGGTAGCGGGCCTGGAAGGACGAGCCGCGATTGTTCGCGATCGAGTTGATGAAGTCGTTCGTGAACTCCTCGGAGCTGACGTAACGAACCCGGATGCCCGGGTAGAGGCTCATCGCGTAGTGACCGATGGCGTGGAGAAGGTGGGTCTTGCCGAGACCGGAGTCGCCATAGATGAAAAGCGGGTTGTATGCCTTGGCCGGCGCCTCGGCCACGGCGACAGCCGCGGCGTGAGCGAATCGATTTGACTGGCCGATGACGAAGTTGTCGAAACTATATTTCGGGTTGAGGCGGGTGTCACTGTTTCGCGCAGGAGCGGTGATCTCCGTCGCGGCCACCATCGGCACTTCGATGTATGCGGCCTCAGACGGCTCGGTCGGGCCGTCCATGGTCTCCTGCTGGATTTCAGGATTGACGACGATCGCGAAGGTACTGACAGCGAGAGTGTCGTCGAGGGTGCCGATCGCATTGAGCAGCGGGACTCGGCTGCGCTGTTCGATCATTCCCCGTGTGAACTCGTTGGGCACCTCGAGGTAGAACGTGCCGGCCATGATGCCCTTGGGCTCGACCAGACTCAGGAATCCGTGGAGCTGGGGCGTGATGCGGTCATCCGTCTCCAATGAGTCGAGCACGGTCTGCCATGCCATAGATATGGACTCTTCGCCGCCTGCCATCGTTCCCCGTATTCATCGTCGTGTGGATGCCGTCAACCGACGGGGAAGCCACAACGTCGTGGCCCGGTCGTCGGACCGGAAGCAGCGTTCGCCCCCGGGAAGGTATTCACAGAGTTATCCACCGCTGTGTGTGCAATACCGTAGCGATCTCCGGCCCTTTTTGGGTATGGCTGGGGATAACTTTCGTCCTCAAGGTAACTTGTCCACAGGCGGGGTATCAAATTCGTCAAGCGGCATACGACGGCGCGTCGCTGTTCGGTTCCCTGCCAATGCTGTGCATAATCAATGGATTTGGCTCGATCGGTTTGACCTCCGGCAGCCGACGCCGTAGCTTTAACCAGTTGACTTCAGCCGTTCAGGCTGCCCAAAAACTTTTCATGGCCTCCCCGTGCTGGCCCATCATTCAGCACCGGCCTGTTAAGAGACCACACGGAGATTGATATGAGCAAGAGAACGTTCCAGCCGAACAACCGCAAGCGCGCCAAGACCCACGGCTTCCGCCTGCGGATGCGTACCCGTGCCGGCCGTGCCATCCTCGCTGCCCGCCGCGGCAAGGGTCGCACCAAACTCTCCGCCTAGACCGTACGGTGCTCGCCAAGGCCAATCGCATCACGCGAGGGGCGGACTACAAGGCGACGGTACGCCGGGGTGTGCGCGCGACAGACGCGAACTCCGTGACCTACCTCCGCCCCAATCCGCACTCCGAGGTGGTGCGATTCGGCTTTATCGTCGCGAAGACGGTGGGCATCGCGAACCGGCGCAATCTCGTGCGACGGCGGCTCAAGGCCATCGCCTACGAATTGCTCCCCCAGATGACGCCGGGCGTGGACGTCGTGATCAGGGCACTACCAGGCTCCCCTCAAGCGGAGTGGGCTACCCTGCACGAAGAGATCTCCCGCTCCGTCAGCCGCATCACTAGCAGAGGCAACTCCCGTCGATGAACACCGCCATAACAGCTGTGCTCTTAATGCCGAGGAATGTCGCTGTTCTCCTGCTGCGCGGTTACCGTGCGGTGATCTCGCCGCTGTACGGTGACGTCTGCCGCTACTATCCTTCGTGCTCCGCCTACGCGCTTCAAGCGATTCAGGAACACGGTGTGGTGGTCGGGTCAGCGCTCGGGATCAGGCGCATCGTGCGCTGCCACCCGTGGGCAGCCGGTGGGGTCGATGATGTCCCCCACAAGAAAACACGTCGCTACCGCGTGACTCCGTTCGGATTCGTCGTCGCCGTCAGCCAGGGAAAGGCCTAGCACCCACATGTTCGACTTCCTCGGAACGATTCTGTGGCCCATCAAATGGGTTGTGGAACTGATCCTCGTCGCCTTCCATTGGATCCTGACCAGTATCGGTATGGATCCCGCGGCCGGCCTCACCTGGGTGCTCGCGATCGTCGGTCTGACCGTGGTCGTGCGTGCTGCGCTCATCCCGATCTTCGTCCGACAGATCAAAAACCAGCGCCGGATGCTGGAAGTCGCTCCGCAGTTGAAGAAGATCCAGGAGAAGTACAAGGGCAAGAAAGACCAGTTCTCGCGTGAGGCCATGTCCCGCGAGACGATGGAGCTGTACAAGAAGACGGGCACCAACCCGCTTAGTTCGTGCCTGCCGCTCCTCTTGCAGATGCCGATCTTCTTCAGCCTCTTCCAGGTTCTGAATGGTGCACAAGGCGGCCATGCCGGCGTGGGTCCGCTCAACGCTGACCTCGCCAAGCAATTCGGCAATTCTTCGCTGTTCGGTCTCGCGCCGCTTCACCAGAGCTTCTCGGGCGCCATGAATGCGCACCCGCAGGAGCCCGTGGTGATGGTCATAGCGGTCGTGATGGTCGTTCTGATGACCGGGTCGCAGTTCCTCACGCAGCTTCAGATCGTTTCGAAGAACATGTCGCCGGAGACCAAGGCGAGCCCGCAATTCAAACAGCAGCGCATCCTGCTTTACTTCCTTCCCTTCGTGTTCCTCTTCTCGGGTTTCACCTTCCCGCTCGGTGTCATGTTCTATTGGCTGACCTCGAACATCTGGACGATGGCCCAGCAGTTCCTCGTCATCCGCAACATGCCGACGCCCGGGTCGGATGCTGCCAAGGCCCGTGAGGCACGTCTCGCCCGCAAGGGAAAGCTTGTCAACGAAGAGGGCGCCGTGATCCTGAGCGTGAACGAGACCGATGTCGCCAAGAAGACCACGCAGCGAGTTCAGCCCGTGGGCAAGAACCGCGCCAAGAAACAGACCGGAAAGTAGCAGGGATCCGACGATGACCGATGTTCAGCAGACCGAGCCCGAGTTCGCCGCCAACGATGCGCCGTCGGTGGACGACACTCAGATCGATGGCCGTGAGTACGCGGAACCTACCGCCGACGAGCTCGACCGCGAAGGCGACATCGCCGCCGACTACATCGAGGAGCTTCTCGACATCACCGATATCGATGGCGACATCGACATCGACGCGCGGAATGGCCGTTCCTACATCTCGGTGAACTCCGAGAATGGTACGAACCTCCACCTCCTCTCCAAGCCGGAGACCGTGAGTGCGCTTCAGGAGTTGACGCGCCTGGCCGTACAGAACAAGACCGGATCCTTCTCACGACTGATTCTCGACATCGGCGGATCGAGGGATGCGCGTCAGGCGGAGCTGGCGACGCTCGTCGAGCGCGCCATCGCCCGCCTCGAAGAGGGATCCGCCCAGGCGGCTCTCCCCCCGATGTCGTCTTATGAGCGCAAACTGGTTCACGACATCGTGTCGGAGCGTGGCTACGTTTCGAACTCGCACGGCGAGGGCCGCGACCGTCACACCGTCATCACGGCCGCCTAGTTTCACGTGAAACATTGACGGACCAGACGTGACGGAGACTCTCGAAGTCGAGCCTGCAGTTGCATCGTCACTCTTCGGCGATCGGATAGATCTGGCACGCAGCTTCACTCAGAACTTGGCCGATCAGGGAGAAGAACGCGGGCTGATCGGGCCCTTGGAACTCCCCCGCCTCTGGTCGCGGCATGTCCTCAACTGTGCGATCGTCGCACCTCTGATCAAGGCCGGCCGTGTCGGCGACGTCGGTAGCGGTGCGGGTCTGCCCGGAATTGTTCT